>NZ_CP012070.1:1602395-1922875 GCF_001189535.1 Arsenicicoccus sp. oral taxon 190
GGTCCTTCTTCATGCCCTTCCTCGCGATCACGCTGCTGTGGATCCTCAACACCGACCGGGTGCCGCGGGAGTGGCGCAACGAGGTGTGGTCCAACGTGCTGATGGTGTTGTGCGCGGTGGCCTTCGTGGCGCTGGCCGCCAACGAGATCGTCAAGGCGATCCAGAAGCTCTAGGGCGGGGAGGGCTGCTCGGCCAGGAGGGCTGCTCGGCCAGCCGCTTGATGTTGAGCAGCATCTCCCGGCTCATCACGAAGCTCACCGGCTCGATGACGTAGGGGCCGCCGGCCAGGCGCTCCCCGAGGCCCTCGCCGTGGGCGTAGGCGTTGCGCTCGATCAGCCGGGTGCGGCCCTGGCTGAGCGGGCGCAGGTGGTAGGACCAGACCGTCGTGGGCAGGAGCCCGCCGTGGGGGATGCCGGCCAGCACGAGCGTCTCGCCGGGCGTCACCTGGTCCACCACGAGCGGTGGCAGCTGCGGGTGCAGCCGCACCTCGTCGCCGACGCGCAGGTCCTGCAGCTCGGGCAGGATCTGCTCGACGTTGTCGTCGAGGGAGCCGGCCAGCTGCTCGAGCAGCTGGTGGCTGTAGAAGCCGCCGCGACCGCGCCCGATCTGCGCGAGCCACGGCCACACCTCGTCGTCGTGCGCCCAGATCGTCACGGCCCGCGTCGACCGCCAGTCGTATCCCTCGATCAGCTCGTCGCCGGGCAGCGTCGCCTCGACCTCCTCGGGCGTCGCGCCCCAGGTCCGTCGCTCCTGGCTGTGCAGCGGCCCGGTCGCGAGGTGCGCGGCCATCCGCGCTGCGCCGGTGAGGTTGTCCCTGAGCCGATCACCGATTCCCATGGGGTCAGCGTAGGCGTTCCACCCCGCCAGGGTGGTCGAGCCCGTATGCCGTGACCGCCGTGCGGCCCTGGTCCGTGCGGCCTTGGGGTGCCGCCTGGGGGCGTGCCGACCTTGGTGCGTGCCGCCGTGGGCGGCGCTGCGGGGTGCGGTCAGTAGGGGAGGTAGGGGCCGCCGGAGCGCAGGCTCGCGACGCCCGGCACCTTGGCGAGGCCGCCGTAGGTGTCGGTGGCGTAGCGCGCACCCGCGATGATCTGCGCGACCGGGTCGGTCTTGTCCGTGCGGCCCGGCAGGGCGAACGCGTCGAAGGTCGGCCCGATCGTCTGCATCAGGCCGAAGGAGGGCATCCCGGCGGCGGCGTTGCTGTCGTAGGTGTTGCGGCTGCCGGGGTCGCCCCCGGACTCGTTGAAGATGACGATGGCGAGGTTGGCGGCGTCCTGGTCGGAGCGCGGCATCCCGGCGCGGTAGAGCTCGTCCAGCGCCTCCCCGATCCACCGGCTGACCTGGGGGGTGACGCTGTGGCCGTTGCCGAGCACCGCGGTCCCGGGGCGGATGGTGGTGACCACGCGGCCGTCGGCGAGGCGGACCCCGGAGCCGTCGGCGAGGACGCGGGCGGTGTCGGCCGCCTCGAGGGTGGCGGCCTGGTCGCGCAGGGTGGTGAGCTGGCGGGTCGTCGCGGCGTGACGGTCCGCGGCGGTGCGCAGCTCCGCCTCGGGACCGGCCCCGTTGCGGGCGCGCACCCCGCTGCCGGCGCCCTGTCGCTGCTCGGCCACGGGCGAGGCCGCCGGTGCGTCCACCGGTGCGTCGGTCTGCGGGGAGCTGGTCGCCCGGACCAGGGTGGCGCCCTGGGCTGCGACGAGCGCGGTCCGGCTCCGGTCGTAGGCCACCCGGGCCCCGGCCAGCTGCGCCTTGACCCGCGCGGTGGCCGCCGAGTCCACGGGGCGGACCTGGGTGAGCGCGGGGGGCACGGGCACCGGCGCGAGGAGTCGCGCCACCGATGCCGCGGTGATCGGCTGCCGGGCGGTGCCGCGGGACGCGGCGGTCGGCGGGGCGTGCCGCACTGGGGCGGCCGCGGTCGGGGACTCGGCCGGTGCCGCGGACGCCGTCGGGGTGGAGTCGGCTCGCGGGGCGAGCCCCGTGGCGGCGACGGCACTGCCCGCGGCGACGGCGAGGGTGGCGACGGCGAGCACGGGCGGGGACACCAGTCGGTGGGTCCGGGCGGCCGGACGGTGACGTGCCTGGTAGCGCATGGAAGCCATTCGGAGGGGACGCGGGGGAAGCCGGGCTGCGGGTGAGCGGCCGCAGCGGGCCGACCCTCCACTGTAGAGGGCCGGCGCGGCCGATGGCGAGACGGCGGAGGGAGTTCCGCCGGTCAGCCGTCCGTCATGTGGCGGCAGTGATCACTGATACGCGAGTGGGTGAGTACCCAGCGTCGTCACTGCCGGAGAGCGGCCGGACGCGTGGCCGTCAGCGCAAGGCCTCGCGGTCCTGGGGCTGATCGCCGCGGGTGGCGCGCAGGCTCGTGACGGTCACGATCGCCAGCACGGCCACGATGACGACGAGCGACCACACCGTCGGGACGGTCGGCACGCCCGGCCAGATGCCGTGGGCCCAGTGCAGCACCAGCTTGACGGCGATGAAGCCGAGGATGATCGCCAGGCCGTAGCCCAGGTGGACCAGTCGCGCCAGGGCGCCCTCGAGGACGAAGTAGAGCGCCCGCAGCCCCAGCAGGGCGAACGCGTTGGTCGCGAAGACCAGGTAGGGGTCGCCGGTGATGCCGTAGACCGCCGGCACCGAGTCGATCGCGAAGATGATGTCGGTGCCGAGGATCGCCAGCGTCACGACGGCCAGCGGCGTGAGGAGCCGGCGGCCGCCGGACGCCGCGGCGGGGATCGTCATACGAATCCCGTGGTAGTCCTGGGCCACGGGCCATACCCGGTTGATCAGCCGGACCACGGGCATCTGGGACACCGGGGTGTGCTCGGCGTCGGCGGCCGCGTCGCGGAACACCTTGACGGCGGTGACCAGCAGGATCACCCCGAAGAGCAGGAACGCCCAGTCGAAGCTCGCGATGAGCTGGGCGCCCAGCGCGATGAAGATGCCGCGCAGCACCAGGGCGCCGGCGACGCCGATCAGCAGGACGCGCTGCTGCAGCTCCTTGGGCACCGCGAAACCGGCGAGCAGCAGCATGAAGATGAAGAGGTTGTCCACCGACAGGGACTTCTCGACCAGGTAGCCGGTGTAGTACTCCATGCCCTGCTGCGAGCCGAAGCTCGCCCACACCCACGCACCGAAGAGCAGCGGCAGGGCGATGTAGAACACCGACCAGCCGATGGCCTCCTTCATGGAGACCTTGTGGGGCTTGCGGGTGAGCAGGAAGTCGAGGGCGAAGAGCGCCAGGACGGCACCGATCGTGACGCCCCACAGCATGGGGGAGCCGATGGTGTCCAGGGAGCTCGCGGCGGGCAGCATCGCGGAGGGGGTCATCAGGGTCCTCAGATCGTCGTATGGCGGTCTGAGGTCTCCTTCACCGCTGCTCGTCGCAGGGCTCCCGCCCGAGGCGCCGGGGCGCCGGACTGACCGGGTCGGGACGTGGGAAGTACTCCCCTCAAGGGCATGACTCTAGGTGGATTCCCTGGACGCGGGCTGACCAGACCTGGTGGGCGGTGTGATCTCGTGCACATCGCTGCTAAGGCGAGCCTCACTGAGGTTAGCCGTGCCTGCATGATCGTCTGCCATTGCCGCGTCGTGCGCGACACCGACATCGACGCGGTGGTCGCTGCGGGCGCCCGCACGCTCGGTGCCGTGTGCCAGCAGTCGGGCGCCGGGACGGTGTGCGGGGGGTGCGTCCCGGCGGTGCGCTCGCTCCTCCACCGGTACCGTGAGACACGGCTCGACCCCACTGCGCTCGAGCTGACGCTGGGGTCGCAGCTGGCCCGGGTGTCCGCCCTGTCCACGGCCCTGGAGGATTCCCATGCAGCCGCGTAGCCCCCGGATCACCGAGCTCCTCAACGAGGCGCTGACCTTCGAGCTCACCGTGGTCAACACCTACTTCCTGCACGCGCGGATGCTCGACAACTGGGGTCTGCCCCGGCTCGGCAAGGTCTTCTACGAGCTGTCGATCGGGGAGATGAAGGACGCCGACGAGCTGATCGAGCGGATCCTGATGTTCGACGGCCACCCCAACGTGCAGCGCCTCCACCCGATCGGCATCGGCGAGACCGCCGAGGAGATGCTGCGGCTCGCGCTGGCCAGCGAGATCGCGGCGGTCGCGCAGTTCAACGCGTCGGCGGAGGAGTGCCACGCGCTCGGGGACCACGCCACCGCCAACGTCTTCGAGGGCATGGCGCGCGACGAGGAGACCCACGCAGACTGGTTCGAGGGGCAGCTGGACGCCATCGCCCGGACCGGGGTGGAGAACTACCTGGCCATGCAGGTCGCGCCCGGCGAGGCTCCCTGAGCGAGGCCCCGGGCTTCGTGGGGGAGCCGCAGCCGTACCGGGTGGGAAGCACCGTCGAGTACGCCGGCGGAATCCACCCGGTAGCCGGGCGGCGCGGTCGTGGGGGAGCCGCAGCCGTACCGGGTGGGAAGCACCACCGATGACCCTGGTGAAACCCACCCGGTAGCCGGACGACGCCGCCGTGGGGTTGCCGGAGCGTCGACCCGCGCCCTCAGCCCTCGACGATGCGCTGCGCCTGGTCGGCCACGGTCCGCTGGAGCACCAGCCGCAGCGAGCCCATGAGCTCGGGGGTGTCCCGCCACCGGTTGCCGGCCGGATAGGTGAGGGTCCACGCCGCCTGGTCGGGCTGGTAGGTCAGCCGGGCGAGGTGCCGCGAGCGCCACTCCCCGTCGAGGTTCGTCGGGTCGACGGGGGCGTGGACGTAGACCCGCACGGTGAGGTGCCGCACCGTGAAGTCCACGCGGCGGGTGCTGCGCAGCCGCGGCGGGACCGCGTCGCGGCAGGCGCGCTCGACCGCCATACGGTCGCGCTCGGAGATGGCGCGCTCCACGGGGATCGGCTTCTTGGTGCCCTTGCGGTAGACCACGGCTGCCCCGCGCCCTCAGAAGTACCAGGGGAAGGGGGACCAGTCAGGCTCGCGCTTCTGCAGGAACTGGTCGCGCCCCTCGACCGCCTCGTCGGTCATGTAGGCGAGCCGGGTCGCCTCGCCCGCGAAGACCTGCTGGCCCATGAGGCCGTCGTCGACCAGGTTGAAGGCGAACTTCAGCATCCGCTGCGCCTGCGGCGACTTGCCCAGGATCTCGCGCGCCACCTGCAGCGCGTCGGCCTCGAGGTCGGCGTGGTCGCTGACCAGGTTGACGGCGCCCATCCGCTGCATGTCCTCGGCGGTGTAGGTGCGGCCCAGGAAGAAGATCTCGCGGGCGCGCTTCTGGCCGACCATGCGCGCGAGGTAGGCCGAGCCGTAGCCCGCGTCGAAGGAGCCCACGTCCGCGTCGGTCTGCTTGAAGCGGGCCCGCTCGCGGCTGGCCATGGTCAGGTCGCACACGACGTGCAGCGAGTGGCCGCCACCGGCCGCCCATCCGTTGACCAGGGCGATCACCACCTTGGGCATGGTGCGGATCAGCCGCTGCACCTCGAGGATGTGCAGCCGGCCCCCCTCGGCCTTGACGCGGCGCTCGTCGACGCCGGCGGCGGTCACGTCGTCGGACCCGTCCGCGGCGTACTGGTAGCCGGAGCGCCCCCGGATGCGCTGGTCGCCGCCGGTGCAGAAGGCCCACCCGGCGGTCTCGCGGGACCTGCCCTCGGGGTGCGGCCCGTTGCCGGTGAGCAGCACGACGCCCACGTCGGGGGTGCGCCGGGCGTGGTCGAGCGCCGTGTAGAGCTCGTCGACCGTGTGGGGGCGGAACGCGTTGAGCACCCCGGGCCGGTCGAACGCGATGCGCACGCAGCCGAGGTCGTGGGCGCGGTGGTAGGTGATGTCGGTGAAGTCGAAGCCGGGCACCTCGTGCCACGCCGACGGGTCGAAGGTCTCGCTGACGGTCTCCAGGGCGCTCACGAGACCTGAGGATAGCCGCGGGGCGGGAGGCGGCGAGCGCGACGAGCGCGGCGAGCGCGGCGAGCGGGGTGGGCGGCATACGGGGGTGCCTAGAGTGAGGGTCATGCCGATCCCTGAGTTCATCGTCGAGCTGCGTCGTCACGTGGGGCACGCGCCGCTGTGGTTGATCGGCGTGACCGCCGTGGTGCTGCGTGGCGAGGGTGCCGCCGCGGAGGTGCTGCTCATGCGGCGCGCGGACACCGACGAGTGGAGCCCGGTCACCGGCATCGTCGAGCCGGGTCAGGAGGTGCACGAGGCGGCGGTGCGGGAGGTCGCGGAGGAGGCGTCGGTGACGGCCGAGGTCGAGCGGTTCGTGTGGCTGTCGACGACCGAGCCGGTGCGGCACGCCAACGGTGACCACGCGCAGTACGTCGACCATACCTTCCGGATGCGGTGGGTGGCGGGGGAGCCGGCGGTCGGCGACGACGAGAACGTCGAGGCGCGGTGGTGGCCGGCGGACGCGCTGCCGACGATGCGCGCGCACTTCGGGGACCGGGTCGAGGTGGCGCTGGCCGACCCCGCCGCCCCCCTCCTCGGGCCCTACCTCAGGTAGTCGCATCGACCGGGGTGGGACGGGAGCAGGGATGATGGCCGTATGCCGTCCCCCACCCCACCACCGCTCGGCGACCTCCTCGACGCGCTGTCCGTCGTGTCGATCCCGCTCCGGACCCGGTTCCGCGGGGTGACGCACCGGGAGGCGGCGCTGCTGCGAGGGCCTGCGGGGTGGGGGGAGTTCGCGCCCTTCCTGGAGTACCCGCCCGCCGAGGCGTCCCGCTGGCTCGCCGCCGCCGTCGAGGCCGCCTGGGTCGGCTGGCCGGACCCGGTCCGGGACGAGGTCCCGGTCAACGCGACCGTGCCGGCGGTGGCTGCGGGCGACGTGGCGGGGGTGCTCGCGCGCTTCGACGGGTGCACGACCGCCAAGGTCAAGGTCGCCGAGACCGGACAGACCCTGGCCGACGACGTGGCCCGGGTTTCCGAGGTGCGGCGCGTCATGGGGCCCGCCGCGCGGGTCCGCGTCGACGCCAACGGCGGCTGGTCCGTGGCCGAGGCGGTGACCGCCCTGACCGCCCTGGGCCGCTGCGACCTGGAGTATGCCGAGCAGCCCTGCCGCACCGTCGAGGAGCTCGCCGAGCTGCGCGTCGCCCTCGCGCGGCGGCACGTCGACGTCCCGGTCGCCGCCGACGAGTCCATCCGCAAGGCCACCGACCCGGTCCGCGTGGCCCGGCTCCACGCGGCGGACCTCGTCGTCGTCAAGGTGGCCCCGCTCGGTGGGGTCCGCGCGGCGCTCGCCGTCGTCGAGGCCTGCGGGCTGCCGGCCGTCGTGTCCTCCGCGCTCGACACCTCCGTCGGGATCCGCGCCGGCGTGGCCCTCGCGGCCAGCCTGCCGCGACTCGACCACGCGTGCGGGCTCGGGACCGTCGCCCTGCTGGAGGGCGACGTCGCGCAGGACAGCTGCGTGCCGAGGCGGGGGGCGATCGGCATACGGGAGGTGACGGCGGACCCCGAGCTGCTGGACCGGTGGGCGGCCCCGCCCGACCGGGTCGACCGGTGGCGGACCCGGCTGGCCGACTGCCACGCCGAGCTCGTCGCGTCGGCGAGGATGGGCGCATGAACCCCTCCCAGGCCCTCGCCGAGGTGCTCGTCGACGAGCTGGTCCGGCACGGCGTCACCGACGTGGTGCTGTGCCCCGGGTCGCGGTCGGCGCCGCTGGCCTACGCGGTGCAGGCCGCGGACCGGGAGGGTCGCGTGCGCCTGCACGTGCGCGTGGACGAGCGGTCGGCGGGGTTCCTGGCGCTGGGGCTGGCCAAGGTCTCCCGTCGCGTCGTGCCCGTCATCACCACCTCCGGGACCGCCGTCGCCAACCTGCACCCCGCGGTGCTCGAGGCCCACCACGCGGGCGTGCCCCTGCTGGTCCTGTCCTGCGACCGTCCCGCCGAGCTGTTGCGCACGGGCGCCAACCAGACGACCGTGCAGCCCGGCATGTTCGGGGAGGCGGTGCGCTGGCGGCACGAGATCCCGGCGCCCGAGCGTCGCGCCGGTCAGGTGCCCGTATGGCGCTCCGCCGTCTCCCGGGCCTGCGCCGCCGCCATGGGGGCACTGTCCGGGTGGGCCGGTCCGGTGCACCTCGACGTGGCGCTGCGCGACCCGCTGACGCCGGCGGCCGGCGGGGCGCAGGGCTGCGCGGATCCGTGGCCGGAGCCGCTCGACGGACGCCCTGGCGGCGCGCCGTGGACGGCGGCCGTGCCGGCCGCGGGCGGGGCGCAGCGCGATCTGGGTGAGTCGCTCCTCGCCGCGGGTGCGGCCTCGCGCACAGTCATGGTCATCGGCGACCTGCCGGAGCCGGAGCTGGCCGGGGAGGCGGTGCGGCTCGCGAGGGCGGCGGGCTGGCTGGTGGTGTCCGAGCCGTTCGGACGGATGGACCGCGAGGCCGTGATCCCGCACGGCCCGCTGCTGCTGACCTGCACCGACTGGCTCGACGAGCACCTGCCCGACCGGGTCCTCGTGGTCGGGAGGCTGACGCTCACGCGGGACGTGGCGGGGCTGCTGCGCCGGGTCGCCCGGGTCGAGTCCGTCACCGTCGGCCCGGACTGGGCGGACCCGGCGTCGCGGGTCGCGCGGGTCCACCCGTGGGCGGCGATCGCCGCGGCCACGGCTGTGCTGGAGGGCGGGCCGGACGCATCGAGGGTCGCGGCGCCGGACGCAGACTGGACGCGCCAGTGGGCCGAGGCGGGCGACCGCCTGGCCGAGGCGCCGCTGTGGTCGCCCACCGAGGTCACCGGGTTGTCCGTCGCCACCACGGTGCTGGAGGCCGCCGGTGCCTGGTCGGACGAGACCGGCCGCAGCGCCGTCGTCTTCGTCGGCTCGTCCCAGTCGGCGCGCGACCTCGACTGGGCCGCAACCGGATCCGCGAGCGCCGTCACCGTCGTCGGGTCCCGGGGTCTCGCGGGGATCGACGGCTGCGTCGCCACCGCCGTGGGGATCGCGTTGACCCGCGAGGCGCCCACGTGCGCGCTGATGGGCGACCTCACCTTCCTGCACGACGCCAACGGCCTGCTCGTCGGCCCGGCCGAGCCGCGCCCGGACCTCACCATCGTCGTGACCAACGACGACGGGGGCGCGATCTTCGCGACGCTGGAGCATGGTGCGCCGGAGCGTGCCGCCGACTTCGAGCGCGTCTTCGGCACCCCGACGGGCGCGGACCTGGGCGCGTTGTGCGCGGCCTACGGCGTCGCCCACCAGCGCGTCACCACGCTCCCGGATCTGCGAGAGACGTTGCGGGAGAAGGGGTCCGGCATACGGGTCGTGGAGGTGCCGGTGGATCGGTCCGAGGTGCGCGAGGCGCGGGCCCAGGTGCGCGCGGCCGTGGCAGCCCGGCTCGCCTGACCGCCCTGGCCGGCGCGGGCTCCGGCGAGCAGGGACGCGGATCGGGTTCAGCGCCTGAGGAACTCGCTGACCGCCTCCACCAGCGGGCCGGGCTCGAGGCCGTGCCAGCCACCCGGCAGCACCCGCAGCTCGGCCCCCGGGACGACCGCCGCCGTCTCGCGCGCCCACCCGGCCAGCGGCTCCTGGCTTCCCTGGCTCAGCAGCACCAGCACCGGACACCCGATCTGACCGTATGACGAGACCGGCGTCTCACGGATCACCGTGAGGTCGTGGGTGATGGTGTGGGCCGAGGGTTCGGCAGGGCCGGTCGGCAGCTGCGCCACGACGTCCTCGGGGATGCCGATGTGGCGGTTGAAGAGCCGGATCGCCTCGACGCGCCGGCCGGCGTCGACGAGCCTGCGCAGCTCCGGTCGGATGTCCGGGTCGACGTCCCGGGCCGGCTCGGTGGCCACGACCGCGGTGACGGTGCCTCCCAGGTCGCGGGCGGCGCGCAGGGCGAGCGTCGCCCCTGACGAGAAGCCGTAGAGCGCCGCGGTGCCGCCGTGCTCGGCGACGAGGGCGGCGAGGTCCTCGACCTCCCGGCGCGGGTCATAGGAGTCGTCGGCGTGGGTGTCGACGCCGCCGCTCTCGCCCCGGCCCCGTCGGTCGTAGGTCACGACCGTGAGCCGTCGGGCCAGCGCCGCGGGCAGCTCCCCGAGCGCCGAGTAGCCGCGGTGCGTCATCACCGGCTCGACCAGCACGACGGTCGGGCCGGACCCCTGCCGGGTCCAGGCGAGGGCGGTGCCGTCGGCGGAGGTCGTGGTGCCGTGCTGCGTCGAAGGGGACATCGAGGGGGGCATCGGAGGCTCCTGGGGCGGGGAGGCCCAGTCTGACGGCCGTCGCATGGGGACGCCACCGGGGCAGGGGAGCGTGGTCGATATCTGCACCTCATGGCCGTCGGTCCATGGCGGGTCAGGAGGAGCGGTATACGTGCTCATAGCAGTCGACCCAGCACCCTGGGTGAGTCTTTGCGCGCCAGAGTGATTAGGTCTTCTGTGCGGATCATCCGAGCGATAAGATCACGGTATGGCGTACATCGAGGTCGCGCAGGCGCGGGACACCCTCACGGGGTGTCTCGAGGCGTTGCGCACCCTGGTGGACGGCCTGGACCACGTGCAGGGCTGTGACCTGTCCGACCTTGCGGCGACGGCGTCCCAGGTCAGCGCGGTGGCGCGGGGGCTGATGGTGGCGACGACCGCGGAGGCGAGCGCCCGCGGGGTGGTGGCGGAGTCCGGGTCGCTGACCCCCGCGACGTGGCTGCAGGACCAGCGGGCGGCGCTCAACGACCCGGAGACCTACCAGGTCCAGCGCGCGATCGAGCAGACGCGGGCGCGGGAGCTGGCGCCGCTGCGCGAGGCGCTGGTGGCCGGGGAGATCAGCCCGGCCGACGCGTGCACGGCTGCTCGCGTCTTCCACGAGCTGCGGACCGCCACGGACCCGGGCATGCACACCGATCTCGCCGACGGCGTCCTGACCCTCGCGCGGACCGGGCTGAGCCGGCGGGCGCTGCACCGGTTCAAGAAGGAGGTGCTGGCGAGATACGGCACCCTGGACGACGAGCAGCGCAACCGTGACCACGGCGAGGCCCGGCGCGGGGTGTCGGGGTGGCGGCTGCTCGAGGACGGGCTGTGGGGCATCGAGGGTGTCTTCGACGGCGCGGACAAGGCGATCCTCGACGCCGCGCTGACCGCGCTCTCCGCGCCCGCTCCGGACAACAGGGAGGGCGAGCTCGACTACCGCTCGCCCCGGCAGCGGCGCGCCGACGCGCTGGTCACGATGGCGCGGCAGGTGGCTGCCGCCCAGACCACCGGCCCCATGGGCGCCACCTGCCAGGTCTCGCTCATCCTGCCTCCCGAGGCGCTGGCGCGACCCTGCGAGCACCGCGCGGTGGACGCGTTCGGGCTCTACCTCGGTACCCCGGCGGAGCCCTGCGACTGCCCGCGGTCGGTCGCCTCGACGGACGGCCTCGGCACCACGCTGCTGCCCGAGCAGGCACGTGAGCTGTCGTGCGGCGCGGCCATCACGCCCGTCGTGCTCGGCGAGGCCGGGCAGCCGCTCGCCGTGGGACGCACCCGCCGGCTCGCCACCGCCGGCCAGCGCACCGTCCTCGCGGCGCGCGACGGCGGGTGCAGCTTCCCCGGGTGCACGCGCCCGCCGTCCTGGACGGAGGCGCACCACATCGTGCACTGGGCCGACGGCGGCCCCACCGACGTGACCAACCTGGCGCTGCTGTGCGGCCGCCACCACCGGTTCATCCACCAGCACTCCATCACCGGGCGCGTCGTCGCCGACGGCTCGCGTGTCGTGTGGGACGTGATCAACACCGCGAGCGGGTGGCGACCCCGCGAGCCCGGGTGGTATCCCGACCCCGGGCCGGACGCTGTGCCGTCAGGGCGGGCCGGACCGCCCGAGCACGACCTGGTCGTATGACGCCCCGCCCCGCCGGGCCGCCGCATCCCTCGTGGCTGCGGCCGGCCCCGGCTGGGTGGCTCGTCGTCAGCGGCCCGGAGCGTGGTCCTGCTCTGCGTCGTGGCCGTGGCCGTGGTTGTGGCGGGGGTGGTGGCCGTCGGCGTGATCGTCCTCGTCAAGCTGCGCGACGAGCCGCGCCGGCGCGGTCGCCCGATAGCTGTCCTGCAGGATCTCGGCCACCTCGCCCCAGTCCGGCGCCTCCCCGAGGTCCAGGCCCGTCCACCCCGAGGCACCCAGGTAGCCCGGCACGTAGGCGCCAGGCAGCTGCCGCAGCGCCTCCCGGTCCCCGGCCGCGGCCTGCACCACCACGGACTTCGGGTGCTGCCGCCACTGCCCGTCCACCTTGCGCGAACCCCCGTAGTACGCGAACACCTTCGTCGTGAAGAACGCCGGCCGCCCGTGGGAGATCTTCACGTCGGCGCCGGGCAGCGCCAGGGCCAGCTCGCGCACGCGAGCCAGCATCGGGTCGTCCTCGTCATACATCGCCTCGTGCATGGGTGAGCTCCGCTCCGGTGGGTCGACGTGACCAGCCTCGCGCATCGGCCCGCGCTGCGCACGGGCTAGCGTGACGACCATGACGCTGCCGCCGCCCGCCGAGCTGTCGGACGAGATCCGCCCGCAGGACGACCTGTGGGGCTTCGTCAACGCACGGTGGCTCGGCACCGACCCGATCCCCGACGACCGTGCGCGGTGGGGCCTGTCCGACCAGGTCCGCGCACGGGTCGCCGAGGAGCTGCGCGAGGTCATCGCGGCGGCCGGGCCCGAGCGTTCCCCCGGCGGTCGACGACTGGCCGGGCTCTACCACGCGGTGCTGGACACCGACGCGCGAGAGGCGGCCGGGTTCGAGCCCGTGGCGGACGAGCTCGCAGTGATCGACGCCGTCACCGGGGTCGGCGAGCTGCTCCACGTCCTCGGCGAGCGCCAGCGCGAGGGCGTGACCGGGGTGCTGGACGTCCACGCGGTCCCCGACGGGCAGGACCCGACACGGTGGTCCCTGCACCTCTTCCAGCGTGGGCTGACGCTGCCCGTGCCGGGGCTCTACGACCGCCTCGGTGCGGACCTCGCGACCTGTTGCCGGATGCTCTGCGCCGAGGCGGGGCGACCCGAGATCGCCGACGGCGCACTGCAGCTCGAGCGGGCGCTCGCCCAGGTCAGCTGGCCCCGCCCCAACGGCGACGACGACAAGGCCCTCACCAACCCGATGACCTGGCCGCAGCTGACCGACCTGATGGGCCTCGACCCGCAGCCGCTGCTGCGGGGCCTGGGCGTCGATCCGGACCCGTTGCCGCTCAACGTCTGTCAGCCCTCCTACTGCGAGGGGCTCGGCCGCCTCCTGCGGGACCAACCCCTCTCCCGGTGGCGCGACTACCTGGCCTGGCGGGTCATCGAGGCCCGGGCGACCGCCCTGACGGCCGAGGCGGCGAGGCTGCACGACGACCTCATGGTCCGGGCGCTGACCGGCCAGCAGCAGCCGGCGCCGCCGTGGCGACGGGCGGTCGAGGTCGTCCAGGCAGCCCTGCCGATGACCCTCGGGCGGGAGTACGTCAAGGGATACCTGCAGCCGCGGACCAAGGAGCTCGCGCGCGAGCTCGCCGAGTCCCTGCGCGCCCAGCTGCGCTCGTCCCTGTCGCACTGCCCGTGGCTCGGCGCCGACAGCCGTGCCGCCGCCGTCGCCAAGCTCGACGCGGTCGTCGTCAACGTGGGCTGGCCCGACGCGTGGCCGGCGTGGGACGCGCCGGAGCCCACGGGGGGAGCGGTGGCGAGGCTGCGGGCGGCCGCGGCGTACGAGACGGACCGGGCCCTGTCCGTGGTGACCGGCCCGGTGGACCGATCCCTATGGGGGCCACCGCCGTTCGTGTTCAACGCGTTCTACCAGCCGTTCCTCAACCAGCTGCTCGTGACCGGCCCGGCGCTCGCCCCCGTCGAGGCGCATGCCGATCTCGCCGTCGTGCTCGGGCGTTGGGGCAGCATCATGGGGCACGAGCTGGGCCACGCGTTCGACTCCCGTGGGGCGCAACGGGATCCGCTCGGCCGGGTCCGGGAGTGGTGGACGGGGAAGGAGCGAGCTGCGTTCGAGGCGAAGGCGGCTCGCGTCGCCGCACAGGTCGACGGCTACCGGCCGCGGGGGGTGGACGACGCGGGCGTGGACGGCGTGCTGGTGGGTTTCGAGTGCGTCGCGGAGCTGATCGGGATGCAGCTCGCGTGGGACACCTGGTGCGCGCAGGCGAGTCCCGGGGAGCGGGCGCGCGCGGTGGACGGGCTGACAGGGGACCAGAGGTTCTGGGTGGCCAAGGCCTACGGCCGTCGCGCGGCAGACCGGTCCGCGACCGCGCGGCAGCGGCTGGCGGCCGACGTGCACCCGCCGTTCGAGGTCTTCGCCAACCTCGCGCGCAACGTCGACGGCTTCCACGCGGCCTTCGCGACGGTTCCGGGCGACGGGATGTGGCTGCCGCCCGAGGACCGGGTGCGGTTCTTCTGACCCCCGGCGCGACCTCGCATCAGGCGGAGAGGGCGTCGCGCATCGGCACGAGCTTGGCGTCGGACTCCGCCAGCTCGGCGCTCGGGTCGGACCCCGCGACGATCCCGCACCCCGCGAAGAGCCGGATCTCGCGCGGGTCCTCCTCCGACACCGCCCCGGATCGCAGGCCGATGCCCCACTCGCCGTCGCCGTCGGCGGACAGCCACCCCGCCGGCCCGGCATACCGGCCCCGGTCCATGTGCTCCAGCTCCCCGATCAGCCGGTCGGCGACGTCGCGGGGCGTCCCGCACACCGCCGCCGACGGGTGCAGCGCCTCGGCCAGGGCCAGCGACGTCGACGACGACGACAGCACCCCGGCCACGTCGGTGGCCAGGTGCATCACGTTGGGCAGGTGCAGCACGAAGGGGGCCTCCGGCACGTTGATCGAGTCGCAGTGCGGGGCAAGGCGATCCACGACGGAGCGGACGGCATACTCGTGCTCCTCGAGGTCCTTGGACGACCGCGCGAGATGCGCCGCCAGGGACAGGTCTCGATCGTCGTCGCCGGTGCGGCGGATCGTGCCGGCCAGGACCCGGGACGTGACGAGGCCGCGGGACAGCCGCACCAGCATCTCCGGGGTGGCCCCCACCAACCCGTCGACCGAGAAGGTCCAGGTGTTGGGGTATCCGCTCGTCAGCCGCGCCAGCAGGTGCCGCACGTCCAGCGGCTCCGAGGCCCGCGCGGTCAGGTCGCGCGCCAGCACCACCTTGTCCAGCTCGCCGCCGTTGATCCGCGCGACCGCCGTCGCCACGGCCCCCATCCACTGCGTCGGCGTCAGCGCGCCGTCCCCGAAGCTCAGCGCGCTCGGCGCCGGCGCCGCCCCGTGGCGCTCGAGCACCGGTGCGGAGGCGGGCGACTCGCCGATCGTCGTGACCCACGCGTCGGCGCCGCGGCGACCCACGACGACCGAGGGCACGACCAGCGTGCCCCCCGCGGCGGAGCCGGCGGCGTAGGCCATCGAGCCGAAGCCCAGCAGCCCCGTCCCGGCCACGTGCACCTCGTCGTCGACCTCGGCCCGCTCGACCACCTGGGTCCACCACGCCTGGGCGTCCGCGAAGCGGTCCGCGCCCTGCGTGGACACGGCTGCGGCGCGCCCCCACCCGACGAGCCCCTCGCCACGCCGCAGCCACGAGAACACCTGGGCGGCAGGAAGGTCCGCAGGGACCATGGACACCAGGTCGCCCGGGTCGCAGATGCGGGTGGTGCCGACGTGCAGCGTCGGGACGGGCCCGCCCGCCACCTCGGCGGACGGTGAGGCGGCAGCGGTCACGGGGCGGCGACCTCCGCGGCGGCGCCACCCGTGTCCCCGGAGCCCTCGGAGTCCCCGGATCCCTCGGAGCCCTGGGACCCCTCGGAGCCCGGCAGGCCCCGGCCCTGCTCCTCGACCGCGTCGAACCTCGTCACCGTGATGCGCATGTCGCAGGGCAGCCAGTCGCCCGGTCGCACGGCCGTCGCGGACGGCACGGCCACCATCGACACCTGCATGTGGGGCACGTCGAGGTAGGGCAGTCGCTTGCCGTCGAGGCGGAACGGGGAGGGGGCCCCGCCGACCTGGGACAGGACGGCGCGAGCGGCCTTGCGGGCTGCGAGCTGTGGGGTCATGCGGGGCCGGGCGGTCTCGATGCCGACGCCGTGGGCGGTCCCCCCGGACACGACGGCGAGCCAGCCGTCCTTGCGGACCGCCCTCTGGGAGTAGCCGATCGAGCGGCCCTTGGTGACGGGGTGGACGTCGATGACCTCGCCGTAGGCGGTGAGGGCGGCGGGGTCGCCGAGCCACAGGTCGGTGCCGGTGCGCACGAGGATGGCGGTGTCGCCGGCGAGGCCGGTGAGCTGGCCGACCTCCTCGCTCGACAGGTGGGAGGCGAAGAGACGGGGCACGCGCACGCCCAGCTCGCCGAGCCGGGTGAGCAGGGAGGACACGAAGCCGACACGGTCGCCGAAGGGCGGGTTGTGCAGGGCGACGCCCTCGCAGAGGGGGTCCTGGAGGGCGGTGACGAGGTCGGTGAGGCGCGGCCACTCGATGCCGTGCCGCCCCATCGGTGAGTCCACCTCGACGACGAATCGCCGCCCGCTGCCGCGGATCTCGCGCACCGTCTCCTCGCTCGCCACCGTGTGGACGAGGCGCGGGTCGTCGGACAGTCTCTCAGCCGTCTCAGCCGTCTCAGCCGCCACGGCCCCGGGTAGGGTGGGGAAGAGGACGAGCACGGACGTGTCGGCGGGCAGCGCGGCGAGCGCCTCGCGGGCCTCGGCAGGCGTGCCGCACGCGACGAGCGGGGCCGCCACGCGCCGGCACTGCTCGAGCACCCGCTGCGCCCCGATGCCGTAGCCGTCGCCCTTGACCACCGGAACCACCCAGGGCCGCTGCGCGAGGTAGGCGTCGACGTGCGCCTGCCAGCGGGGCAGGTCGATCACCAGCTTGAAGGTCATCCGCGCCGCCCGAGGTAGACCTGGAAGGCCTTGTGCAGCAGCCGGTTGAGCGGCAGGTCCCACTCGCCGACCCGCTCGCGCACCTCGCAGCCCACGGAGATCTTGAAGCGCACCAGCCCCGCGTGGGGGTTGTCGGCGGCGATCTCGTCGGTGATGCCGCGCATGTCGTAGATCGCGCACCCCTGCTCCAGGGCGCGCCGGATCCCGAACCACTGGGTGCCGTTCATCGCGCGGGCCTCGCGGCGGGCGGTGGTGGACGCGCCGTAGAGGTACCAGCAGCGGTCGGCGACCGTGATGTTGATGGTGGCGGCGAGCAGCTCGCCGTCGAGCTCGCCGAGGGCCAGCTCGAACCGCGCGGGCGAGCCCGGGGCCCCCATCAGCTCCGCCATGCGGTGGAAATAGGCCTCGGGGCGGGGCGTGAACCCGTCGCGCTCGGCCGTCTCGACGTAGACCCGGTGGAACGCGGCGATGTCCTCGCGCAGCGTCTCCGGCGTCGCCACCCGCACCTCGACGCCCGCCTTGGTGGCGGCCTTAATGTTGCGCCGCCACTGCTGGTTCATGCCCTTGAGGAGCGACTCCTCGGTCTGACCGGTCAGCGTCAGGTCGGCCGTCAGCCGCGGCTGCCCCGCGGCGAAGCCGGGACCGTCGTCGGCGCGCGCCCAGCCGTGGGACTGCAGCCAGCTCACGATCGCCTGGCCGGACGGGTCCACGGAGTCGGGGGAGACGGCATACAGGCTGGTCCGGGTGTCGTCGGCGAGCGCGTCCTTGACGGTGCCCGGCGTCCAGCTGCGGGCCGTCGACGGGCAGCCGATGCGCAGCGTGAAGGCCCCCGCCGCCCTGGCGTGCGCCACGAGCGGGCCGAACCACCGCTGCGGGTCCTCGGCCACCTCGTCCCACGGCAGCACCGGCCCCTCGGGCAGGTAGGCCAGGGAACGGCGCAGGCGCGGCAGCCGGCGGTGCAGCACCAGGCCGACGCCCTGCACCTCGCCCCGCTGATCGACCCAGGCGATCCGCTCGCCGACCCACTCGGACTTCAGGGCCGCCCACGAGGACAGCTGCAGGAAGCTGCCGGATCGGGCCTCGACCCCGGCATCCAGCCCGTCGGCCGCCAGGGACACGATGCGCAGCGCGCTCGAATCGGTCATGGTCCTCGTCCGGCTAGGGGTCTGGGGCGCAGCCAGGCTAGCACCGGGAACGCGCCCGACCCCGTGGGAAGATGGCGCGCATGAGCAGAGCCTCCCTGTCCAAGGCGCCCCACGAGGTGGCCGCGATGTTCGACGAGACCGCGGGCCGCTACGACCTGATGAACGACGTGATGACCTTCGGGCAGATGCGGCTGTGGCGGCGGGCCGTCAACGCCGCCGTCGCGGCGCAGCCGGGGGAGACCATCCTCGACATCGCGGCGGGCACCGGGCGCAGCAGCGAGCCCTTCGCCGCGGCGGGGGCGCACGTCGTCCCGGCCGACTTCTCGCTGGGGATGCTGCGCGTCGGCAAGCGGCGCACCGCGACGCTGCCGTTCACCGCGGCCGACGCGACCCGGCTGCCCTTCGCCGACGACGCCTTCGACGTCGTCACCATGTCCTACGGCCTGCGCAACGTGGTCGACACCGAGGCGGCGCTGCGGGAGTTCCTGCGCGTCACCCGCCCTGGCGGCCGGCTCGTCGTGGGCGAGTCGAGCCAGCCCACCAACGCAGCCTTCCGGCGGATCTACTCCACCTACCTCGTCGGCGCCCTGCCCACCGTGGCGCGGACGCTGTCGAGCAACCCCGACTCCTACGTCTACCTGGCCGAGTCCATGCAGGCGTGGCCGGACCAGCGGACGCTGGCCACCCGGATCCAGGCCGCCGGCTGGTCGCAGGTGCAGTGGCGCAACCTGACCGGCGGCATCGCCGCGGTGCACCGGGCGATCAAGCCCGCCTGACGTCACGATCCGGCGACGATCCCCCACGAGCCCCCCGGACTTAGGCCATCCTAAGGCGACATGGGAGAGAGTGCCTCTTAGACTCCCGGGGTGGTGCGCCCAGCGGCGCGCGGCCCCCGCCGCGCCCCACGACGCGCCGGCACCAGACGAGGAAGCGGAGCGACTGTGACGGACGGGACCACCCCGAGCACGACGACGACGGGTGTCGAGTCCGCCGACGTCGTCGTCGTCGGAGCCGGGCCGGGAGGGTCCGCCACGGCCACCTACCTCGCCCGCGCGGGCCTGGACGTGGTGCTGCTGGAGAAGGCCACCTTTCCCCGGGACAAGATCTGCGGCGACGGGCTCACGCCCCGAGCGGTGCGCGAGCTGACCGCGCTGGGCGTGTCGATGCGGCCCGAGGACGGCTGGATCCGCAACCGCGGCCTGCGCATCGTCGGCGCCGGCCAGACCTTCCAGCTCGACTGGCCCGAGTCCTCCTCCTTCCCCGGCTTCGGCACCGCCCGGGCCCGCGCCACCCTCGACGAGACCCTCGCCCGGCACGCCCAGGCTGCGGGCGCCCGGCTGCACGAGGGCGTCAGCGTCACCGCGCCGATCCTGCAGGACGGCCGCGTCGTCGGCGTCACCGCCAAGGTCCTCCAGGACGGCCGCGCCACCGGGGAGACCCGGGCGTGGCGCGCCCCCGTCGTGGTGGCCTGCGACGGCGTCTCCAGCCGCCTGGCCACCGCCGTCGGCCGCGAGAAGCTCGAGAGCCGCCCGATGGGCGTCGCCGCCCGCAGCTACTGGACCTCCCCGCGCACGCACGACGACTACATGGAGTCCTGGCTGGAGCTGTGGGTGCCCGAGGACGCCACCGACCCGCGCTCCAAGAAGGTCCTGCTCCCCGGCTACGGCTGGATCTTCGCGCTCGGTGACGGCCGCGTGAACATCGGCCTCGGCATGCTCAACACCTCCCCGCAGTTCGGGCAGGTCGACTACAAGGACCTCCTGGGCCGCTGGGTGGCCACGCTGCCGCAGGAGTGGGGGTGCACCCCGGAGACCATGACCCAGCCGATCCGCGGCGCGGCGCTCCCGATGGCCTTCAACCGCAAGCCCCTGTATGCCGACGGGCTGCTGCTCGTCGGGGACGCCGGGGGCATGGTCAACCCGTTCAACGGCGAGGGCATCGACTACGCGCTGGAGGCGGGACGCCACAGCGCCGAGGTGATCGTGCAGGCCTTCGCCCGCGGCACCGACGCGGGCCGCGAGCGGGTGCTGCAGGTCTACCCGCAGGTGATGTCCGACGCGCTCGGCGGCTACTTCACGCTGGGTCGCACCTTCGCGTCGCTCATCGGCCACCCCGAGGTCATGCGCCTCGCCGTGAAGTACGGCCTGCCCCGCCGGACCCTCATGAAGCTGCTGCTGAAGATCATGGCCAACCTGGCCGACGAGCACAGCCCCCACGTCACCGACCGGGCCATCACCGCCCTCACCCGGGTGGTGCCCTCCGCATGACACCGCGTGAGCAGGCCGCCGACCGGGACCCTAGGATGTTGACGCAGCAGACCAACCGAAAGGGGTGCAACGCGGGATGAGTCTCAACCCGTACGTGCCGATCCTCTTCCTCTTCGCGATGGGCGTCGGCTTCGCCGCCCTGTCGGTGCTCGGCTTCGGCGTCATCGGACCGAAGAGGTACAACCGGGCCAAGCTGGACTCCTACGAGTGCGGCATCGAGCCCAGCCCCGTCGCCAAGGGCGGCGGCCGCGTCCCGGTCAAGTACTACGTGACCGCGATGCTGTTCATCATCTTCGACGTCGAGTCCATCTTCCTGTTCCCCTTCGCGGTGGCCTTCGACCGGCTGGGTCTGTTCGCCCTGGTCGAGATGGTGCTCTTCGTGCTGACCGTCTTCATCGCGTACGCCTACGTCTGGCGGCGCGGCGGATTGGAGTGGGACTGACCCATGGGTGTTGAGGACAAGATCCCGTCGGGGATCGCGCTGACGACCCTGGAGGCCGTGGCCGGGCAGATGCTGCACCGGTCCATGTGGCCTGCCACCTTCGGCCTCGCCTGCTGCGCCATCGAGATGATGGCCTCCGGCGGCCCGGACTTCGACATCGCCCGCTACGGCATGGAGCGGTTCTCCGCGACGCCGCGCCAGGCCGACCTGATGATCGTCGCCGGTCGCTGCTCGCAGAAGTTCGCGCCCGTCGTGCGCCAGGTCTGGGACCAGATGCCCGAGCCCAAGTGGTGCATCGCGATGGGCGTGTGCGCCAGCTCCGGCGGCATGTTCAACAACTACGCCATCGTGCAGGGCGTCGACCACATCGTCCCGGTCGACGTCTACCTGCCCGGGTGCCCGCCGCGGCCCCAGATGCTCTTCAACGCGATCCTGACGCTGCACGACTACGTCAAGAAGTCGCCGCAGGGCGTCAACCGCGAGGAGGCGGCCCGCGCCGCCGAGCGCGCCGCGATGGAGGCCACCCCCCTCCAGCTGCAGAAGGGCCTGCTGGCATGAGCGACTCCCACCTGCCCGCCGAGGCGCAGGGCGACAACGTCCACCACGTCGAGGTGGACCCCGGCGCGTCCGGCACCCCCGTCGAGATGGGTCGTCGCGCCGGCATGTTCGGCGCCTCCCGCGGCGGCGACACCTCCGGCTACGGCGGCCTCGTCTCCCCGGTGCTGTTCCCCGGCCAGGCGGGCCGCCCCTACGGCTCCTACTTCGACCACATCGCCGACACCCTCGAGAAGGCCCTGATCGGGTCCTCCGCGTCGTTCGCCGAGGCGATCGAGGCCGTCGTCGTCGACCGCGGCGAGATGACCCTGCACGTCCGCCGCGAGCACCTGCCGGTCGTGGCCCAGGCGCTGCGGGACCACCCCGGCCTGCGCTTCGAGATGTGCATGAGCGTCTCAGGGGTGCACTACCCGGCCGTCCAGGGCGCCGAGCTGCACGCGGTCTACCACCTGCTGTCGCTGACCCACGGGGCCCGCCGGCTGCGGCTCGAGGTGGCCTGCCCCGACGGCGACCCGCACATCCCGTCCGTGGCCGCGGTGTGGCCCGGGGTCAACTGGCACGAGCGCGAGACCTGGGACTTCTTCGGCATCGTCTTCGACGGCCACCCCGCGCTGACCCGCATCATGATGCCGGACGACTGGCCGGGTCACCCCCAGCGCAAGGACTACCCCCTCGGCGGTGTCCCGGTGGAGTACAAGGGCGCCACCGTCCCGCCCCCGGACCAGCGGAGGTCGTACAACTGATGAGCACCGCATCCAGCGAGTACACCGCGACCAGCGGCGCAGGTCAGGACGAGGAGGGCTACGAGCTCACCTCCGTCGGGGGCGACTGGGACGACCTCGCCCAGGAGGCCGTCGAGCACTCCGACGAGCGCATCGTCGTCAACATGGGCCCGCAGCACCCCTCCACGCACGGGGTGCTCCGCCTCGTGCTCGAGCTCGACGCCGAGACGGTGACCGACGCCCGCGTGGGCATCGGCTACCTCCACACCGGCATCGAGAAGAACATGGAGTACCGCTCCTGGACCCAGGGCGTGACCTTCTGCACGCGCATGGACTACCTCACGCCGCTGTTCCAGGAGGCGGCCTACTGCCTCGCGATCGAGAAGCTCCTCGGCATCACCGACGAGGTGCCGGAGCGGGCGAGCGTCATACGGGTCCTGATGATGGAGCTCAACCGCATCGCCTCGCACCTGGTGTGCACGGGCACCGGCGGCATGGAGCTCGGCGCCACGACCGTCATGGAGTTCGGCTTCCGCGAGCGCGAGCGGATCCTGCGGTTCTTCGAGGCCGTGACCGGCCTGCGGATGAACCATGCCTACATCCGCCCGGGCGGCGTCATCCAGGACGTGCCCGCCGAGGCGATCCGCGACCTGCGCGCCGAGCTGCCGGACCTCAGGCGCGGCATCCGCGAGCTGGAGCTGCTGATCAACGAGCAGCCCATCCTCAAGGGCCGCATGGAGGGCGTCGGCTACCTCGACCTCACCGGCTGCATGGCGCTCGGCGTCACCGGCCCGATGCTGAAGGCCACCGGCTACCCCTACGACCAGCGCAAGATCGACCCCTACTGCGGCTACGAGACCTACGACTTCGACGTCGCCACCTGGGACACCTCCGACGCCTACGGGCGGCTGCGGGTGCGCTTCACCGAGATGTGGGAGTCGCTGAAGATCGTCGAGCAGTGCCTGGAGCGGCTGGAGACCCGGCCGGGCCCGGTCATGGTGTCCGACAAGAAGATCGCCTGGCCCGCGCAGCTCGCCATCGGCGGGGACGGCATGGGCAACTCCCTCGACCACATCCGGGAGATCATGGGCGAGTCCATGGAGTCGCTGATCCACCACTTCAAGCTGGTGACCGAGGGCTTCCGGGTGCCGCCGGGGCAGGCCTACCAGGCCATCGAGTCGCCCAAGGGCGAGCTCGGCTGCCACGTCGTCTCCATGGGTGGCACCCGCCCGCACCGAGCGCACTTCCGCGACCCGGGATTCAACAACCTGCAGTCGGTGGCTGCCATGTGCGAGGGCGCGCAGGTGGCCGAGGTCATCGTCGCCGTCGCCTCGGTCGACCCCGTCCTCGGAGGAGTGGACCGCTGATGTCAGCCTTTGACGCCCCCAACTACGGCACCCAGCCCAACCACCTCGAGGGCCCGTGGGAGCCCGACGTCGAGCAGCGGCTGCGCACGGACGCCGCCGCGGTGGTGGCCCGCTACCCGCAGCAGCGGTCGGCGCTGCTGCCGCTGCTGCACCTGGTGCAGAGCGTCGACGGCTACGTCTCCACCCGCGGGATCGAGCTGGCGGCGGAGTACGCCGGCGTGACGGCCGCGGAGGCCTCCGGCGTCGCGACCTTCTACACGCAGTACAAGCGGCACCGCAACGGCGACTACCTCGTGGGGGTCTGCACCAACGCGCTGTGCGCGGTCATGGGTGGGGACCAGATCTGGGACGACCTGTCGGACTACCTCGGCGTCGGGCACGACGAGACCACCCCCGACGGCACGATCACCCTCGAGCGCCTCGAGTGCAACGCCGCCTGCGACTTCGCTCCCGTGGTCATGACCAACTGGGAGTTCTTCGACAACATGACGCCGCAGTCGACCCGCGAGCTGGTCGACGCGCTGCGGGCCGGCACCCCGGTGCGCCCCACCCGCGGCCCGGACCGGGTCCACACCTTCACCGAGGTCTCCCGCGTCCTCGCCGGCTTCCTCGACGGCCACGCCGACGAGGGCCCGAGCGGCGGCGTCCCCACCATGCGCGGGCTCGGCATCGCGCGCGAGCACGGCTGGGACATGCCGGGATCCGTCGCGGCGGGCGAGGAGGCCACCGGCGACGTGCCGGGCGCCGACGGCGCCGCGGTCACGGGCGGCGGCAAGGTCGACGCGCAGCCCGGGCCGGGGGAGAAGACCAGCTCCGCCGAGGCGGAGGCCGCGGCCGGAAAGACCTCCGAGGCCAAGCAGCCCGCCACCCACCCCGCCGACGAGAAGGCGTCCGCCGGCAACACCGCCGACCCGAAGGGGGATGCCCAGTGAGCACCCAGCTGACCCCGGTCCTCACCCGCACCTGGGACCTCGACCGGTCCTGGACGCTGGAGACCTACGAGCGCGAGGCCGAGGGCTACCAGGCGCTGCGCAAGGCGCTGGCCATGGAGCCGGACGCCGTGCTCAACACCGTCAAGGACTCCAACATCCGCGGTCGCGGCGGCGCGGGCTTCCCGACCGGCCTGAAGTGGAGCTTCATGGCGCCCCCGGACGGCGGGCCGCGCTACATCGTGGTCAACGCCGACGAGTCCGAGCCGGGCACCTGCAAGGACATCCCGCTGATGATGGCGGCCCCGCACCACCTGATCGAGGGCCTCGCGATCGCGACCCACGCGGTGCAGGGCGAGCTCGGGTTCATCTACCTGCGTGGCGAGGTCGTGCACGTCTACCGCCGCCTGCTGCGGGCCGTCGAGGAGGCCCGCGCCGCCGGCTACCTCGGTGACGACGTCATGGGCACCGGCAAGAAGCTCGACATCGTGGTGCACGCCGGCGCCGGCGCCTACATCTGCGGCGAGGAGACCGCGCTGCTGGACTCCCTGGAGGGCCGGCGCGGCCAGCCGCGGCTCAAGCCGCCGTTCCCGGGCGCGCAGGGCCTCTACGCCCGCCCCACCTCGGTCAACAACGTCGAGTCCATCGCCTCGGTGCCCGGCATCGTGCTGCACGGCGCCGACTGGTTCAAGGGGATGGGCACCGAGAAGTCCGCCGGCCACGGCATCTTTTCCGTGTCCGGCCACGTGGAGCGCCCGGGCCAGTTCGAGGCGCCGTTCGGCATCACCATGCGCGAGCTCATCGAGCTGTGCGGCGGCATGCGGGGCGGCCGGCGCCTGAAGTTCTGGACCCCCGGTGGCTCGTCCACGCCGATCTTCACCGAGGAGCACCTGGACGTGCCCCTCGACTTCGACTCCGTCGCGGCCGCGGGGTCCATGCTGGGCACGCGCGCGCTGCAGGTCTTCGACGAGACCGTCTCGGTCGTGCGGGTCGTGTCCCGCTGGACCGACTTCTACCGCCACGAGTCCTGCGGCAAGTGCACCCCCTGCCGCGAGGGCACCTGGTGGCTCAAGCAGATCATGGAGCGGCTCGAGGTGGGCCAGGGCCACGAGGGCGACATCGAGAAGCTCCTGGACATCTGCGACAACGTCCTCGGCCGGTCCTTCTGCGCGCTCGGCGACGCGGCGACCACGCCGATCTCCTCCGCCATCAAGCACTTCCGCGAGGAGTTCGAGGCCGGGATGCACACGCCCTGGTACGACCTGTTCCCGCCGGAGGCCTCCACCGTGTTCGCGAAGGAGTCGGTGACCCGATGACCGCCCCCACCACCAGCGCCGCCGACCTGGTGACGCTGACCATCGACGGCGTCGAGGTCCGGGTGCCCAAGGGCACCCTGATCATCCGCGCCGCGGAGCAGGTCGGCATCCAGATCCCGCGCTTCTGCGACCACCCGCTGCTCGACCCGGCCGGCGCCTGCCGCCAGTGCCTGGTCGAGGTCGCGATGCCCGGTCGCGACGGCAAGATCGCGCCGATGCCCAAGCCGCAGGCCGCCTGCACCATGACGGTCGCCCCCGGCATGGAGGTCAAGACCCAGCAGACCTCGCCCGTGGCCGAGAAGGCCCAGCACGGCGTGATGGAGCTGCTGCTGATCAACCACCCGCTGGACTGCCCGGTCTGCGACAAGGGCGGCGAGTGCCCGCTGCAGAACCAGGCGATGAGCAACGGCCGCGCCACGTCCCGCTTCGAGGACGTCAAGCGCACCTACGCCAAGCCCGTCAACATCTCCTCCCAGGTGCTGCTCGACCGGGAGCGCTGCGTGCTGTGCCAGCGGTGCACCCGCTTCTCCGAGCAGATCGCCGGTGACCCCTTCATCTCCCTCACCGAGCGCGGTGCCGTCTCCCAGATCGGCATCTACCAGGAGAAGCCCTTCCAGTCCTACTTCTCCGGCAACACCGTGCAGATCTGCCCGGTGGGCGCGCTGACCGGCGCCGCCTACCGGTTCCGGTCGCGGCCGTTCGACCTGGTGTCCACGCCGGGCACCTGCGAGCACTGCGCCTCCGGCTGCTCGATCCGCACCGACCACCGCCGTGGCGTGGTGCTGCGCCGGATGGCCAGCAACAACCCCGAGGTCAACGAGGAGTGGAACTGCGACAAGGGTCGCTGGGCCTTCCAGTACGCCACCCAGGCGGACCGGCTGTCCTACCCGCTCGTGCGGCGCGAGGACGGCGAGCTGCACATCGCCACCTGGCCCGAGGCGCTCGCGGTCGCCGCAGCCGGTCTGGGCCGGGCGTTGCGCACGGGCGTGCTCGTGGGCGGGCGCGTGTCCACCCACGACGCCTACGCCTACAGCAAGTTCGCCCGGACCGTGCTCGGCACGTCGTCCATCGACTTCCGGGCGCGGCCGCACTCGGTGGAGGAGGCGGAGTTCCTCGCGGCGCACGTCGCGCTGACCGCCCCCGACCACGGTGCCGTCACGTATGCCGACCTCGAGCAGGCCAAGGCCGTCGTGCTGGTGGGGCTGGAGCCCGAGGAGGAGTCGCCGATCGTCTTCCTGAGGCTGCGCAAGGCCTTCCGCAAGAACCGCACGAAGGTCTTCACCGTCGCGCCGTTCGCGTCGCAGGGCACCACCAAGCTCGGCGGCACCGTCCTGCAGGCCGCGCCCGGCCTGGAGGCCGAGGTCCTGGCCGCCGTCCGCGACGGTGAGGGCGTCTTCGCCGAGGCGGGGCAGACCCTGCGCGAGGCCGGTGCCGGCGCGGTGATCCTCGTTGGGGAGCGGCTCGCCGCGACCTCCGGCGGCTACTACGCGGCGCTCGACCTGGCCCGCGCCACCGGGGCCCGCCTGGCGTGGATCCCGCGCCGCGCGGGGGAGCGGGGTGCGCTGGAGACCGGTTGCCTGCCCAACCTGCTGCCGGGCGGTCGTCCCGCCGACGCCCAGGGCGCCGCGTCCCTGGCCGAGGTGTGGGAGACCGACCGGGTGCCGAGCGAGCCCGGCCTCGACACGACGGGCATGCTGCGCGCCGCCGCCGAGGGCAGCCTCGAGGCGCTCGTGGTGGGTGGCGTCGACGTGGACGACCTGCCCGACCCCACGACGGCCCGCGCGGGCCTGGAGCGCGCCTTCGTCGTCTCCCTCGAGATCCGCGAGTCCAGCGTCACCCGCATGGCCGACGTGGTGCTGCCCGTCGCGGCCTTCGCCGAGAAGTCCGGCGCCTTCCTCGACTGGGAGGGCCGGGTCGGCCCGTTCACCGCGGCGCTGGAGTCCGAGCTGATGAGCGACTACCGCGTCCTCGACCTGGTCGCGGGGGAGATGGGCGCCTACCTCGGCACCCGCACCGCCGCGCAGATCGAGCGGGAGATGCACCGCGTCGGCCCGTGGACCGGCGTCCGGCCGGCGGTCAACCCGGCGACGCCGGTCCCGCCGGCGCGCACCGGCGCCGGGCTGGCCGTGCTCGCCACCTGGCACCAGCTCCTCGACAACGGCTCGCTGCAGGACGGCGAGCCCTACCTCGCGGGCACCGCGATCGAGCCGGTGGCGCGGGTCTCCGCCGCCACGGCGCAGGCCGCGTCGCTCGCCGACGGTGACGTCGTCACCCTGCACTCCGACGCCGGCACCGTCACCTACCCGGTCCGGGTGACCGAGGAGATGGCCGACCACGTCGTGTGGGTGCCGACCAGCTCCGCGGGCCAGTCGGTCCGTTCCCGCCTCGTCGCCGACAACGGTGACGTCGTCACGCTGACGAAGGGTGTTGCGCAGTGACCTCTCTGATGACCCTCGCGGCGACGGCGCTCCCCGGCGCCGGGCGGCTCGCGACCGAGCTCGCGCCGGGGGACGCCTACCGCGCGGACTTCAGCGACACCCCGTGGTGGCTGACCCTGATCAAGGCGCTCATCGTCTTCGTCTACCTGATGCTCAGCGTCGTGGTCGTGATCTGGTTCGAACGCCGCATCGTGGGCTTCCTGCAGCAGCGGCCCGGCCCCAACCGGTTCGGCCCGGGCGGCATCTTCCAGACCCTCGCCGACGGCTTCAAGCTGGTGTGGAAGGAGACCTTCACGCCGCGCAAGGCCGACCGGTTCATGTACAACCTGGCCCCGATCATCGCCGGGTCCACCTGCTTCATCGGCTTCGCCGTGATCCCCATGGCCGGCGAGGTGTCGATGTTCGGCCACCGCACGCCGCTGCAGCTGACCGACGCCCCCGTCGCGGTGCTGCTCGTGATGGGCGCCGCCTCGATCGCCGCCTACGGCTTCGTGCTCGCCGGCTGGTCCTCCGGGTCGACCTACCCGCTGCTCGGCGGCCTGCGCTCCACGGCCCAGGTCATCTCCTACGAGATCGCGATGGGCCTGTCCCTGGTGGCGGTGTTCCTCTACGCGGGCTCGATGTCGACCTCGCAGATCGTGGCCAAGCAGGCCGGCCTGTGGTTCCTGATCCCCGCGATCTTCTCGTTCCTGGTCTACGTCATCTGCATGTTCGGCGAGACCAACCGGCTGCCCTTCGACCTCGCCGAGGGCGAGGGCGAGATCGTCGGTGGCTACCACACCGAGTACTCCGGCATGAAGTTCGGCATGTTCTTCCTCGGCGAGTACATCAACATGTTCACCGTCTCGGCGCTCGCCACCACGATGTTCCTCGGGGGCTGGCAGGTGCCGCCGCCGCTGACGATGATCAACGACGGGATGCTCAACCACGGCTGGTGGGGGCTGCTCTGGTTCACCATCAAGCTCTGGATGTTCATGTTCGTCTTCGTCTGGGTCCGCGGCACCCTGCCGCGTACCCGCTACGACCACTTCATGGCCTTCGGCTGGAAGATGCTGATCCCCCTCACCCTCGTGTGGGTGCTCGCCGTCGCCTTCGTCCGCGCCGCGATGCTCGGTCACCTGGGTGAGGCCTCGGTGAGCTTCGCCGGCCGCTCCTTCTACGTCTCGCTGCTGATCATCATCGGGCTCTTCCTCATCGCGGCCCTCGTCGCCACGTGGCTCGTCGAGAGCCGCAACGAGGCCAAGCGGGAGGCCGCCCGGCCCGAGCACCCCGCCGAGGTGGACCCCTTCGCGGGTGGGCACCCCGTCCCGCCGATGCCGGGCCAGAGCCTGCGCGAGCCGACATACGCCGCCCACCGCAGCGTCGGCGCGGCCCCCGCCATGAGCCAGACCTCATCGCCCGACCACGAGGAGGACCACCGTGGCTGACCCCCAGGAGCCGCACGGCAGCTCCCTCGACCCCTCGTCCTCGCGGCGGGGCGGCGAGGTGAGCCGTGAGCACCGCGCGTCCGACGAGCCCACCAAGGCCTCGCCGCTGATCGAGGCGCTCGGCCCGCAGGCCGGGTTCGGCGTCTCGCTGCGCACCTTCTTCCGCAAGCGCTACACCGAGGAGTACCCCGAGGTGAAGCGCCCCACGGCGCCTCGCTTCCACGGTCGGCACCAGCTCAACCGTCACCCCGACGGGCTGGAGAAGTGCGTGGGCTGCGAGCTGTGCGCGTGGGCGTGCCCCGCGGACGCGATCCTCGTCGAGGGCGCGGACAACACCGAGGAGGCGCGTTTCTCCCCGGGCGAGCGCTACGGCCGCGTCTACCAGATCAACTACCTGCGGTGCATCTTCTGCGGCCTGTGCATCGAGGCGTGCCCGACGCGGGCGCTGACGATGACCAACTTCTACGAGCTGGCCGACCACACCCGCGGCGAGATGATCTTCGAGAAGCACCAGCTCCTCGCGCCCCTGCAGGAGGGGATGCTGGCGCCGCCGCACCCCATGGTCGAGGGCATGGAGGAGCGCGACTACTTCCGCGGTCGCGTCGACCGGTCCACCGACGCCCAGCGACGGTGGGTCGACGATCGTGAGGCGGCGCCGGTCGACGGCACCGCCCCCACCGGGGACCCCGTCGAGGGCGTCGACACGGTCAGCTCCGGCCGGCAGGCCACTCGTGACTCGGTGAAGGGGGTCCGGCGATGAGCGGCGGCGAGGGCGTGCTGTTCTGGGTCCTGGCGATCATCTGCTTCCTCGCGGCGCTCGGGCTGGTCTTCGCCCGGCGGGCCGTCTACGCCGCCATGTGCATGGCGGTCATCATGATCAACCTCGGGGTGATCTACCTGGCCCAGGGCGCCGACTTCCTCGGCGTCGTGCAGGTGATCGTCTACACCGGCGCGGTCATGATGCTCTTCCTCTTCGTGCTGATGATGATCGGCGTCGACTCCTCCGACTCGACGGTCGAGACCCACAAGGGGGTCCGCGTCTGGGGCGTGCTGCTCGGTCTCGGGCTCGGTGCGCTGATGATCGCGGTGCTGGGCCAGTCCCAGCTGCCCCCGACCAAGGGGCTCGCGCAGGCCAACGCCGACGGCAACGTCCACGGCCTCGCCAACCTCATCTTCGGGCCCTACGTGTGGACCTTCGAGCTCACCTCGGCGCTGCTCATCACCGCGGCGCTGGCGGCGATGGTGCTGGCGCACCGGGAGCGGCTCATCCCCAAGACCAGCCAGCGGGCCCACGCCGAGCGGCGCTTCCGGACGGGCCGGTTCCCGGCCGGTCTGCCGGCGCCCGGCGTCTACGCCCGGCACAACGCCGTCGACACCCCCGCGCTGCTGCCCGACGGCACCCCCTCCGAGCTCTCGGTCAGCCGGGTGCTCGAGGCGCGGGACCAGGTGGCCCAGCCGGGGCAGTTCGAGGGCATCGAGCACGCCATCGAGCGCGAGATCGAGGAGGGGCGCACCCGATGAGCCTCATGAGCTACATCTACCTGGCGTCGGTGCTCTTCGCGATGGGGGCCATCACCGTGCTGGTGCGCCGCAACGCGATCATCGTCTTCATGGGCGTCGAGCTGATGCTCAACGCGGCCAACCTCGCCTTCGTGACCTTCGCCCGGATGCACGGGAGCCTGGAGGGTCAGGCCGTCGCGCTGTTCGTGATGGTCGTGGCGGCGGCGGAGGTCGTCGTGGGCCTCGCCATCATCATGTCCATCTTCCGCGCGCGCCGGTCGGCCTCGGTCGACGACGCCAACCTGCTGAAGCTGTAAAGGAGCGACTGGCGTGACTCTGCTCAGTTCATCGGCCCTCCTGGCCGCGGAGGGCGTCGCCCCCGCGGTGGAGGCGACCGATATGGCGTCCTGGGGGTGGCTGCTCGTCGCGCTGCCGCTCCTCGGTGCCGCGCTGCTCCTCCTCGGCGGGAGGGCGACCGACAAGTTCGGCCCGGCCCTCGCGACGCTGCTGTCCTGGGGTGCCTTCGTCGTCGGCCTGCTGATCTTCCTGCAGATGCTCGCCGCGGAGCCCGCCCGCCGCGCTATGACGCTGGACCTGTGGCACTGGGTCCCGGCGGGGGGCTTCGACCTGCGGGCCGGGATGCTCATCGACCCGCTGTCGATGTCCTTCGTGCTGCTCGTGACCTTCGTGGGCTCGCTCATCCACGTCTACTCCCTGGGCTACATGGAGCACGACCCGGACAAGCGCCGCTTCTTCGCCTACCTCAACCTCTTCGTCGCGGCGATGCTGACGCTGGTCCTCGGCAACTCCTACCTCGCGCTGTTCGTCGGCTGGGAGGGCGTCGGGCTGGCGTCATACCTGCTCATCGGGTTCTGGAACTGGAACCCGCCCTACGCCTCCGCCGCCAACAAGGCCTTCATCGCCAACCGCGTCGGTGACGTCGGCATGATCGTCGCGATGATGCTGATGTTCGCGACCTTCGGCACGGTCTCCTTCGCCGGGGTCAACGCCGGGGCCGCGCACGCCAGCACCGCCACCCTGACCCTGATGGGCCTGATGCTGCTGCTCGCCGCCTGCGGCAAGTCGGCGCAGTTCCCGCTGCAGTCCTGGCTGGGCGACGCGATGGCCGGCCCGACCCCGGTGTCGGCGCTGATCCACGCCGCGACCATGGTCACCGCCGGCGTCTACCTGATCGTGCGCTCGCACGCGATCTTCGACGCCGCCCCCAACGCCCGCCTCGTGGTCACCATCGTCGGCGCCATCACCCTGACGATGGGGGCGATCATCGGCTGCGCCAAGGACGACATCAAGAAGGCCCTCGCGGCCTCCACGATGTCGCAGATCGGCTACATGATGCTGGCGGCCGGGCTCGGCCCGGTGGGCTACGCCTTCGCGATCTTCCACCTGCTCACCCACGGCTTCTTCAAGGCCGGGATGTTCCTCGGCGCAGGCTCGGTCATGCACGGCATGAACGACCGTGTCGACATGCGCACCTTCGGCAACCTGTCCGGCAAGATGCCCACCACCTGGCTCACCTTCGGTGCCGGCTGGCTGGCCATCATCGGCTTCCCCTTCCTGTCCGGCTTCTGGTCCAAGGACAAGATCATCGAGGCCGCCTTCATCGGGGAGGGCTGGCGCCCCTGGGTCCTCGGCGGCATCACCATGCTCGTCGCGGGGCTGACCGCGTTCTACATGTCGCGGCTGTTCTTCCTCACCTTCCACGGCCGGCGCCGCTGGCTCGAGGGTGACCACCCGCACGAGTCCCCGGCCACCATGACGATCCCCATGATCATCCTGGCCGTCGGCTCCGTGGCCCTGGGCTTCGCGCTCAACTTCCTGGGCTTCACCCACTGGCTCGAGCCGGTGGTCGGAGCCCACGGGGAGGAGCACTCCCCGGTGCTGCCGGTCCTCGCGATCACGCTGCTGACCCAGCTGCTCATGGTCATCGGCGTGGCGGTCGCGTGGATGAAGTACTGGCGCGACGAGGTGTCGCCGGTCGCCGGGCGCGGCTCGCTGCTCACCCGCACGGCCCGCTCCGACTTCTTCCAGGACGACGTCAACGACGGCCTCTTCGTGCGCCCCGGCAACGGGCTGGTCCGCGGCCTCCAGACCGCCGACCGCGGGGCCGTCGACGGCGGCTTCCTCGGTCTCGGCGAGGTCGTCGAGGCCAGCTCCAACGCCGTCCGCAAGCTCCAGAACGGCTTCGTCCGCTCCTACGCCCTGACGATGCTCGCCGGCGTCGTCGTGATCCTCCTTGCTCTGTGGGTGGTGCAGTGATGTCCAACGTCCCGTGGTTGACCGCGATGCTGGTGATCCCCCTCGTGGGATCCCTGCTCGTGGCCTGCCTCCCGTCCTCCCTCGCGAGCCGGGCCAAGCACGTCGCGCTGGGCTTCTCGCTCGTGACCCTGGTGGTCGGGATCGTGGCCGGGCTGCGCTTCGACACCAGCTCCGCGGCGATGCAGCTCGTCGAGCAGCACCAGTGGATCCCCTCCTTCGGGGTGTCCTACGCCCTCGGGGTCGACGGCATCGCGCTGACCCTGATCCTGATGTCGCTGGTGCTGGCCCCCGTCTGCATCCTCGCCGCCTGGCACGACGTGCCCGAGGGCGGCGCCCGGGAGAAGACCTACTTCGCGCTGCTGCTGTCCCTCGTGCCCTTCATGGTGGGCGTCTTCGCGGCGACCGACGTGTTCCTCTTCTACGTCTTCTTCGAGGCCATGCTGGTCCCGGTCTACTTCCTCGTGGCCGGCTACGGCGGCCGTCGCCGGCGCGCCGCGGCCCTGAAGTTCCTGCTGTTCTCGCTGGCCGGCGGACTGGTCATGCTGGTCGCGCTGATCGGGCTCTACGTCCACGGCCCCGGCGGGGCGGACGGCTTCCTCGTCACCAAGCTCGTGGGCCTGCAGATGACCCCGATGGCCGAGCGGCTGATGTTCCTCGGCTTCTTCATCGCCTTCGCCATCAAGGCCCCCATGTGGCCGGTGCACACCTGGCTGCCCGACACCGCCGAGGAGGCCACCCCGGCTACCTCGACGCTGCTCGTCGGCGTCCTGGACAAGATCGGCACCTTCGGGATGCTGCGCTTCTGCCTGCCGCTCTTCCCCGAGGCCTCCCGCTGGGCCGCTCCCGTGGTCATGGTGCTGGCGCTGGTGTCGGTGTTCTACGGCGCCTTCCTGGCCATCGGCAGCAAGAACATGCTGCGCCTGGTCTCCTACACCTCGATCAGCCACTTCGGCTTCATCGTGCTCGGCATCTTCGCCTTCACCGTCACCGGCGGCAACGGCGCAGCGCTCTACATGGTCAACCACGGGTTCTCCACGGCGGCGCTCTTCCTCATCGTGGGCATGCTGATCCGCCGTCGGGGCAGCGCGCAGATCCCCGCCTTCGGGGGCTGGCAGCGGGTCACGCCGGCCCTGGCCGGGTGCTTCCTGGTCGCAGGCCTGTCCGGCCTGGCCCTGCCGCCGCTGGCGTCCTTCGTGTCGGAGTACCTCGTGCTCATCGGCACCTTCCAGCGCCACCCCGTCATCGGCGCGATCGCCGCGCTGGGCGTCATCCTGGCCGCGCTCTACATCCTGCTGATGTACCAGCGGGTCTTCACGGGCCCCCGCCCCGACATCGCGGGCCGGGTCCGGGACCTCACCGGCCGCGAGAAGCTCGTCGTGGCGCCCCTGATCGCGAGCTTCCTGGTCCTCGGCTTCTGGCCCCGCCCGGCGCTCGACGCGATCAACCCGGCCATCACCAAGACCCTGCAGACGGTCGGCGTCGCCGACCCCGCGCCGGCCGCCGGTGCGCAGGCCACCTCCGAGGGGAGTGCCAAGTGAGTGCGTTGGTCAGCAGCCTGTCGGCTGTGACCGGAGTGTCCGGTGCCGTCGGCGACGTCACCGGTCGTATGCCGGCCGCCGACTTCCAGATGGCGTCGATCGACTACGCAGCCGTCTCCCCGGTGATCGTCGTCGTCGTGGCGGCCCTGGTCGGGGTGCTGGTCGAGGCGTTCGTCCCGCGGCGGGCCCGCTTCGTGACGCAGGTCGTCGTGGCGGTCGTCGGTCTCCTCGGCGCGCTCGCGGCGGTCGTGACCTGCGCCCGCGGCTCCTGGGTCTCCACCGCGGCCGGCGCGGTCGTGGTCGACGGCCCGACGCTGATGATCCAGGGCGCGCTGCTGGTGCTGTCGCTGATGAGCGTGCTCGCCATGGCCGAGCGTTTCGACTCGACGTTGCCCGACGCCTTCACCCAGTCGGGCTCGGCGGCGCCTGGTTCCCACGGCGAGTCGCTGGCGCTGCGCCTGGGCGCCACGACCACCGAGGTCTTCCCGCTGACGATGCTGTCCGTGACGGGCATGCTGCTCTTCCCGGCGGCCGGGGACCTGCTGGTGATGTTCGTGGCGCTGGAGGTGCTCTCGCTGCCGCTCTACGTCCTGGCGGGGCTGGCGCGTCGACGCCGGCTGCTGTCCCAGGAGGCGGCGCTGAAGTACTTCCTCCTCGGGGCGTTCGCCTCGGCGTTCTTCCTCTTCGGCGCGGCCCTGCTCTACGGCTTCGCCGGGTCGGTGCGCCTCGCCGACATCTCCCGGGCCGTCACGAGCGGCGTCGGGATGGACGGCATGCTGCTCATGGGGGCCTTCTTCGTGCTGGTCGGCCTGCTCTTCAAGATCGGCGCCGTGCCCTTCCACGCCTGGACCCCGGACGTCTACCAGGGCGCCCCGACGCCGGTCACCGGCTTCATGGCCGCGTGCACCAAGATGGCGGCCTTCGGCGCGCTGCTGCGGCTGCTCTACGTCGGTCTGGCCGGGGACCGCTGGTCCCTCCAGCCCGCCCTGTGGGCCGTCGCGATCCTGACCATGGTCGTCGGCTCCATCCTCACCGTGACCCAGACCGACATGAAGCGGCTGCTGGCCTACTCCTCGATCGCCCACGCGGGGTTCATCCTCGTCGGCGTCCTGGCCTTCGACCGCAGCGGCGTCGTCGGCGTGGTCTTCTACCTGATCGCCTACGGCTTCACGACCATCGCCGCCTTCGCCATCATCTCGCTGGTGCGTCGCGGCGGGTCCGAGGCCACCGCGATCTCCCAGTGGGGCGGCCTGGCCCGGCGGCACCCGGTGACCGCCGCCGTCTTCAGCTTCCTGATGCTGGCCTTCGCCGGCATCCCGCTGACCTCCGGCTTCACCGCCAAGTTCGCGGCCTTCATGCCCGCGGTCTCCCACGGCGGCGGCATGGGCACGACCCTCGCGGTGATCGGTGTCCTGTGCTCCCTGGTGACGGCCTACGCCTACCTGCGCGTGGTCGGTCTCATGTGGTTCGGCGAGCGCGACGGGGCCACCGCCGAGGTGGTGATGCCGTCCATCGCGACGACGGTGGCCGTGGCGCTCGGCGTCACCCTGACGCTGGTCCTCGGCGTCTTCCCGACCCCGCTGCTCGACCTGGCCGGGCGCGCCTCCACCTTCCTGCCATGACCGGGAGCCCTCGTCCCGTCGGGGTGCCCTCGGCGGTCGCCCCGACGGCTGCCCTGGCCGCCATACCGGGCGCCACCGACGAGCTGATGGCGCGGGTCGCCGCAGGTCTGGAGGCCGTGGAGGCGCGGATCCGCGTCGAGGTCGACCACGAGGACCCCTTCATCGCCGGCGCGAGCGCGCACCTGCTGTCGTCGGGCAAGAGGTTCCGCCCCATCCTGACGCTGCTGGCCGCGGAGCTCGGTGACGGCTTCGGTCCGGGCGTGGAGACGGCGGCGACCGCGGTGGAGCTGACGCACCTCGCGAGCCTCTACCACGACGACGTCATGGACGAGGCGGAGATGCGCCGGGCGGTCGTGTCCGCCAACGCCGCCTACGGCAACTCCACCGCGATCCTGGTGGGGGACCTGCTCTTCGGCACCGCCTCCCGGCTGCTCGCCGAGCTGGGGCCCGAGGCCGTGCGCATTCAGGCCGAGACCTTCGTGCGGCTGTGCTCCGGCCAGATCCGCGACGACCACCCGTGCCCGCCCGGCACGGACCCCGTCGCCTACTACCTCGGGGTGCTCGCCGACAAGACCGGGGTGCTCATCGCGACCGCGGCGCGCTACGGCGGGATGTTCTCCGGCTGCGACGACGTCACCTGCCAGATCCTCGAGTCGTACGGCGAGAAGCTGGGCATCGCCTTCCAGCTCGCCGACGACGTGCTCGACGTGACCTCCGACGAGTCCGGCAAGGAGCCGGGCACGGACCTGCGCGAGGGGGTCGACACGCTTCCCGTGCTCTACGTCAAGGCGTCCACCGACCCGGCCGACCGCCGGCTGCAGGAGCTGCTGGCCCGCGACCTGCGCGACGACGACGCGGCGCACGCCGAGGCGCTCGCCCTGCTGCGGGCCCACACCGCGGTGCAGCGGGCCCGGGACTACACCCGCCAGGTGGCCGAGGAGGCCCAGCAGGTGCTCGAGCCGCTCGGCGACGGGGACGCGGTGCAGGCGCTGCGCGCCCTGGCCGCCGGGGTCGTCGACCGCACCGTCTGAGCGGGACGCCTGCGTCCGGCGCCGACGGTGCGCCCGACGCCCTTCGCTGAGGTTGCGCCGGCGCCCCTTCGCCGAGGGTGCGCCCGGGGCTCTTCGCCGAGGGTGCGCCGGCGCGCGACACTGACGCCCGACGGTGGCCGCCCGCGGTGCTGCCCGAGGGGTGCCCCCGGTCCTCCCGGCCGTGCAGGCCGGGCGCGAGAGCTGTCCACAACCCGGGCCGATCCTGGTTACCGGCCGGTCACGATGCCCTAGAGTGCGGCCATGACCGCCGTCAGGGATGACCGCGCGGAGCGGCTGCGCGAGCTGCTCGCGGGCCGCGACGCGCCCTTCGCGGTCGTGGACCTCGACCGGTGGGACGCCAACTCCCGCGCCCTCCTGGAGCGTGCCGGCGGGCTGCCGGTGCGCCTCGCGAGCAAGTCGGTGCGCTGCCGCGCGCTGGTGCACCGGGCCCTCGAGCACGGCTTCCAGGGGGTCCTCGCCTACAGCCTCGACGAGGCGCTGTGGCTCGCGGAGGACGGCGTCCCGGACGTGCTGCTCGCCTACCCGCCCGTGGGCCGGGAGGCCCTCACCCGGCTGGCCCGGCACCCGCAGCGCGACCGGGTGACGGTCATGACCGACCACCCGGACCACGTCCGGCTGCTGACGGAGACGACGCGCGAGGCGGGCGGTGGCCCGGTGCGGGTGTGCCTGGACCTGGACGCCTCGCTGCGCGTGGGGCCGCTGCACCTGGGGGTCCGGCGCTCCTGCCTGCGCACCCCTGCCCAGGGCGCGGCGGCCGCCCGCGCGATCCAGGCTCTGCCCGAGCTGCGGCTCGTCGGGGTGATGGCCTACGACGCGCAGGTCGCGGGGCTGCAGGACACCTCGCCCGCTGTGCGCGCGGTCAAGGCCGCGTCGGTGCGCGAGCTCAACCGCCGCCGGGCCGCGGTCGTCCGCGCCGTCGAGGACGTCCTCGGCCACCCGCTGGAGCTCGTCAACGGCGGCGGCACCGGCAGCCTGCACCTCTTCGGCGCCGACCCGGCCACGACCGAGCTGGCCGCCGGGTCCGGGCTCATGTCCCCCCGCCTCTTCGACGGCTACCGCGACTTCCGGCACGCCCCGGCGGCGTGGTTCGTGCTGCCGGTGGTGCGTCGACCGGCACCCCGGGTCGCGACCTGCTACTCCGGTGGCTACGCGGCGAGCGGCGCGGCGGGGCGCGACCGCCTGCCGACGCCGGTGGCGCCATACGGTCTGTCGCTGCTCGGCACCGAGGGGGCCGGTGAGGTGCAGACCCCGGTGACCGGCCCGGCCGCGGAGCGGCTGCGCGTCGGCGACCACGTGTGGTGGCGGCACGCCAAGGCGGGGGAGATGTGCGAGCGCTTCGACCGGCTGCTGCTGGTGGCCGGGGAGGAGGTGGTCGGTGAGGTGCCGACCTACCGCGGCGAGGGAAAGGCCTTCGGATGAGCCCCTGGACCAACTGGGGCGGCAACCAGAGCTGCACGCCCGAGAGCGTGGCGACCCCGGTCGGCACCGACGAGGTCGGCGCGCTGCTGGTCGACGCCGGGCGGCGGGGGGTGGCCGTCAAGCCGGTCGGCGCCGGGCACTCCTTCACCGGCGCAGCGCTCACCGACGGCGTCCAGGTGAGCCTCGACGCCATGACCGGGCTGGTGGCCGTGGACCGCGAGACCGGTCGGGTGCGGGTCCGCGCCGGCACCCGGCTGCACGACCTCAACCGCCTCCTCGAGGCGCAGGGGCTCGCCATGGCCAACCTCGGCGACATCGACCAGCAGTCGGTCGCGGGCGCCCTCGCGACCGGCACCCACGGCACCGGCGCCACGCTGCCCGGCCTGAGCGGCCTGGTCGAGGCGCTGGAGATCGTGACCCCCGACGGTCAGGTGCACCGCTGCGACCGCGAGCAGGAGCCGGACCTCTTCCACGCCGCCCGGGTCGGGCTGGGCGCGCTCGGGATCGTGACCGAGGTGACCCTTGCGTGCGTGCCCGCCTTCCGGATCGAGGCCGTCGAGGCCCCCGACTCGCTCGAGGGGGTGCTGCGCGAGGTCGACCGGCACGTGGGGGAGCACGACCACTTCGAGGCGTTCTGGTTCCCCCACACGGACCGGGTGCTCACCAAGCACAACCGCCGCCTGGCGCCGGGCGACTCCTCCGGCCGTGCGCTCAGCCGCTGGCGCTACCTGCTCGACGACCAGCTGCTGTCCAACGGCGTCTTCGAGGCCAGCTGCCGGCTGGCGGCGCGGGTCCCCGCCACGACCCCGGCCATCAACGCCGTCGCGGCGCGGGCCCTGTCGGCCCGCACCTACACGGACACCTCCTACGCGGTCTTCGCCAGCCCGCGCACGGTCCGCTTCACCGAGAGCGAGTATGCCGTCCCCCGCGCCGCCCTCCCCGCCGTGCTGGGGGAGCTGGACCGCTGGATCGAGCGGTCCCGCACCCGCGTGACCTTCCCCGTCGAGATCCGCTTCGCCGCGGCCGACGACGCGTGGCTGTCGACGGGCTACCAGCGCGACAACGCCTACGTCGCCATCCACCAGTACCACCGCGTCGACATCACGCCCTACGTCGCCGCCTTCGAGGACATCGTCGCGGCGCACGAGGGACGGCCCCACTGGGGCAAGCTGCACCGGCTCGGCCCGGACCAGCTGCGGGCGCTCTACCCGCGCTACGACGACTTCCGCGCGGTGCGCGACCGCGTCGACCCGGACCGCGTGATGCGCAACGCCTACCTGCAGCAGGTGCTCGGCGACTGACGCGGGGAGGCGCCTGCCGGGAGCGTCCGCCCGCCCCGGGTAGGCTGACGCGGACCGGGGGACCACGCCTCCGCTCCGCCGCACCGCTGGAGGACCGCACCGCCATGACGACCGCCGAGGACGCCGCCGCCGTCCGTCCGCCGGCGGACCCGGTCCCCGGCGCCGTCCGCGCCGGTGTCTCTCGTGGGCCTGCCGTGCGGGGTGCCTCCCGGGTGAGCGCGGCCTGGCGCCGGGCCGCCGCCGAGGAGCGCGCCGTCGGGCTGGCGTCCCTGGGGCTGCTGCTGTGGTTCCTGGTGCGGGTGCGCTCCGGCGCGGACCTCTACGACGGCTCGCACGTCGTGGCGCTGGCGCAGCGGATCGCCCAGGGGGACCGCCTCTTCGCGGACGAGATGAACGCCCAGGCCGTCGGCTCGGCCGCGGGGGCGCCCTTCGTGTGGGCGTGGATCCACCTCTTCGGCCAGGCCTACCTGGTTCTGGCCTACCGCTACTGCTACCTCCTGGTCGCGGTGCTGGTCGGCGTCCTGTGCTACCGCGCGCTGCGGACCCGGATGCGCCCGCTGATCGCCTTCGCCGCGGTGACGTCCTCGCTGGTGGTGACCAGCTACCACGTCGTCGGCCTGTCCTACAACACCGTGCCCACGCTGGCCATGGTGATCCTCGTGTGCTGCGGGACCGCAGCCGTGCTGGGCCCCCGGCACCAGGCGCGCCGCTGGGTGGTCCCCGTGGGGCTGACCGCCCCGCTCGGGGCCGTCAGCCTGCAGTCGCTGCTGCCCGCCGTCGGGCTCAGCCTGCTGGTGCTGGCCGTGCTGCTGTGGCGGGCCGGTCGCCGTGACGCGCTGTGGTGGCTCGTCGGGTCGAGCGCGCTCGTGACGATCCCGGTCGCCGGCTACTTCCTCGGTGTGGTCGGGTGGAGCGCCATCCAGGAGACCGTGGACTACACGGTCGCCTACCAGCGGCCGCGCTCCACGCCGATGGAGCGGCTGAGCTTCACGACCGTGTCCTGGCTCAAGGAGCTGACCACCCCGGTGCGCCTCCCGGCGGTGCTGCTCGGGCTGAGCGCCGCGGTGCCGCGGCTGCCGGTGCGGTGGCGCCGGGCGGCCCTCGTGGCCTTCCCCGTGGTGCTCGGGCTCACCAGCATCGCGGCCCTGCTGATCCACAAGATCAACATGATGCGCTACGCAGGGTCGATCCAGCTCTACACGGCGCTGGTCATGCTGCCGGTGTGCGTCTGGTGGGTCCTCACGCGCGGTGACCGCGACGTGCGCACGCTGCTGCTGCTCGCCCTCCCCACGGCCGTGGTGGGGCACCCGATGGTGGCGGCCACGACCTTCGCCGGGCCGTGGTACGGCGAGTTCCCGCCCGCCTCCGTCGCCCTCGCCCTCGCGACGACGGTGGGCGTGTGCCGGGTGGTGCAGGGGCTGACCGGCCGCGTCGACACGGTCGCGCTGAAGCGCTGCGTCCTCGTCTCCACCGTGGTCCTGCTGATCACCCAGCTGTCGACCAACTTCTACTCCAACTCGCCCTGGGCCGCGCTCACGCCCGCCCCGCGCGGCGCCTACAGCGGCCTCTACTCCGGCGGCCGGGAGCTGTGGCACCTGCGGCTGGTGCAGGACACCACCGACACCTGGGTCCGCCCCGGGGAGACGCTCATGGTGTATGGCGCCGTCACGGGCGCCTTCGTGACCAGCGGGGCTCGCGCCGACACCAACATCGTGTGGCTGGAGGACTTCGGGCCGCAGGGCAGCCACACCGTCGACTGGCTGCGGCGGACCGGCCGGGTGCCCGACGTGGTCCTGGTGTCGACCGACGCGATCCAGGGCGACGGCATCGAGGCGATGATGTACCGCGACCCGGTCCTGGCGTCGCTGCGCAGCACCCACCGGATCGTGGCGGGGCTCAACTACTTCAGCCCCGCGCAGTTCCGCAGCGAGGCGGGGTTCGTGGTGCTGCGGCGCACGGGTTCGTGAGGCGTTCGGGGGAGTCGCGGCGCTGACGGTGCCGCCGCGATCGCGCACGGCTACCCTGGACCCGTCTGTCCGCCCGACGGCCGCCGCTCGGCGATCGCCGATCGCCGCTCGCGCTCGGGCCCGCTCAGCACTCACTCCGTGCAAGGACTCAGTAAGGACTCACCCCATGGACCTTGCCGCCTGGAGCGGCGCCGCCGCCCCGGTCCGGTGGCAGCACCTGCCCGAGGCGCGGCTGATGCTCGCCAGCGCCCCGGCCGGGGCCCTGGGGGTCGGGGTGTTCGACCTGCTGGGGTCGTCCGGCTTCGCCTCCCCGGCGATGGCGCTCGGGTTCGCCCTGGTCGCGGTGTTCTACCTGGTCCAGCTGGTCCTGACGCTGCGGCGACCGGAGTGGACCGACACCTGGTGGACGGTCGCGGTGGCGACGGCATCGACGCTCTCGTCGCCGTTGTTCACGCAGTTCCTGGTCGACCCGCGGCCCACGGTGGTGTGGTTCTGGCTGATCGGCTGCGTCCTCATCCTCGCCGCCTACCTGTGCACCCCGTGGCGGGCCCTGGTGGTCGGGGCGCTCAGCTCCGGGGTGGGGCTGCTCTTCGCCGCGCTGAGCGGCCTCGACCTCGGGGACCACGCCTGGGCGCTCGCGCTGGGCACGGTCGTCAACGCCGTGCCGGGCGTGGCGGCCGCCCTCGGCCTGGGCCGCATCCGACGCCGGGAGCGTCACGTGCTGCAGCAGACCCGGCTGGACCCCCTCACGGGCGTGCTCAACCGCCGGGGTCTGGAGCACGCGCTGGCGGAGTGGTCCCTCGGTCGCCCGGACCGCACGGTGACCCTGCTCTCCATCCACCTGGACGGCTTCGAGGAGGCCTCGACGGCGTGGGGTCCCGGCCCCACGGACCAGGTCCTGACCCGGGTGGGCGTCGCCCTGACCCGGGCCTACCACCGCAGCCACCTGGTGGCACGGTTCGTGGACCACGAGTTCGTCGTGGTGAGCGACTCCACCCCCGACCTGCTGGTCCCCGCCGTGCTGCGCGCGGTGCGGGTCGCGAGCCCGCAGCGCCCGGTGACCGCGAGCGCCGGGGTGGTCTCGGACATCCCGCTCGAGCTGCTGGTCTCCGGGCAGCTCGTCCCGATCCTCGAACGCGCCCGGCAGCTGCTCGCGCGGGCGCAGGTCGCGCGTGACGGCAGCGCCCGCGAGTCGCTGGACGCCTACGGCTACACGCGCATCGGGGTGCCGACGCCGGTCGCGATGACCCAGCACGCGTCGCTCGAGGACCGCCGGATCAGCTGGCCGGAGGCCGAGAGCCGGCTGCTCGGCTGGTGGCTGGCCGCGACCGGCGTGCTGCTGAGCCTGCTGCCGCACAGCAAGGGCTGGCCGCCGCTCTTCACCGTGCTGGCCTACCTGTGCTGCCTGGTGCTCGCCACCGGGGGCGTGTGGCTCGCCCACGTCCCGCGCGCGCCGCTGCCCGCCGTCCACGGGCTGGTGCTGCTGACGGTCCCGACCACCGCCGGCCTGGTCGCGGGGGCGCAGACCGCCGAGCTGCGCTATCTGGTGCTGCAGCTGGTGGCCTTCCCCGTCCTGATGGCGGGCATGATCCTCACCCGTCGCTGGGTCGCGCTGCTCGTGGCGCTGCTGCCGGTGGGCATGGTCGCGGCGACGTCGCTCGGCGACGCGCCGTCGCCCTACGCCATCGGGATCTCGGTGGCCGGGGTGGTCTTCCCCGCCGAGGCGGCGCTGCTGGCGTCCTACATCCGCCAGCGCAGCGTGCGGGCCCTGGGCCACCTGCACGCCCTGACGCTCAGCGACCCGACCACGGGGGTGCTCACCCGGGTGGGCCTGGCCCGGGACTTCCTCGACCTGCCCACGTCCGAGCGCGCCGGCGTGCTGCTCGTGTCGGTGCTGCCGCGGGGCGCCGACGGGCGCGCCACGAGCTTCGAGTCCGACCTGGTGCACGTGGCGACCAGCCTGCACGCCATCGGGCGGGGGCGCGGGATCGTCGGCCGGGTGGGCGGCCGGGAGCTGGCCCTCGTGGTGCCGAGCGCCGAGCGGCTGGCGCTGCTGCGGCGCCGCCTCGACAGCGACCTCGCGGAGTCCGCCGCCCACGTGCGCGTCCTCGTGGGCCTCGCCCACACCCACCAGCACACCGAGGCCGGGCTGTGGGAGGCGCTCGCCGAGGCCGACGCGGCGATCCGGCAGCAGGGCGGCCAGGGCACCGGGCAGCCCGGCGGCGGCCGGATCGTCCCCGCCACTCCCGACCAGGGGGAGGCGACGGCGCGCCAGGACCTCCCGGCCGCCTCGTCCGCGGAGTCCCTGGCCTGAGGCAGCCCGCCTGAGCGGCACGGAACGATCCGGGCGGGCGCCGCGTTGTCCCTGACATGCACCGGCACCACAACGGTCTGAAGACCGCTGCGCTCTTCGGCGTCATCTGGGCGCTGCTCCTCGGCCTCGGCGCCCTCATCGGCGGCGGCAAGTTCATCTGGCTCTTCGCCCTCGCCGGTCTCGGCATGACCTTCTACTCCTACTGGAACTCCGACAAGCTCGCGCTCAAGGCCATGCAGGCCTACCCGGTCACCCGGGAGCAGGCCCCGGCGATGTACCGCATCGTCGAGGAGCTCTCCGCCAGGGCGGGCCAGCCGATGCCGCGGCTCTACGTCTCCCCGACCGAGGCGCCCAACGCGTTCGCCACCGGTCGCGACCCGCAGCACGCCGCGGTGTGCTGCACGGAGGGGATCCTGCAGCTCCTGGACGAGCGCGAGCTGCGCGGCGTGCTCGGGCACGAGCTGATGCACGTCTACAACCGCGACATCCTCACCAGCTCGGTGGCGGCGGCGATCGCCGGGGTGATCACGAGCGTGGCGCAGATGGCGATGTTCTTCGGCGGCGGCCATGACGAGGACCGCCCCAACCCGGTCGTGATGATCCTGATGGCGCTGCTGGCCCCGCTGGCGGCCAGCCTGATCCAGATGGCGATCTCCCGCACGCGGGAGTTCGACGCCGACGAGGACGGCTCCTCCCTGACCGGCGACCCGCTCGCCCTGGCGTCCGCGCTCAAGAAGCTCGAGCTCGGCATCGCCCGCGCGCCGCTCGCCCCGCAGCCGGACGTCGTCAACGCGAGCCACATGATGATCGCCAACCCCTTCCGCGCGCAGGACGTCAGCAAGCTCTTCAGCACCCACCCCGCCACGGCCGACCGGATCGCGCGGCTCGAGCAGATGGCCGGCTACCACGGGCGCTGAGCCCGCAGCGGCGCGAGACGCCGGGCCCGTATGCCGGGGGGCCCACGGCATACGGACGTCGCCGGATCGCGCCCGGGTGACGGCATCCGGGGCGCCGGTCGTGGGCAACTGGGTGCGGACGTGACAGGTGTGACAACGTGGGGCGCATGACCAGCCTGACCCGCACCGAGGCGCGGATGCGTGCCGCGACCGTGACAGACCCCCGCTACGCCGTCGAGCTCGACCTGACCGGGGGCGAGCGGACCTTCGCGAGCCGGACCGTCCTGACCTTCGCGGGCACCGAGGGCGGGGAGACCTTCGTGGACCTCAAGGCGACCGAGCTGCACGAGGCGACCCTCAACGGCGCGCCCCTGCCGCACGACGCCTGGGCCGACGGGCGGCTGCACCTCACCGGGCTCGCGGCGGACAACGAGCTGGTCGTGCGGGCCACCATGACCTTCAGCAAGGACGGGTCGGGGCTGCACCGCGCGGTGGACCCGGCCGACGGCGAGCACTACGTCTACGGCCACTCCTTCATGGACGCCGCGCCCCGCGTCTTCGCGTGCTTCGACCAGCCGGACCTCAAGGCGCCCTACACGTTCACCGTGACCGCGCCGAGCGACTGGGTGGTCATCGGCAACGGCGCGTCGACCCGCGACGGCGACGTCTGGCACCTGGCCGAGACCGCCCCGATCGCGACCTACTTCGTGTCGATCTGCGCCGGGCCCTATGCCGCGGTGACCGACGAGCACGACGGGATCCCGCTCGGGCTCTTCGCCCGCCGCTCGATCCGCGAGGAGCTGGAGGCCAACGCGCCGCAGATCCTCGCGGTGACCCGGGCGAGCTTCGACTACTTCCACGAGCTCTTCGGGATCCGTTACGCCTTCGGCAAGTACGACCAGGTGTGGGTGCCGGAGTTCAACGCCGGCGCGATGGAGAACCCCGGCTGCGTGGTGCTGCGCGACGAGTACCTCTTCCGGTCCGCGGTGACGCGGGGGCAGCTGCTCGGCCGCGACAACACGGTGAGCCACGAGATGGCGCACATGTGGTTCGGCGACCTGGTGACGCTGGCCTGGTGGGACGACCTGTGGCTCAACGAGTCGTTCGCGGAGTACATGGCCTCGCGCTGCGTCGTCGGCACCGGGCTTTACCCCGACGCGTGGGCGGACCAGGGGATCGTCCGCAAGGCGTGGGGCTACGCCGCCGAGCGGTCGCCGTCGACGCACCCGGTGGCGGGCAACGGCAGCGAGGACGCGCTGGCCGCGCTGCAGAACTTCGACGGCATCTCCTACGCCAAGGGGTCGGCGGTGCTGCGCCAGCTGATCGCCTACATCGGGGACGAGGCGTTCGTGGCCGGGGTGCGGGACTACCTGACCCGGCACGCCCACGGCAATGCCGAGATGGGTGACTTCTTCGCCGCGATGGAGCGCGCGTATGGCGCCCCCCTCACCGACTGGACGGACGCCTGGCTGCGCACCGCCGGGCTCGACCAGATCCGGGTGGACCTGGATTGCGCGGACGAGTCCTCGCAGGTGGTGCGCGCCGAGATCGTGCGGGTCGCCCCCGAGGACCACCCGGCCGACCGGTCCCACCGCCTGGACGTGGCGGGCTGGACCGACGGCGAGGAGGTCGTGCGGACCGAGCTGACGGTGGACGCCGAGCGGTCCGTCGTGCCGGCGCTGCTGGACCGGCCGCGCCCGGCGGTGGTCGTGCCCAACGCCTCCGACCTGACCTGGGCGACCGTGGTGCTCGACGAGGACACGCTGCGCCGGCTGCCCGAGCAGCTGCCGCAGCTGGACGACCTCGCGGCGCGCGTGGTCGTGTGGAACGCCCTGCGGGACGGCCTGGCGCTCGCGACCGTCGACCCGCGCCTGGCAGTGGACGTCTTCTGCGCCGCGTGGCCGCTCGAGCGGGACGACTCGGTGCTCGGCGCCGTGGGCGGCTGGATCACGGGGACCGTCGTGGGGGTCTACCTGCCCGAGGAGGAGCGGCGCGAGGCGCGCGAGCGGGTGGCCGCTGCCGCGGCGACGGCGCTCGCGGAGGCCGAGCCCGGCTCGACGCAGGCGCTGGCGGCCGCGCGGGTCGTGGCGTCGGCGTCGACCGACGTGGCGCTGCTGCGGCGGTGGTACTCCGGGGCCGAGCTGCCCGCCGGGCTCGAGGGTGACGACGACTTCCGGTGGCTCGTGGCGACGACGCTGGCCGGCGACGACGAGCTGTCGGTGGCCGAGCTCGACGAGGCCCGGGAGGCCGACCGGACCGTGACCGGGACGCTGGCGTGGCTCGGGGCGCGGGCGGCGCGGCCGACGGCGCAGGACAAGGCGTGGGCGTGGGCCGAGTTCACCGAGCAGCTGGGTCGGTCCAACCACGAGATGAACGCCCTGGCAGGTCGCTTCTGGACGACGGGGTCGACGGAGGTGCTGCGTCCCTACGTGGACCGCTACTTCGCGGACGTCCCGGCCATGTGCGCGTGGGTGGGCGATGACGCGATGGCACGGGTGGCGCGGCTGGCCTACCCGGTGCACCTGGCGGAGCCGGCGACGCTGCAGGCCTCCCAGGAGGCGCAGCAGCGGTCGGACCTGACGGCGGCGGTGCGGCGGGGGATCGTGGACCAGGAGACGATCCTGCGCCAGGTGCTCGCCTCCCGCCAGACCTACCGGGGGTAGAGGGATCGACCGGCCGTCTTTCCCCAGGCTGATCCCTCGGCCCCCGGCAGGTCAGTGGATCAGTGGATCAGCGGCAGCAGGCTCACGACCAGCGCGACCACCGGCACCGCGACCAGGGTCGTCACGGCGACCACGCTGGCCACCAGCTCCGAGTCGCCCCGGAACTCCTCGGCCAGCAGGAAGGCATTCACCGCCGTCGGCATCGCCAGGGCCAGCACCAGGGACTGCGCGGACAGCGTCGGCAGCGGCAGCAGCAGCGCCACCGCCAGCCCGAGCAGCGGCAGCAGCACCGACCGCAGCGCCACACCGGTCAGCACGGGGCCGGTCAGGTGCACCCGGCGCGACTGCCCGAGCTGGACCCCCAGCTGCAGCAGCACCAGGGGGATGGCGGCCCCGGCCAGCAGCTCGATGCCGCGCATCAGGCCCACCGGGACGGAGAGGCTCGTCATACGCACGACCGACGCGGCCACGAGCGCCCACAGCACGGGCAGCCGCACGAGCGAGCGCAGCCCGGCGCCCAGGCCGTCGTGCGAGCCGTAGAGCACCGGCCCGATCGTGAACATCACCACGATCGAGACGATGAAGATCACGAGCGCCTGGTCCAACCCGGGCTGGCCGAGCGCGAGCAGCGCCACGGGCAGGCCGAAGTTGCCGTTGTTGCCGATCACGGTGCAGGCCACCACGCCGCGGCGGGTGCTCCCGCCCCACCGTCCGGCGACGGCCCACGCGACGAGCCCGGCGAGGACGTTGGCCGCGACGTAGGCCGCCACGAGCCACACGCCCTGGCCGGGGGACACCTCGGTCTTGACGATCGAGGTGAACGCCAGCGCCGGCGTCAGCCCGTGCATCCCCACCTTGTTGAGCGTCTGCCGGTCCAGCGCGAAGGACCGCGCCAGCACGAAGCCGACCGCCGCCACGAGCACGACGGGCAGCACGACCTGGACGAGGGCAGCGAGCACCCCGGCAGGCTATCGGGAGCGCTGCCGGGGTGCGGACGGGTCTCAGGCCCGGTGGTCAGTGGTAGTTGGTGAACTGGACCGCGAAGTCCAGGTCGGCCTCCTTGACCAGCCGCTGCACGGCCTGCAGGTCGTCGCGGGACTTGGAGGTGACCCGCAGCTCGTCGCCCTGGATCTGCGCCTTGACCGACTTGGGCCCCTCGTCGCGGATCAGCTTGGAGATCTTCTTGGCGTTGTCCTGGGTGATGCCGTCGCGCATGGCCCCCTCGAGGCGGTACTCCTTGCCCGACGGCTTGGCCTCCTTGTCGTCGCCGAAGTCGAAGGACTTGAGCGACACCCCCCGCCGCACCAGCTTGGTCTCGAAGACGTCCAGCACCGCGGCGCACCGCTCGGGGGTGTTGGCCTTGATCAGGACGTTGTCGCCGCTCCACTCGATGGAGGCGCCGACCCCCTTGAAGTCGTAGCGCTGGGCGACCTCCTTGGCCGCCTGGTTGATCGCGTTGTCGACCTCCTGCTTGTCGACCTTGCTGACGATGTCGAACGAGCTGTCCGCCATGGCTCCTCCTTGGATGGTCTGTCGGGCTCGATCTTACGGATTCGGCATCGCCGCCCCTCGTTGCTATGCTTGCCGACGCACCATGGCGGGTTGCCCGAGCGGCCAATGGGAGCGGACTGTAAATCCGTCGCGAAAGCTACGAAGGTTCGAATCCTTCACCCGCCACCATGCTGTGCACGAGGCCCCGGACCGACGCTCGTCGGACCGGGGCCTTCGTCGTGCCCCTCCCGGGCGTCTGCGGCACTGGGCCATGATGGGCCGTATGCCGATGGCCCCCCGCCCGCCCGCGCCGCTGCCCCGCGGCCGGTTGCTGGCCGGGTGGGTGCTGGCGGTGGTGGCGCCGGCGCTGCTGACGGGGGTGCTGCTGCTGGTGGGGGTGACCGACCGCTGGGTCCCGGCGGCGGCGCAGGGCTACCTGCTCGTGACGGTGCTGGTCGCGGTGGTCGGGGGCCTGGGGCCGGCGCTGGTGTGCGCGGTGCTGTCGTCGCTGCTGCAGAACTGGTGGTTCGTCCCGCCGCTGCACCGCCTGTCGGTGCAGGACCCGGCGCACGCGGCGGTGCTGGTGATCGGCCTGGTGGTGGCGGTCGTGGTGGCGACGGTGGTGCACCTCGCGGCGGCCCGGGCCCGCGCGGCCCGGGCGGCGGAGCGGCTGGCGCGCGACGACCGGGACCGGCGGGCGCTGCTCGCGGCGGTGTCGCACGACCTGCGCACCCCGCTCGCCGGGATCAAGGCGGCGGTGGGGGAGCTGCGCGCCCAGGACGTCACGCACAGCGCCGCCACCCGCGCCCTGCTGCTGCAGGAGGCGGACGCGTCGGCGGACCGGCTCGACGACCTCATCAGCAACCTGCTCGACGTGTCCCGGCTCGAGGCGGGAGCGCTCACCGCGCAGCTCGAGGAGACCGACGTCGACGACGTGCTGCACGCGGTGGTGGAGGGGTCGCTCAACGCGGCTCGGGTCAGCCTGGTCCCGGGGCACCGGACCGCGTGGGCCGACCCCGGTCTGCTCGAGCGGGTCCTCGCCAACCTCGTGGCCAACGCGCTGCGGCACACCTCCTGGGGCGTCGCGGTCGAGTCTGCGGCCACGGGCGAGGCCGTGGAGATCCGGGTCGTCGACCACGGGGAGGGGGTCGCGGACGAACGGCTCTTCGCGGCCTTCCACCAGGTCGGGGACCGCAGCGGCGGCGGGCTGGGGCTGGGGCTGACCGTCGCGCGGGGGCTCACCGAGGCGATGGACGGCACGCTGGACGTCCGCGCCACGCCGGGCGGCGGCCTGACGATGGTGGTGACCCTCCCGGCCGGGCCGGCGGCCCGGGAGACGACCCGGGCCGGCACGAGAGCCCAGGCCGTGGACGGAGCGGGAGGCTAGCGCGTATGGCGGAGCGGATCGTGGTGGTCGAGGACGACCCGTCCCTGGCCCGGACCCTCGGCATCACGCTGCGGGCCCGGGGATACGACGTGGAGGCGGTGGCGACCGGGAGGGCCGCGCTCGCCGCCCACGCGGCCCGGGGCGCCGACCTGGTGCTGCTGGACCTGGGGCTGCCCGACCTGGACGGCGTGACCGTGCTGGAGCGGCTGCGACGCACGAGCCAGGTCCCGGTCGTGGTGCTGTCGGCCCGCCGCGAGGCGGACGACAAGGTGGCCGCGCTGGACGCCGGCGCCGACGACTACGTGACCAAGCCCTTCGGGCCCGAGGAGCTCATGGCGCGGGTCCGGGCGGCGCTGCGCCGCGGCCACCCCACGGCGGGCCTGGGTGGTCCCGACGACGCCGCCACCGGCAGCCCGGGCGGACCGGTCCCGGCAGGACCCCACGGGGCCGCCCTGCCGGGACGGGTCACGACGGCCGACTTCACCCTCGACTTCGCGGCGTACGAGGCGCGGGTGCGGGGGAGCGGCATACGGCTCACCCCGACCGAGTGGCGGCTGCTCGCCGAGCTGGCCCGCCACGGCGGGCAGGTGGTGCCGCACGCCGACCTGCTGCGCGCCGCGTGGGGCCCCGCCTACGGCCGGGAGTCCAACTACCTGCGGGTCTACGCCAACCAGCTGCGCCGCAAGCTGGAGCCCGAGCCGCGCGAGCCGCGCTACCTCGTGACGGTGCCGGGGGTCGGCTACCGCCTGGACGTGCCGGCACCAACTCCAGCCCCAGCGCCCGCGCCGGCGCCGCGCTGACCCCGGCGTCGAGCGGCGCGTTAAGGCCCCGTCAAGATCGGGCCGGGAGCCCCCGGATCGGCGCTGCGGCCCTCGCGCGCGGGCGTTGACTGGCGACGTGACCACCACGACCGACCCCGTTGTCGACGCTCCAGCGCTCCCGGAGAGCCTGCCCTACCGCCTCAAGACCCGGCTGCTCGGGCGCCCCCTCAACACCGCGGAGGCCGAGCACGAGCGGCTCGGCAACGGCCTGGCCCTCGGCGTCCTGTCCAGCGACTGCATCTCGTCGTCCGCGTACGGCTCGGAGGAGATGCTGCTGGTCCTGCTGCCCGTGCTGGGGCTCATGGCCTACGACGCGCTGCTGCCGCTGACCGGCGTGGTGCTGCTGGTGCTGCTCATCGTCACCCTGGCCTACCGCCAGGTCGTCATGATCTACACCAAGGCGGGTGGGTCCTATGTCGTGGCCCGCGACAACTTCGGCCCGGTCGTGGCGCAGGTGGGGGCCGTGGCGCTGATGCTGGACTACATCGTGACGGTGGCCGTCCAGGCCGCGGCGGGCACGGCTGCGCTGACGTCCGCGGTCCCGGCGCTGCTGCCGGCGAGTCTGTGGATCACGGTCGTGGTGGTGTGCGGCCTGGCCTACGGCAACCTGCGGGGGCTGCGGGAGGCCGGGCGCGCGTTCGCCTTCCCCACGTACTTCTTCGTCGGGGCGATGGCCGTGGTCATCGTGACGGGCATCGTGCGCGAGGTCCTCGGCGATCTGCCGCACTACGACCCGGTGGCGGCGCAGGCCCACGGCGGCCTGGAGATCGGGCACGGCTCGGCGGCGCTGTCCATCGGGGTGGTCTACATCCTCATGAAGTCCTTCGCCAACGGCGGGTCCTCGCTGACCGGCCTGGAGGCCATCTCCAACGGCGTCTCCACCTTCACCGCCCCCGCCGGGCGCAACGCCCGCCGGACCCTCGTCGTCATGAGCTGCCTGCTCGCGGGGCTCGTCGGCGGCGTGTCCTGGCTGGCCCACGAGACGCACGCTGTGGTCTACGCCGCCGGCTCGCCCACCGTGATCTCCCAGGTCGCGCGGGCGGTCTTCCCCGACAACGGGTTCGGGCACGTGCTGTTCCTCGTCGTGCAGCTCGCGACCATGCTCATCCTCTACACCGGGGCCAACACGCCCTTCAACGGCTTCCCCTACCTCGCCAACTTCGTGGCCGAGGACGGCTTCCTGCCCCGCTGGCTGCAGAAGCGCGGCCACCGCCTCGCCTTCTCCAACGGGATCGTGCTGCTCACCGTGGTGGCGCTGGCGCTGATCCTCGTGACCGGGGCGCACGTCGACAAGCTGGTGGCGTTCTACGCCATCGGGGTGTTCACGGGCTTCACGCTCGCGGGCTTCGGGATGGCGGCGCACTACCGGCGCGCCGACCCCCTCGACGAGCCCCACCGGACCCGCAACATCGTCCTCAACACGGCCACCGGCGTGGTGTCCCTGGTCGTCGTCGTGGTCTTCGCCGTCACGAAGTTCACCGAGGGCGCGTGGCTGGTCGTGGTGGTCTTCCCGATCATGGTGCTCGGGCTGCTGCGCCTGCACCGGGAGTACACCCGTGAGGCCCAGATCCTCGCCACCCACCCCGTGGCCCAGCCGGTGCGGATCGCCCCCACGTCGATCGTCGTGGTGCTCGTCGACACGGTGGACCTCGCGCTGGTGCGGGCGCTGCGCTACGCCCGCACCCTCAAGCCGGCGCAGCTGCGGTGCGTGCACCTGGTGGTGGACACCGCGCACGCGGAGCGGCTGCAGCAGGCCTGGGACCAGCTCGAGACCCGGGACCTGGCGCTGGAGCTCGTCGACTGCCCGGACCGACGGCTGGACCGGACCGCGATGCTCTACACGCACCGCCTCGTCGAGCGCTACCCGACGGCGCAGGTCACCGTCCTGCTCCCGCGGCGCACGTACGGCGCCGTCCTCGGCCGGCTGCTGCACGACAAGACCGCGGACCGGCTGGCGGCGGCGGTGTCCCGGGTCCACGGCGTCGCGGCGACGATCGTGCCCTTCGACGCGTCCGCGTCGCAGCGGCAGGCCCCCGCCTCCGAGCACCCGGGCCCGCTGCAGCCGGCGATCGACCCGCTCGCCCCGGTCCCGCCCCAGGTCTGGGAGCCGCAGGACCGCGCCGCCGACCTGGCGGCCGTCCCGAGCGCCGCCGGCGTGATCGACATCGGCGCGGCCCGGCCCCGGGAGGTCGTCACGGTCCGGGGTCGGGTGGAGTCGATGCGGGTGTCGGCGCTGGCGTCCAGCCCCGCCCTGGTGTGCGAGCTCACCGACGGCACCGGCCGGATCTCCGTGCAGTTCTACGGCCGCCGCCTCGTCGCGGGGATCCACCCCGGGACGGCGATGGAGGTGACCGGCCGGGTCGCCCGCAGCCAGGGGGAGACGGTGATCGCCAACCCGACATACGAGCTGGTCACCCCCGCCCTGACCGGCCCGCGCTGACGGGCCCGCCCCGCCCCGGTCCGCCGGCCGGGGCTGCGGGCGGCGGTCCTCTCCGGTTAGATGCTGGTCAGGACCGAGGAGGCTCGTATGCCGTGCACCGACGCCCCGCTCGCGGGGACCCGGGTCGTGACGCTCGCCGTCAACGTGCCCGGGCCGGTGGCGGCCGCCCGGCTCCGTCGGCTGGGGGCGCACGTGGTCAAGGTGCAGCCGCCGGCGGGCGACCCGCTCGGGGACTACTGCGCCGCGTGGCTCGCCGAGCTGGACGCCGGCCTCGAGCTCCGGTCGCTGGACCTGAAGTCCCGCGAGGGCCGCGCCGAGCTCGACGAGCTGCTGACCTCGGCGGACGTGCTCCTCACCGCGAGCCGGGGGTCGGCGCTGCGGCGGCTCGGGCTCGGGTGGGAGGAGCTGCACGCCCGCTGCCCCCGGCTCGTGCACGTGGCCGTCGTGGGGCACGCCGCGCCCGACGACGACGTGGCCGGGCACGACCTGACCTACCAGGCCACGGCCGGGCTGCTCACCCCGCCGCAGCTGCCGGCGGTCCTCGTCGCCGACCTCGCCGGCGCCGAGCGCGCCGTCTCCGAGGCGCTCGCCGGGCTGCTGCTGCGGGCCCGGACGGGGGAGGGGAGCCGTCGGGAGGTGGCCTTCGCGGACTGTGCGGCCGACCTGGCGGCCTCGGCCCGGCACGGCCTCACCGCACCCGGAGGGCTGCTGGGCGGCGGGTTCGCGGGCTACGGCCTGTATCCCGCGCAGGACGGCTACGTCGCGCTCGCGGCGCTGGAGCCGCACTTCTGGCGGCGGGCGCAGGAGCTGCTGGGCGGCGACGCCGACACCATCGCGCAGACGCTGCGCACCCGCACCGCCGCGCAGTGGCAACGCCTCGCCGAGGAGCAGGACCTGCCGCTCGTCGCCGTCGCCAGCACGGCAGCCGGCGCCGACACCGGTGCTGGTGCGGACGCCGACGCCGAAGCTGGTGCGGACGCCCGCACCGACACCCGTGCCGATGCCGGTGCGGGAGTGGCGGAGGGTGCCTGGTGACCCGCTTCCTGGACGACCTGGGGCACCCGGTGGTGCTGCCGCGCACGCCCCGCCGGGTCGTCAGCCTCGTGCCGTCGCTGACGGAGGCGGTCGCGTGGAGCGCGCCGGACGTCCTCGTCGGGGCGACCGACTGGTGCACCCACCCCACGGAGCTGCAGGTCACCCGGGTCCGCGGCACCAAGAACCCTGACCTCGACGCCATCGCGGCGCTCGAGCCCGACCTGGTCGTCAGCGACGAGGAGGAGAACCGCGCACCCGACCTCGCCGCCCTGCGCGAGCGCGGGATCGCCGTCTGGACCACCCAGATCCGCTCGGTCGACACCGCGCTGCGGTCCATCGGTCGGCTCGTGGAGGCGCTCGACGTGCGGCGGCCCGACTGGCTGGACGACGCCCACGAGGCGTGGACCGCGCCGACGCGCGTCGACCCCGACCGCAGGGTGCGCGCCGTCATACCGGTCTGGCGCCGCCCGTGGATGCACGTGGGGTCGCAGACGTATGCCGGCGACGTGCTGCGGCGGCTCGGGGTGGACAACGTGCTGCGGCACCACCCGGACCGCTACCCCGCGATCCCGCTGCCGGAGCTGCCGCCGGCCGACCTGGTGATCCTCCCGGACGAGCCCTACGCCTTCGCCGCAGACGACGGGCCGGAGGCCTTCGCCCCGCTGCCCAGCGCTCTCGTCGACGGCCGCGCGCTCACGTGGTACGGCCCGGCGATGATCGGCGCCCCGGAGCGGCTCGTCCGCCAGCTGCGGCGCCGGGTCGGGACGTGACCGTGCTCACGGCCGCCGTAGGCTGGGGGGCATGTCGAGTCGCCCCTTCGAGTTCGAGTCCGGCCCCGACGGCACCAGGGTGCGCGTCCGGGTCCGCGGCAACGATGTCCTGGCCATCCCGCTGATCAACCGCGGCACCGCGTTCACCAAGGCCGAGCGGGACTCGCTGCGGCTCAACGGGCTGATGCCGAGCGGGATCGTGCCGCTCGAGGGGCAGGTCGCCCGGGTCTACGAGCAGTTCCGCCAGCAGCCGGACGCGCTGAGCAAGAACGTCTACCTGTCGGCGATGCGCGACCGCAACGAGGTGCTGTTCTACCGGCTGCTCGCCGAGCACCTCGAGGAGATGCTGCCGATCGTCTACACCCCCACCATCGGCGACGCCATCCAGCGCTACTCCCACTGGTACTCCCGCCCCCGCGGGGTCTTCCTGTCGATCGACGACCCCGACGGCATCGAGAACGCCTTCCTCAACTACGGCCTCGAGCCCGACGACGTCGACCTCGTCGTCGCCACGGACTCCGAGGGCATCCTCGGGATCGGCGACCAGGGCGTCGGCGGCGTGCAGATCGCCATCGGCAAGTTGTCGGTCTACACCGCCGCGGCGGGCGTGCACCCCCGGCGCGCCATACCGGTCGTCCTCGACGTGGGCACCGACAACCTCGCGCTGCTCAACGACGAGCTCTACCTCGGGGTGCGGCACGCCCGGGTGCGCGGGGAGCGGTACGACGCCTTCATCGACAAGTTCATCGAGGTGACGACCCGGTTGTTCCCGCACGCGATGCTGCACTGGGAGGACTTCGGGGCGAGCAACGCGCACCGCATCCTGGAGAAGTACCGCCACGAGATCTGCACCTTCAACGACGACGTGCAGGGCACCGCCGCCGTCGTCGCGGCCGCCGCGCTCGCGGGCGTCCAGGCGCTCGGCGAGCGCATGGGCGACCAGCAGATCGTGGTGCACGGGGCGGGCACCGCGGGGGTCGGCATCGCCAACCTGCTGCGCGACATCATGATGCGCGAGGGCCTGTCGCCCGAGGAGGCCAACGCGAGGTTCTGGTGCCTCGGGTCGCGAGGGCTGATCACCGAGGCGCTCGGCGACCGGGTCCGCCCCTTCCAGCGGCCCTACGCCCGCACCGACGCCGACGTCGCCCAGTGGCGGCTGGACCGGCCCGGCCGGATCGACCTGGCCGACGTGGTCCGCAACGTCCACCCGACGATCCTCATCGGCACCTCCGGGCAGCCCGGGTCCTTCAGCGAGGCGATCGTCCGCGACATGGCCGCGCACGCCCGCAACCCGATCATCATGCCGCTGTCCAACCCCACCCGGCTGTCCGAGGCCGTGCCGGAGCAGGTCGTCGAGTGGACCCACGGCAAGGCCATGATCGCCACCGGCTCGCCCTTCGCGCCCGTCACCTTCCACCAGCGGACCTACGAGATCGCGCAGGCCAACAACGCACTCGTCTTCCCCGGTCTCGGGCTCGGGGTGTCGGTGTGCCGCGCCTCGCGGGTGAGCGACGGGATGATCGCGGCCGCCGCCGAGGCCATCGCCGGCATCAGCAAGGTGACCCGCCCCGAGATGCCGCTGCTGCCCTCGATCAAGGAGCTGCGCTACGTCAGCGCCACGGTGGCGCTCGCCGTGGTGACGGCGGCGCAGCAGGAGGGGCTGGCCACGGTCGAGGTGGACAACCCGGTCCAGGCGGTCTTCCAGCGGATGTGGCACCCGGTCTACCCGGACCTCGAGGCGGTCTGAGCCCGGGGATCGACCGCGCGGGGGTCCGGCGAGGGTTATGCTTCCGTTGAGCACAACCCTCGCCGTCCCCTCCGCGCGTCGGCGCGACCTGAGCCCCTGGAGCCCGTGATGCCTGCCTCGCCTGCTGGACCCGCCTCGCCCGCAGCCTCGGGGTCGCCCGCTGCGGCCGAGGGCTCGCGCCCGCTCACGCGCACCGAGCGCCTCGACCGGCTGCCCTTCACCCGCAAGCACGGCCGGCTGCTCGCAGGCTCGGGCGTCGGCTGGGCCCTCGACGCGATGGACGTCGGCCTCATCTCCTTCGTGCTGACCGCCCTGGCCAAGCAGTGGCACCTGACGCCGACCGAGGTGTCCTGGATCGCGTCGATCGGGTCGCTGGGCATGGCCGTCGGCGCGACCCTCGGCGGGCTGCTCGCCGACCGGATCGGCCGCCGCCAGGTCTTCGCCCTCACCCTGCTCGTCTACGGCCTGGCGACCGGCGCCTCGGCGCTCGCCGGCAGCGTGGCCGTGCTGATGGCGCTGCGTTTCGTCGTCGGGCTGGGCCTCGGGTCCGAGCTGCCCGTCGCGTCCACGCTCATCTCGGAGTACTCCCCGGCCCACATCCGCGGCCGCGTCGTGGTCGGGCTGGAGTCCTTCTGGGCGCTGGGGTGGATCCTAGCGGCGCTGATCGGCTACTTCGTGATCCCGGGCAGCGCCGACGGGTGGCGCTGGGCGATGGCGCTCGGCGTCGTGCCCGCCCTCTACGCCCTGGTCGTCCGGGCGACCCTGCCGGAGTCGGTGCGCTTCCTGGAGTCCAAGGGGCGCCATGCCGAGGCGGAGCGCGCGGTGCGCAGCTTCGAGGAGCCCGCGGGGGTGCCGGCCCCGGACCACGCACCGGACGCCGTGATCGAGGCGCCGGTCGCGCCGACCGGGCCGGTGCCCGGGCTGTGGAGCCTGCGCTACCGGGTGCGCACGGCCGCCCTCTGGGTGGTGTGGTTCTGCGTCAACTTCTCCTACTACGGCGCCTTCATCTGGCTGCCGTCGCTGCTCTTCGCCCAGGGCTTCGGGATGGTGAAGTCCTTCGAGTACACCCTGTGGATCACCCTCGCCCAGCTGCCGGGCTACGCCGTGTCGGCGTGGCTCATCGAGGTGTGGGGGCGGCGCGCCACCCTGACCACCTTCCTGATCGGGTCGGCCTGCGCGGCAGGGGCTTTCGGCATGGCGTCGTCGGTGCCGGCCATCATCGCCGCGGGGTGCGCGCTGTCCTTCTTCAACCTCGGCGCGTGGGGCGCGCTCTACGCCGTCACGCCCGAGATCTACCCGACGGTGATGCGGGCGACCGGGTCCGGCGCGGCGGCCGGGTTCGGGCGGATCGCGTCGATCCTCGCGCCGCTGGCGGTCCCTCCCCTCAAGGCGGCGGGTGGGACGGGCCTGGTCTTCACGACCTTCGCGGTGGCCTTCGCGATCGCGGCGTTCGCCGGCCTCGCGCTCCCGGAGCTCAAGGGCCGCGACCTCGAGGAGCTCTGACCCCGACGGGGTGGCCACCTGAGGTGGGGCCTCAGAGGGGGACGCCGACCTGGCGCCTCACCTCGTCCAGGACGCTCATGATCGCGACCGTCTCGTCCAGCGGCAGCAGGGGCGACTCCGGCGCGCCCTGCGCCACGAGACCGGCGAAGTGGGCGGCCTCGTAGCACAACCCCTGGTGGCCGGTCACGACCGGCGCCGGCCCCTCCACCACGTCGCCGTCACGGGACACCAGCCGCACCCGCCCGGGCTGGTAGAAGTCGCCGTCCAGCTCCACCCGCGCCCGCGACCCCGAGACCGACGCGATGGTGGGCGTCTTGGCGGCGAGCGTGGTCGACAGCACGGCGTGGGCGGCCGGCTCCCGGTCGAACCCGTCGAGGATCAGCGACACCTGCCGCTCCACCCCGGTGAACGCGGTCGTCCCCACCGCCGTGACCCGACCCGGCAGCCCCAGCAGGCCCAGGGCGAAGCTGACCGGGTAGATGCCGAGGTCCAGCAGCGACCCGCCCGCCAGCTCGGGGGCGAACAACCGCGACGACCGGTCCTGCTCGAACCACTGCCCGTGGTCGGCCAGCACCGTCTCGACCTCGCCGAGCACCCCGTCCGCGAGCAGCTGCCGGATCACGTCCGACTGGGGCAGGAACCGCGTCCACATGGCTTCCATGCAGGTCACGCCGGCGGCGCGGGCCGCGTCCACGACCTCCTGCGCCTGCGCCGCGGTCCGGGTGAACGCCTTCTCGACCAGCACGTGCTTGCCCCCGGCGATGGCGAGCAGCGCGTGCTCGTGGTGCTCGCTGTGCGGGGACGCCACGTAGACGGCGTCGACCTGGGGGTCGGCGGCCACCGCGGCATACGAGTCGTATGCCGTCGCGCCCCCCACCTCGGCGGCATACGCCTCGGCGCGCTCCTGCGACCTGGACCCGACGGCGACGATGCGGCTGCGGGTGTGCGTGTGCAGCCCGTCGGCGAAGGCGCGGGCGATGCCGCCGGGGCCGATGACGCCCCAGCGCAGCGGGGGCGCCTCGGCGGGGTCGGGGATCCGGCTGGTGGGCAGGGCGGTCGGGAAGTCGCTCACCCGGCCGAGCCTAGGCGAGGATGGGGCCGTGGTGGAGTCCTACCTGACGGTGGCCGACGCGGTGGAGGCGGAGGTCGAGGCGAGGCGGTCGCGGTTCCTGGCGCGGCTGGAGCCGGTGTCGTCGGAGGCGGACGCGCGGGCCGTGGTCGAGGCGGCGCGGACGGCGCACTGGGACGCGCGGCACCACTGCTCGGCGTTCGTGCTGGGGCCGGACGCGATGACCGAGCGGTCCTCCGACGACGGCGAGCCCGCGGGGACCGCCGGGTCGCCGATGCTCGAGGTGCTGCGCGGCCGCGGGCTGACGGACGTGGTGTGCGTGGTGACGCGGTGGTTCGGCGGGACGCTGCTCGGGACCGGCGGTCTGATCCGGGCGTACGGCGACGCGGTGCGCGCGGCCTGCGACGCCGCCGTGGTGGTGGAGCGGCGGCTCTTGCTGCGGGTCTCGCTCGACGTCGACCACGCCGACGCGGGGCGCGTGGAGGCGGCGCTGCGGTCTCGCGGGGTGCAGGTGGCCGGCACGGACTACGGCGCTCGGGCGACGCTGCGGCTGGACGTGTCGCCGGACGAGCGGGAGCGGCTCCGCGAGGTGGTGGCCGAGCTCACCGGGGGAGCGGGGGTCCTCGTCGACGGCCCCTCCCACTGGTCCTACCGGGGGTAGCGGGATCGACCGGCCGTCCTTCCCCAGGCTGATGCTGCTACCGCCGGCGGGTCTGCTACCCCGCGGATCCGCTACCCCCGGCGGGTCCGCAGCCAGCGGGCCAGCACCGGCGCCAGCGCCAGGATCGCGAGCAGCCGCGCCAGCTGCACGGCGAAGACATAGGTCGGCTCGGCGCCGCTGTCGGCGGCCGTCGCCAGCACGGCGAAGAGCCCACCCGGCGTCGTCGCGAGATAGGTCGTGAGCGGGTCGACCCCGGTCACCCACGACAGCACCCAGCCCAGCGCGCCGCACAGCACCAGCAGCGCCGCGATCAGCACCAGACCGGCGGGCAGCATCCGCCCGATCGCCCGCACGCTGTCCCGGGTGAACTTCACCCCGACCTGCAGCCCGATCGCCAGCATCGCCAGCGCCACGAGCAGACCCGGTGTGCGCACCACCCCCAGCCCGCCCCACAGCGCGATCGCGCCGGCGACAGCGAGCGGCCCGATCAGCGTGAACGTCGACACCGGCACCAGCCGCGCCAGCGCGAGCCCCACGACCACCGACACCGCCACGAACCCCAGCGAGGCACCGAGCCCCGCCCTCGCGCCCCCGGCAGCGACCGCCTGCCCCGTCTGCGGGTGGAACGCCAGGCCCACCACGAGCGGCAACGTGACCAGCACGAGCAGCACCCGGAGGTACTGCAGGATCGACACCACCCGGGCGTCCGCGCCCAGCTCGTCCGCGATCGAGGTGATGCCGGACGCCCCGCCCGCCGCCATCGAGAACAGCCCGGTGGCCAGCGAGATCGGGTGCAGACGCGCCAGTATGGCGCCCGCGAGCAGGCTCAGCAGCAGCGTCACCACGGTGACGACGAGCACGGACGGCCAGTCGGCGGCGATCTGGCGCAGCGCGGCGAGGGTCACCGTCTCGCCGATGGTCACCCCGACGAGGGCCTGCGCCACGACCATGCCCCAGCGGGGCAGCTCGGGGGGCCGTGGCGACCCGAAGGCCAGCACGGCGCCCGCCGCCAGCCCGCCGAAGAGCGACGGCGAGGGCAGGGCCAGCAGCGCGAGGCACACCCAGACGGCGGCTCCGACGGCCACCCCGGCGGCGAGCACGCGGGCGGGTGGGGTGATCACCCTGGCACCCTAGAGCGGTGCCGCCTCCCGTGAGGCAGCGGCTCGGGTGCCGACCATCACTCGCCGCACCCGCCGCCCCCACGCCGCCACCACCTCAACGCCCTGAACGGCGTTCAGGTAGGCTGCGCACCATGTCCACCCCGGCCACCCGCACCCCCTCGCGCCCCGCCCCCGCCGGCCGCGCCCTGACCGCCCGCGACCTCGCCCTCGTCGCGGCCTTCTGCGCGCTGATCGTCGCGCTGGTCCCCGTCAAGGTCCCGGTCGGTGGCGCCGCCCCGATCGTCTTGCAGAACCTCGGGATCATGCTCGCCGGGGCGGTCCTCGGCGCCCGCCGCGGCTTCCTCGCCGTGCTGCTCTTCGTGGTGCTCGCCGTCGCTGGGCTGCCGGTCCTCGCGAGCGGGGTGCGCGGCCTGGCGATCTTCACCGGCCCCACCGTGGGGTTCGTGGTCGGCTACCCGCTGGTGGCGCTCGTGATCGGCCTGGTGGTGCAGCGGTTCTCGCCGCGACCGCACGTCGCCGCGACGATCGCCGCGTGCCTCCTCGGCGGCATCGTCGTGTCCTACGCGCTCGGCATCCCCGGGATGGCCTGGCGCTCGGCCAAGCTCGACCTCGCGGGCGCGGCGGCGTTCTCGGCGACCTTCCTGCCCGGTGACCTGGTCAAGGCGGTCGTGGCGGGCGTCGTCGCGAGCGCCGTCCACACCGCGATCCCCGACCTGCTCGGCCCGGCGCGCCGCCGCTGACCGGCGCCTCGTCAGGCAGCAGGCGCCCGGCATACGGCTCATGCCCACCATCCGCATCGACCAGGTCGCGCACTCCTTCGGCGAGCGCCGCGTCCTGGAGCACGTCGACCTCACGATCACCGAGCCGCGCGTGGGCATCATCGGCGCCAACGGCTGCGGCAAGTCGACTCTGGCGCGCATGCTCAACGGCCTCGTCCAGCCCACCGAGGGCCGGGTCACCGTCGACGGGCTCGACCCCGCGCGGGAGGGCGCCGCGGTGCGCCGCAGGGTCGGTTTCACCTTCCCCGACCCGGAGGCGCAGATCGTCATGCCGACGGTCCGGGAGGACGTGGAGTTCTCGCTGCGTCGCCGACGCGACCTGACCGCCGAGGGCAAGCGGCGGCTGGTCGACGAGGTCCTCGCCCGCTACGCCCTGGCCGACCATGCCGACCACCCGGCCCACCAGCTCTCCTCCGGCCAGAAGCAGCTGCTCGCCCTCGCCGCCATCCTCGTCACCCGCCCCGACGTGCTCGTCTGCGACGAACCCACCACCCTGCTCGACCTGCGCCACGCCCACCAGGTCTCCCGGCTCCTCGACACCCTCGACCAGCAGGTCGTGCTCGTCACCCACCACCTGTGGCTGCTCGACGGCTGGGAGCGGGTCGTCCTGATCGACGGGGGCCGCGTCGCGGCCGACGGCCCGGCTGACGAGGTGGTCCCCTTCTACCGCCGGCTCATGCTCGAGGGCGGCTGAGGTGCTCACCGGCGCGTATGCCGACGGCCACACCCTGCTCCACCGGCTCGGCGTCCCGGCCAAGCTGCTGGCGCTCGCGGTGTTCCTGCTCCCCGTGTCCCTGGTCCCGCGCCCCTGGATGACGGCGCTCTCGGCGCTCGTGGTGCTCGCGACCTACCTGCTCCTCGGCATCCCGCTGCGGCTGGCCTGGGGGGAGGTGCGCCCGCTGCGGTGGTTCCTGGTGGTGATGGCGCCGTTCCAGTGGTGGAGCGGCGGGTGGGAGGCGGTGGTGGTGACGCTCGGGGGTTTCGTCGTCGCGGTGGCCGCGGCGGGCCTGGTCACGCTCACCACCCGCGTGTCGGAGATGCTCGACGGGGTGCAGCGACTGGCCCAGCCGCTGCGGCACGTCGGGGTGTCGCCGGAGCGCGTCGCGCTGACCGTCAGCCTGACCCTGCGCAGCATTCCGGTGGTGCGGGAGCTGCTGGCCGACACCCTGGACGCGCGGCGGGCGCGGGGCCTCGACCGCTCGGTCCGGGCGGTGGCCACGCCCCTCGTCATACGCACCGTCCGGCACGCCGAACGCGTGGGTGACGCGCTCGCCGCCCGCGGGGTGGACGACTGATCGGGGCAGCGGGGCCGGGGGAGGCCCGGCCCGGGCGCCCTCGATAGGGTGGAGGTCGCAGAGTCGCGACCGTCATACCTCTCATCCCGCTATCGCAGGAGGACCCTCCCGATGACCATCAAGCGCGTTGCCATGCTGACCGCCGGCGGCTACGCCCCCTGCCTGTCCGCCGCCGTCGGTGACCTGATCGAGCGCTACACGGAGGTGCTGCCCGACGTCGAGCTGATCGGGTACCACCACGGCTACCACGGCGTCCTGGCCGGCAGCTACACGGTCTTCGACGAGGAGACCCGCAAGAACGCGGGCATCCTGCGAGGCTTCGGCGGCAGCCCGATCGGCAACTCCCGCGTCAAGCTCACCAACGCCAAGAACCTCGTCGAGCGCGGCCTGGTCCAGGAGGGCGACAACCCCCTCGAGGTCGCAGCCAACCGCCTCAAGGAGGACGGCGTCGACGTCCTGCACACCATCGGTGGCGACGACACCAACACCACGGCGGCGGACCTCGCGGCCTACCTGCACGACCAGGGTTACGAGCTGACCGTGGTGGGCCTGCCCAAGACGATCGACAACGACATCGTCCCGATCCGTCAGTCGCTCGGCGCGCAGACCGCGGCCCAGCAGGCGTCGCTCTTCGCGCAGAACATCATCGCCGAGCACGGCTCCAACCCGCGGATGCTGATCGTGCACGAGGTCATGGGGCGCAACTGCGGCTGGCTGACCGCTGCGGCGGCGCGCGACTACATGGAGTGGCACGGGCAGCAGACCTGGCTGCCGCAGGCCGGGCTGACGCCCGAGCGCTGGGCCATCCACGGCGTCTACGTCCCCGAGGTCCACATCGACCTGGACGCCGAGGCGGCCCGCCTCAAGGCCGTGATGGACGAGATCGGGTGCGTCAACATCTTCCTGTCCGAGGGCGCCGGCGTCGACGACATCGTCCAGCAGCTCGAGGCGTCCGGCCAGGAGGTCGCCCGCGACCCCTTCGGCCACGTCAAGCTCGACACGATCAACCCGGGCAGCTACTTCGCCAAGGAGTTCGGCGCCAAGATCGAGGCCGAGAAGACCATGGTGCAGAAGTCCGGCTACTTCTCCCGCTCGGCCAAGGCCAACGACGCCGACCTGGCGCTGATCAAGCAGATGTGCGACGTGGCCGTCGAGGCGGCCCAGGCCGGCACCCCCGGCGTCGTCGGGCACGACGAGGAGCGTGGGGACGAGCTGCGCGTCATCGAGTTCCCGCGCATCGCGGGGCACAAGGCGTTCGACGCGTCGCAGGACTGGTTCCAGGGGCTGCTGCGGCAGATCGGCCAGGCCTGACCCCAGCCCCTTTCTCGGGTTGCCCACCCAATCTCGCCTTGTAAGGCGAGACTGGGTGGGCAACCCGAGATCGGTTATCCACAGGGCGGATGGCGCTCGACGGGTTTAGCGCGCGGCACCATCCACAGGTGAGGAGGGGCCCCTAGTCAGGGCCGCGGTTGGCGGGCACCGTGCAGCCATGATCGTCCCGCCCGAGCTCGCCGCTCTCCCCGCCTTCCGCACCGCCGACGCCCGCGCCGTCGGCCTCACCGACCGCGACCTTGCCACGGCGTCCACCGCTCGTGAGATCTGGCAGGTGCGCCGCGGGTGGTGGTCGGCCAGGGCACCGAAGTGGCCCACCGAGCGCCACCTCGTCCGCACCTACGCCGAGGCCGCAGACCGGCCCTACGCCGTGCCGAGCCACTGGTCCGGGGCGGTCGTCGCCGGCGTGCCGGTCCACCAGCCGCAGCTGCAGCGAGTGCACCTGCGCCGCATCGACCGAGGTCGGGCGCAGACCAGACGACACCTGACCCTTCACCTCGGTGTGGAGGGTGCCCCTGTGCGCGAGCTCGCGCTGCCGGGCTCGCTGCCGCGCGAGATGTTCGCGCTGGGCGCCCTGGGGATGGTCGTAGCCGACCTGGCGAGGGTGGCGGTCGAGCTGACGCAGATGTGCCCTGTCTCGGGGCTGATGACCTGCGACTGGCTCCTCCATCGCGGGGTGCTGACCATGGCTGACCTCGAAGGGTGGGAGGAGCGGTTGCGGGGGGAGCAGGGGGCCTATCAGGTGTGGCCGGTGATGAGGCTGGTCGACGGGCTGCGTGAGTCACCCGGAGAGTCCTGGGCGGCCTGGGTCTGCCACGCGCTGGGCTATCGGCTGGAGTCGCAGGTGCAGGTCGTGACCCTGTCGGGGGTGCGCCGTCTCGACCTTGCCCTGGAGGGGGAGTGGGTGGCACTCGAGTACGACGGGCAGGGCAAGTACGCGGAGGGGGACGACGAGGACGGGGTGAACTCGGTGCTGCTGGCGGAGAAGGAGCGCGAGGACGACGTCCGGGACGAGGAGTGGGAGGTCGTGCGCCTCACGAAGCGGCGACTCGCCCGGCCGTGGGAGGTGCAGCAGCGCATCGAGAAGGCGCGTCGTCGAGCCCGGATCCGGCACGGGACGGCCCGCCGCCCGCCGCGGGGTGGCTGACCCCACCCCCCTCCCAATCTCAGGTTGCCTACGCCATCTCGCCCTACAAGGCGAGATGGCGTAGGCAACCTGAGCTTGAGTAAGTAGGGTGACTGTGTAGACAGACTGACTAGGTAGGGATACTGTCTAGGGATGGCGCACCAACCCTGGCCCAGCGAGTGGCTCCGCGGACTCCTCACCCTGGCGGTCCTGCGCGTCCTCGGTGACGGGCCGACCTACGGCTATGCCATCGCCACGACACTCGAGCAGCACGGTTTCGGGGCGATCAAGGGCGGCACGCTCTACCCGTTGCTCAGCCGACTCGAAGCGGCCGGTCACGTCACCACCGAGTGGTGCCAGGGGGAGTCCGGCCCGGGCCGCAAGTACTTCCAGCTCACCGCTGCCGGGTCTGCCGAGCTCGACCAGCAACGCACCTTGTGGCGTGAGTTCGCTACGCACACAACGACATTCATCTCCGAGGGGGAGTAGTGAGGACCATGGACAAGCGCGACCGACGATGGATCGACGAGATGGTGGTGGAGCTGCGTCTGCAGGACATCAAGGGCGGGGTGATCGGCGATGCGGTCACCTCGGTCGAGACGCACCTCGCCGAGAGCGGGGAGTCGGCGCAGGAGACTTTCGGCGACCCGCGCGAGTATGCCCGCTCGCTGACCTTCACCGAGGCCCAGCGCGAGCGGATGGCTCCAGCGGACTGGGCGATGGCTATCGGTCCCTCCCTCGTCGGTCTTGCGGGGCTGACGCTGAGCACGGCTGCCGTGAGGGCCTACCGCCTGGGCACCGACGTCGCCGTGTCCGTCGGTGAGCTCGCGACGCTGGTGCTGCTCGTCGGCGTCGTGATGCTCGTGGCCCGGCGCCTGCGCCCCATCCTGGAGCGGCCCTTCGTCGGGGTGCTCGCCATCACGGTCGCCGTGGCGGTGATGGCGGCGACCGCGGTCTTGCTGCGCGAGCCCGCCGTGCATCTGCCGCGCGCCCTCGCCGCTGCTGTCGCTGTGGCCCTCTTGGTGGGCGGGGCCATCGTGGCTCAGCGAGTCTCCCCGCGACTGACCGACCCGGTGATCGATCCGCGCGACGGGCGAGACCGCTATGGGTCACCCCGAGGCGAGGCGGCTGGGCGTGCGTTGGCCGGTGCGTCCGGCTGGCTGATCCTGCTCGTCGCAGTGCTGCTCGGCCTGCTGACGTGGTTCACGGCCTGACCGGCTCCCCCTACTCGCGGGTTGCCTACGCCATCTCGCCTTACAAGGCGAGATGGCGTAGGCAACCCGAGAGTAGGTAGGGGTGAGGCGGTGAGCCAGGTGGGGACTCGGCGGCGGTGCTCGCTAGCGTGCTGTCATGAGCAGACTGAGTGCCCGTGGCCAGGTCCCGCCCTTTCACGTCATGGAGGTCATGAAGGTCGCCGCCCGGCGTCAGCTCACGCACGGTGACGTGATCGGGCTGCACGTCGGTCAGCCCAGCACGGGTGCACCTCGGGCCGCGCGGGACGCCGCGATCGCCGCCATCGACGGCCAGGTGCTCGGCTACACCGAGGCCGTGGGGAACCTCGCTCTGCGAGAGGCCATCTGCGAGCACTACGCCGCGGCATACGACCTCGAGGTCCATCCGGGCCAGGTGATCCTCACGACGGGGAGCAGCGGAGGGTTCACGGCGCTGTTCCTCGCGGCCTTCGAGGCCGGTGACGAGGTCGTCGTGACGCGCCCCGGCTACCCGGCCTATCGCAACACCCTGGAGGCCCTGGGCTGTCGCGTCGTGGACCTCGACTGCGGCCCCGAGACGGCCTACCAGCCTACCGTGGTGATGCTCGAGGCGCTCCCGACGCCGCCGGCCGGCCTGATCCTGGCGAGCCCCGCCAACCCCACGGGCACGGTCGTGCCCGCCGACGAGCTCGCCGCGATCGCTCGCTGGTGCGCTGAGCATGATTGTCTGTTGGCGAGTGATGAGATCTATCACGGGATCTCGTATGCCGGCGCGCACCCGACCACGGCGTGGAGCACCTCCCGCGCGGCCGCCGTCGTCGGCAGCTTCTCCAAGTACTTCTCCATGACCGGCTGGCGGCTCGGCTGGATGCTGCTGCCCGACCACCTGTTGCGGCCGGTCGAGCTGCTGCTGGGCAACCTCAACCTGTGCCCGCCCGCCGTCAGCCAGGCCGCCGCCGTCGGGGCGCTCACGCTGGCCGCGCAGGTCGAGCTGCGTTCGCACGTCGAGCGTTACGCCCACAACCGGGACCTCGTGCTGCAGCGGCTGCCGGAGCTCGGCGTGCACGACCAGGTGCCGCCGTCGGGGGCGTTCTACGCCTGGTGCGACATCGCCCACCTGACCGACGACTCGGTCGCCTGGTGCACGGCGGTCATGGATCGCACCGGCGTCGCCCTCACCCCGGGGGTGGACTTCGCTCCCAGCCGACCGGGCGGCGACCCGGCGCTGGACGGCAGCCACTTCGTGCGGATCTCCTACGCCGGCAGCGCGGCCGACGTCACCGAGGGCTTCGACCGGCTGGCTGCCTACGTCGCCGGCGGTCGCTGCTCGTAGGCCGCGGGCCGCTGCTGCACCGCGCGGATCCGCGTCATGTCCATCTTGGGGGAGCGCTCCATCGTGTAGAGCCCGTTCTGCTCCTGGAAGGTGTCGGTGAGCTGGGTGTAGCAGTAGCCCGCGAGGTCAGGGCAACCCAGCAGGACGGTGGTCAACCCCTCGTAGCGGGAGTAGAACTCGCGCAGGTCCCGGACGCGCTGGCCGTAGCCCCACGAGCTCTCGCGGTCCTCCCCGGAGGCGCCGGGCCCGCCCGGCGCCCACCAGATCCCGCCGTACTCCGACATCAGGTAGGGCTGGCCGGCGTAGGCCACCGACCAGTCCTTGCCGGGCAGGTCGGCGAGCGGCTCGCCGGCCGCCAGCCCCTCCATGAGGACCCGGAACCGCCACGGCCGCTGCTCGTAGCAGTGCGCGTCGTAGACGTCGGTCTCGACCACCCGGTGCGACCACCCGGACGCGTCGATGACGGGCCGGGACGGGTCGATCGCCTTGGTGGCCAGGAACATCGCGCGGGTCACGTCGTCCAGCACGGTGATGTCGTCGGTGAGGTCCTGCTCGGTCTCGTTGAGCGGGCACCACCCGATGATCGAGGGGTGGTTGACGTCGCGCTGCAGCACCTCGACCCACTGCGTGACGAAGGACGCTGTCGGAGACTGGATCTCGCCGTGGCCGTCGCGCATCTTGGCGCCCCAGTCGCCGAACTCTCCCCACACGAGGTAGCCCAGCCGGTCGGCGTGGTAGAGGTAGCGCTCCTCGAAGACCTTCTGGTGCAGGCGGGCTCCGTCGAAGCCGGCCGCCAGTCCCAGCCGGATGTCCAGCTCGAGCGCGGCGTCCGACGGCGCCGTCATGAGCGAGTCGGGCCAGTAGCCCTGGTCCAGCACCAGGCGTTGGAAGAGGCGCTCGCCGTTGAGCCGGATCTCGTTGCCGTGCACCGAGATCGACCGCAACCCGGCGTATGACGTCAGCTCGTCGACGACCGCCCCCTCGCGGTCGACCAGCCGCACGAGGAGGCCGTAGAGGTGGGGGTCGGCCGGGGACCACGGGCGGATCTCGCTGTCCGGCAGCGTGACTCGCATCCGCGGCGCGAGGTCGAGGTCGGATCGGGTGGCGGCAGCGGCGATCACGGTGTCGTCCGCCCCGCCATCCGGGCTCGCGGCGGCGTCGCCCACTCCTGCGGCGGCGTCGCCCAGTCCCGCGGCGCGGGTGACCTCGACGACGACCTGACCGCCGGCCAGGTTGGCGCTCAACGGGATCGACACGTCCAGGGCGCCACCGGCGAGGTCGGGCGTGACGTGCAGCCGCCGCACGTGCACCGGCGGCACGGCCTCGAGCCAGACGGTCTGCCAGATGCCGGTGGTGCGGGGGTAGAAGCATCCGGAGGGGGCGTAGCTCGTGGCCTGCTTGCCCCGGGCCTGCGGGCCGCGGCGGGGGTCGCGCGCCCGCACCACGATCTCGACGGTGTCGCCCGGACCGACCCCGGCTCGCGACAGCGGGGCGGAGAAGGGCGTGAAACCGCCACGGTGCCGGGCGATCTCGATGCCGTTGGCCCACACGGTGGCGTCGTGGTCGACGGCGCCGAGGTGCAGCCAGGCGTCCGTCCCTCCCCACGACGCCGGCACCACCACCGTGCGGCGATACCAGACCGCCTCGTGGAAGTCCTCGTCCCCGACGCCGGACGCTGCCGACTCCGGGCAGAACGGCACGAGGATCCGCCCCGACAGCGGGCGGGACAGCAGCCCTCGCTCGTAGCCGCTGTCACCGCGGTCGCTCTCGAACTCCCACTCGCCGTTGAGGTTGAGCCACCGCGCTCGCACGAGCTGCGGCCGCGGGTGCTCGGGACGCGGCACGCCCGACCCGACCCCGACGGACAGGTCCGGCGCGGCCCCCACCGCCGGCTGGGGCGCCGGCCGCAGCGACGGGCGGCGGCGCCATACGGCCTGCTGCGCGCGCCAGGCGAGCCGAGCGAGCCGGGCCGCGGCGCTCACCCGATGGTCCAGGTGTCCTTGCCCCGCAGCAGGGCCTCGAGGTCGTCGTCGCCGGCGGGCCCACCCGCGGCGGTGACGGCCCCGGCGATCTGGCCACGGACCAGGTCGTCGTAGGTGGGCCGGGACACCGAGCGGAAGACGCCCATCGGCACGTGCAGCTGCTCGCCGGAGTCCAGGCGGGACAGGGCGAACGCCTGCGTCGGGTCGTCGGCGCCCGCGTCGTGCACGACGATCCGCGAGGGGTCGGTGACGGAGTCCTCGTGGACGACCTCCAGCGAGCCGGAGTCGGAGCGCACGACGACCTGGTTGGCCCCGGCGCGCACCGGCTGACCGTCCTCCAGGTGCACGAGCCTGGCCGCGGCCTCACCGCGGTCCTTGAGCAGCTGGAAGGCGCCGTCGTTGAAGATCGGGCAGTTCTGGTAGATCTCGACGAAGGCGGTCCCGCGGTGCTCCGCCGCCGCGCGCAGGACCTCGATGAGGTGCTTGCGGTTGGAGTCCATGGTGCGGGCGACGAAGGTCGCGTCGGCGCCGAGGGCGAGCGAGAGCGGGTTGAAGGGCCGGTCCACGGAGCCCGCCGGGGTCGACTTGGTGACCTTGCCGATCTCGGAGGTGGGGGAGTACTGCCCCTTGGTGAGGCCGTAGATCTGGTTGTTGAAGAGCAGGATCGTCATGTTGACGTTGCGGCGCATCGCGTGGATGAGGTGGTTGCCGCCGATCGACAGCCCGTCGCCGTCGCCGGTCACGACCCACACCGACAGGTCGGGACGCGCCGTGACCAGGCCGGTGGCGATCGCCGGGGCGCGCCCGTGGATCGAGTGCATCCCGTAGGTGTCGAGGTAGTACGGGAACCGCGAGGAGCAGCCGATGCCGGAGACGAAGGCGATGTTCTCGCGCTGCAGCCCGAGGTCGGGCAGGAAGGACTGCACGGCGGCGAGCACGGCGTAGTCGCCGCAGCCGGGGCACCAGCGGACCTCCTGGTCGGAGGTGAAGTCCTTCTTGGACTGGGCCGGGGCGCCCTCGTCGAGACGGGGGACGCCGGCCAGGCCGTGGGTGGGTATGCCGAGATCGACGGTCATCGGGCTCAGGCCTCCTGGCTGGCGGGGGTGCTGGCGGGGGTGCTGGCGGGGGTTGGACTGGTGTCGGGAGCCGGGCTCGGCGCGTGGTGCGGGTCGAGCTCGTGCAGCGCCTCGTGGATCGCGTCGGACAGCGTGCTGGCCGTGAAGGGCAGGCCGCGCACCTGGGTCAGCGCCCGCACGTCGACGAGGTAGGCGGCGCGCAGCATCATCGTGAGCTGGCCGAGGTTCATCTCCGGCACGATGACCCGCTCGTAGCGGCGCAGCACCTCGCCGAGGTTGGCCGGGAACGGGTTGAGGTGCCGCAGGTGCGCCTGCGCGACCTCCGCGCCGGTGTCGCGGGCATAGCGCACCCCGGCGCTGATCGGGCCGTATGTCGATCCCCACCCGAGCATGAGGACCTTGGCCTCGCCGGTGGGGTCGTCGACCTGCACGTCGGGGATGCCCGCGATGCCGGCGACCTTGGCGGCGCGCAGCCGGGTCATCCGGTCGTGGTTGTCGGGGTCGTAGGAGATCTCGCCGGAGACGTCCTTCTTCTCGATCCCGCCGACGCGGTGCTCCAGGCCCGCGGTGCCGGGCACGGCCCAGGGGCGGGCGAGCGTGTCGGGGTCGCGCAGGTAGGGGTGGAACACCGGGGTCCCGTCGGCGTCCTCGGCGTTGGGCTCGGTGGCGAAGCCGGGGTCGATCAAGGGCAGCTCGCGCACCGAGGGGACCTGCCACGGCTCGGAGCCGTTGGCGAGGTAGCCGTCGGAGAGCAGGAAGACCGGGGTGCGGTAGGTCAGCGCGATACGGACCGCCTCGAGCGCGGCGTCGAAGCAGTCGGACGGCGACTGCGCGGCGACCACGGGGACGGGCGCCTCGCCGTTGCGGCCGTACATCGCCTGCAGCAGGTCGGCCTGCTCGGTCTTGGTCGGGAGCCCGGTGGAGGGGCCGCCACGCTGGACGTCGACGATGACCAGCGGAAGCTCGAGGGAGACGGCGAGACCGACGGTCTCGGTCTTGAGCGCGACCCCGGGCCCGGACGTCGTGGTGACCCCCAGGGCGCCGCCGAAACTCGCGCCGAGCGCGGCACCGATCCCCGCGATCTCGTCCTCGGCCTGGATCGTGGTGACGCCGAAGCGCTTGAGCCCGGACAGGGTGTGCAGGATGTCGCTGGCCGGCGTGATGGGGTAGGCGCCCAGCACCAGGGGCAGCCCGGCCTTGTGCGCCGCGGTCGCGAGGCCGTAGGCCAGCGCCGTGTTGCCGGTGACGTTGCGGTAGAGCCCGGCCCGCATCGGGGCGGGACCGATCTCGTAGGCGACCGCGAAGTCCTCCGTGGTCTCGCCGTAGGCGTGCCCGGCCTTGAGGGCGGCCAGGTTGGCCGCGAGGATGTCGGGCTTCTTGCCGAACTTCGCGGCGAGGAAGGTCTCGGTCGACTCCAGCGGGCGGGTGTAGAGCCAGGACAGCAGGCCGAGCGCGAACATGTTCTTGGCGCGCTGCTTGTCCTTGCGCGACAGCGGGAAGTCCGCGAGCGCCTCGACCGTGATCGAGGTGAGCGGCAGCGCGTGCAGGTGGTAGGACTCCAGCGAGCCGTCCTCGAGCGGGTTGCTGGCGTAGCCGACCTTGCTGAGGTTGCGCGTGGTGAACTCGTCGCTGTCGGCGATCACGGTGGCCCCGCGCGGCACGTCCGGCAGGTTGGCCTTGAGCGCGGCGGGGTTCATCGCGACGAGCACGTCCGGGTTGTCGCCGGGGGTGAGCACGTCGTGGTCGGCGAAGTGCAGCTGGAAGCTCGAGACGCCGGGGAGCGTCCCCTGAGGGGCGCGGATCTCGGCGGGGAAGTTGGGCAGCGTCGACAGGTCGTTGCCGAGGATCGCCGTCTGCGACGTGAACCTGTCTCCCGTCAGCTGCATCCCGTCTCCGGAGTCACCGGCGAACCGGATGACGACGCGCTCGAGCCGGTGGACTGCCTTGCTCGTCATGGGTGCAGAGTCACTTCGCTTTCACTGATACGCAGACTTTGGGTAGACCAAACGTCATGTTATGCGGGCTGCCGGTGCGGCCGGGTCCTCGTCTCATGGTAGGGGCCCGACGTGGGCCTCCCGGGGCCTCGCGCACCCGCACCTGTGGGCAACGTCCGGCAGGCCCGAGTGCTTCCGCCACCTCGATTTCATCTCCACGCCAAAGCCGTGTACGGTTATCGACGCACTCCGAACGAGTGCACTTCCGAGCGCGCTTGGTACTACCAGCCGCTCGGGCCCCCTTAGCTCAGTCGGCAGAGCGTTTCCATGGTAAGGAAAAGGTCGTCGGTTCGATTCCGACAGGGGGCTCTCGCAGGCCCCGCACCCTCGAGGCGCAGGATCTGCCACCTGGCGGGGTAGCTCAGCTGGTTAGAGCGCACGACTCATAATCGTGAGGTCGCGGGATCGAGCCCCGCTCCCGCTACCAAGTACATCCCGACCCCAGGCCGGCCGCAGATCGCGGGTCGGCGCCCACTTCGAGAGCAGGTTGCCCCGTGGCCAGCAAGTCCGCAGACGTCCGTCCCAAGATCACGATGGCGTGCACCGACTGCAAGGAGCGCAACTACATCACCAAGAAGAACCGTCGGAACCACCCCGACCGGCTCGAGCTGGCGAAGTTCTGCCCCCGCTGCAAGAAGCACACCGCGCACCGCGAGACCCGCTGAGCGCACCCCGGCACCGCGCGAGCGCCGTCCCTCACCTGCGAGGGGCGGCGCTCGCTGCCGTCGGTGGCCGGGCTACCGGCACGTAGCGCATAGGCTCGTCCCCATGCCTGTCAACGAGTCGTTCGCGGGGCGCAGCTACCCGCCGACCGCCCCCTACCAGGTGGGGCGGGCCAAGATCGCGGAGTTCGCCGAGGCCGTCGGGGCCGTGGACCCGGTCCACACCGACGTCGACGCGGCCCGGGCGCGGGGGTATGTTGACGTCATCGCCCCCCCGACCTTCGCGGTGCTCGTCGCCCAGCAGGCGGACCGCCAGCTGATCACGGACCCCGAGGCCGGCATCGACTTCACCCGGGTGGTCCACGGCGAGCAGCGGTTCACCCACCACCACCCGCTGGTGGCCGGCGACGAGATCACCGCGACCCTGACCGTCGACACCGTCCGGGTCGTGGGTGGCCACGCGATGGTGACCACGCGCAGCGAGCTGCGCACCGAGGCGGGCGAGCCCCGCTGCACCGCCGTGAGCACCCTCGTGATCCGGGGGGAGGACTGAGATGGGGAGGACTGACATGACCGACCTCAGCACCGTCGAGCCCGGCCAGGTCCTGCCCGAGCGCACCCTCACCGTCACCCGCGCGATGCTCGTCGCGTATGCCGGTGCCAGCCTCGACCGCAACCCGATCCACTGGGACGAGCGGTTCGCCACGTCGGTCGGGCTGCCCGACGTCATCGCGCACGGCATGCTCACCATGGGCGCGGCGGTCCAGGTGGTCGTGGACTGGTGCGGCGACGCGGGGCGGGTCGTGGAGTACTCCACCAAGTTCGTCGCCCCGGTCGTCGTCCCCCACGACGGCGGCGCCGAGGTGGTCCTCGGCGGTGTCGTCAAGAAGGTCGAGGACGGACGGGCTACGGTCGAGCTCACCGCCACGTGCGAGGGCAGGAAGGTCCTCGGGCGGGCGCTCGCGGTCGTCCGCCTCGAGCGCTGACCACCCCCGGCCGCCACCCCTGACGACGGCCGCCCGGCAGCCGGCCCCCCGAGGGGCGGGCTGTCGCCATACGACGAAGGGCACTCCCACGATGCAGGTCGAGCACGACGTCCCCCTGGCCACGCTGACCACCATGCGGGTGGGCGGCCCGGCGCAGCGGCTGGTGACGGCGCGGACGACCGACGAGCTCGTGGACGCGGTGCGCGAGGTCGACGACGCCGACGAGCCGCTGCTGGTCGTGTCGGGCGGGTCCAACCTGGTGGTGTCCGACGAGGGTTTCGCGGGGACCGTGGTGCTGGTGCGCTCCAGCGGCATCGAGGTGCAGAGCCAGGACTGGTGCGGCGGGGCCTTCGTGCGCGTGGCGGCGGGGGAGTCCTGGGACGGGCTGGTCGAGCGGGCCGTCGCCGAGGGATGGGCCGGGATCGAGGCGATGTCCGGCATCCCGGGGCTCACCGGCGCCACGCCGGTCCAGAACGTCGGCGCCTACGGCCAGGAGGTCGCCCAGACCATCGCGCAGGTGCGGGTGTGGGACCGGCGCGAGGAGCGGGTCCGCACCTTCTTCCCGGCCGACTGCGGCTTCACCTACCGCCACAGCGTCTTCAAGGGCACCGACCGCTACGTCGTCCTCGACGTCGCCTTCCAGCTCGAGGTCGCCGACCTCTCCCGGCCGGTGGCGTATGCCGCCCTGGCCGCCGGGCTGGACGTCCCGCTCGGCACCCGGGTGCCGCTGTCCGACGCCCGGGAGGCCGTGCTCGAGCAGCGGCGTCGTCGCGGCATGGTGCTGGAGCCGGGGGACCACGACACCTGGTCCTGCGGGTCCTTCTTCACCAACCCGATCCTGCCGGTGGGGGCGTTCGCCGAGCTGGAGGAGCGGGCCCGGCAGCGGCTGGGGTCGGACGGCCCGGTCCCGCCGCGCTTCGACGCCGGTGACGGGCTGGCCAAGACCAGCGCCGCCTGGTTGATCGACCGGGCGGGCTTCGGCAAGGGCTTCGGCCTGCCGGGGCCGGCGGCGCTGTCGACCAAGCACACCCTCGCGGTGACCAACCGGGGTGGCGCGACGGCGGCCGACGTGGCGGCGCTCGCGCGCCAGGTCCGCGACGGGGTCCAGGAGGCATTCGGGGTCACCCTGGTCAACGAGCCGGTCTTCGTGGGGCACCACCTCTGACCGACGCCGGGTGCCGGCGTGCTCAGCCGGGCAGGGCCAGCCAGGTGTCGACGTCCTCCTCGGCGCGGGCGACCAGCTCGCGCGGGGCGGTGGACGTGCGCAGGGACATGCGGGCCAGCTCGGCCAGCTCCTCGTCGGTGAGCCCGTGGACCTCGCGCGCCAGGGTGTACTGGTCGACCAGCCGGGAGCCGAAGAGCAGCGGGTCGTCGGCGCCGAGCGCCACCTGGACCCCGGCCTGCAGCAGGGTCCGCAGCGGCACCTGCGGCGCGTCGTCGTAGACGCCGAGCGCGACGTTGCTGCCCGGGCACACCTCGAGCGCCACCCCCTCGCGCACCAGGCGGTCGAGGACCCGCGGGTCCTCGGCGGCCCGCACCCCGTGCCCGATCCGGTCCGGCAGCAGCGCGTCCAGCGTCGCCGTGACCGCCTCCGGGCCGCGCAGCTCCCCGCCGTGGGGGACCAGCGCCAGCCCGGCGGCGCGGGCGATCGTGAAGGCGTGCCCGAAGTCGGCGGTGACGCCGCGGTGCTCGTCGTTGGACAGGCCGAAGCCGACGACGTGACCGGTGCCCTCCCCGGCATACCGGGCTGCCAGGCGGGCGAGCGTCCGGGCGTCCAGGGGGTGCCGGACGCGGCTGGCCGCGACGACGACGCCCACCCCGATGCCGGACTCCGCGGCGGCCGCCACCGCGGACTCGAGCACCAGCTCCAGGGCCGGGGTGAGGCCACCGCAGAAGGGCGCGTAGCTGGTGGGGTCGACCTGCAGCTCCAGCCACCGCGAGCCCTCGGAGGCGTCGTCCAGCGCGGCCTCCCGGACGATCCGCCGCATCGCCTCGGGACCGCGGACGCAGGCGCGCGCCGCGTCGTAGAGCCGCTGGAACCGGAACCACCCGCGCTCGTCCACGCTGCGCAGCGTGGGCGGCCAGTCCTCGGTGAGCGCGTGCGGCAGCCGCAACCCCTCGACCTGCGCCAGCTCGGTGAGCGTGGACAGCCGCATCGACCCGGTGAAGTGCAGGTGCAGGTGCGCCTTCGGGAGCTGGTCGAGAGGGCGAGGCATGGGGCCATCCTCACAGACGGTGCCCGCGGGCCCGGGATCCGGTGACGACGACCCCGGTCCTCCCGCGTGCCGAGGCCGACGTGGAGGCAGAGCCCGCCTAGGCTGGGGCTTCCCGACGCTCGCGTCCACCCGCCCGTCGAGCCCCCTGGAGGTCTGGCATGGTCGACCAGCGTCCGCTCTACCGTGCGCGCCGGCACGGCGCCCTGGCCCTGGTGGGCACGGCCGCGGCGCTGCTCGCCGCGGGGGGCCTCGCCCTGGCCGACCTCGTCGGGCCGCCCGATCCCACGCCGAGGTCCGTGGCCGCGGCGGTGTCGGGCCCCGCCACCACCCCGGGCGAGGTGACGGCCACCGCCGGGGCCGGCGCGCGCCCCACGCCCTCCGGCACTCGTGGGGACGCCTCCCTGCCGCCGATCACCCTCGCCTTCGCGGGGGACACGCAGGCGTATGGCGTCGCCGCCCGCCTCAACGAGGTGGGCCTGGGCGCCGCCGGCCGCCTGCTGGCGCAGGCCGACCTGGCCATGGTCAACCTCGAGACCGCCGTGGCCCGCGACCGGTCCGGCCTCACCCCCCAGCCGAAGCCGTTCACCTTCGTGACGGGACCGGCGATCCTGGACACCCTCAAGGCCGAGGGCGTCGACGTCGTGACGGCCGCCAACAACCACACGATGGACTTCGGCGAGGAGGGGATGCGCCGGATGCTCGAGGTCAAGGCGACCTCGCCCGTCCCCATGGTCGGGCTCGGCAAGGACGCCGACGAGGCGTGGGCGCCGTGGACCACCGAGGTCAAGGGTCGGCGGGTGGTGGTCTTCGGCGCGACCGACGTGCTCGACCGGCACCTGGACTGGAAGGCGGGTCCGGGCAAGCTCGGGCTCGCCAAGGTCATGGACGACGACGGCTTCGCGCGGCTCCTCGCGGGGGTGCGTGCGGCGCGGGCCGCCGGGCCGCAGGACGTCATCGTGGTCTACCTGCACTCGGGCGTCGAGAAGGAGCGCTGCCCCACGCCGCGTCAGGTCTACACCGACAAGGCCCTCGCCGAGGCGGGAGCCACCGTCGTCGTCGGCAGCCACGCCCACGTCCTGCAGACCACCACGACGGTGGGCGACACCGCGGTGGCCTACGGCCTCGGCAACTTCGCCTTCGGCAGCGGCAGCCCGGAGACCCTGGCCACCGGGGTGCTGACCGTCACGGTGCCCGGAGCGGGGGCCCCCTCGATGCGCTTCGACCCGGCGCGGGTGACCGGCGGGCTGCCCCGCCTGCTGTCCGGGGCCGAGCGGGAGCAGGCGCTGCGGTCGTGGCAGAGCCGCGGGCAGGGCTGCTCCTGACGGGTCGGTTCGCCTTGTGCGGCGTCCCTGACGTATGCTCGTCTCTTGGATGGTTGCTGCGTCGATCGGCCGTGCGCTCCGGCGCCGGGTGGGGACGCGGCGGTGATCCTTAGGGTAGTAGCTCAATTGGTAGAGCACCGGTCTCCAAAACCGGCGGTTGGGGGTTCGAGTCCCTCCTGCCCTGCTGAGCACGTGGTCGTCGGACGAAGGCAGGGACTGTGAGCGAGGTCAACACCCAGCGGGGTGGCGCGCGCCAGCAGCAGGCTCGCCGCGGTTTCTTCGGCCGCATCGCGCTGTTCATCGCCCAGGTGCTGGACGAGCTGCGCAAGGTGGTCCGCCCGACCCGGGACGAGCTCGTCACCTACACCACGGTCGTGATGGTCTTCGTCATCGCGATCATGCTGTTCTGCGCGGCGCTCGACTACGGGATCGGCAAGCTCGTCTTCTGGGCCTTCGCCGGCAGCTGACGGCCGGGCCGCGACCGCCGGTCCGCACCCGTCCCACCGGCACCCCGCCTGATCTAGCAAGGAAGTAGGCCCGCACCGTGTCCGACCAGCCCTCGCACGACCCCTTCGCCACGAGCGACGAGGCCGACGGGCGCGACGCCGCGCAGCCCGTCGAGACCGCTGACGCCGACACCGAGGTCCGCGAGGCGCCGGTCGACGAGGCGCCCGAGGCGGCGCCCGCCGCGGCCGGGGAGCGCTCCGACGCCGCGGCCGAGGAGGCCCCTGCGGCCGAGGTCCCCGACGCGCCGGCGGTCAACCCGCTGGAGGAGTTCAAGCGCGACCTGCGCATGCTCGAGGGCGACTGGTACGTCGTGCACTCCTACGCCGGCTACGAGAACCGCGTGAAGACCAACCTCGAGACCCGCGTGACCAGCCTCAACATGGAGCCCTACATCTTCCAGGTGGAGGTCCCCATGGAGGAGGTCACCGAGATCAAGAACGGCCAGCGCAAGACCGTCCGCCGCGTGCGGATGCCCGGTTACGTGCTGGTGCGCATGGACCTGACCGACGAGAGCTGGGGTGCCGTCCGGCACACGCCCGGCGTCACGGGCTTCGTGGGCCACACCCACCAGCCGGTGCCGCTGAGCCTCGACGAGGTCGTCACGATGCTCGCCCCGAAGTTCGAGGAGCCCGCGGCCCCCGCCGCGGCCGGTGCGCCGGCTGCCGGTCAGGGCGCTGCCGCCGGGGCCGCCGCCCGCCCCACGGTGGACGTCGACTTCGAGGTCGGCGAGTCCGTCACGGTGATGGAGGGCCCCTTCGAGACCCTCGACGCCACGGTTTCTGAGATCAACGCCGAGACCCAGAAGCTCAAGGTGCTCGTCTCGATCTTCGGCCGGGAGACCCCGGTCGAGCTGGGCTTCAACCAGGTCGCCAAGATCTGAGCCGGCCCACCGCCCTGCGGCACCCCGCAGGGCTGCAACCGGGTCATCGCCCACGGCGTCGGCCCACCACCAGGTAAGGAACACATCACATGCCTCCCAAGAAGAAGGTCTCCGGCTTCATCAAGCTGCAGATCCAGGCTGGTGCCGCGACGCCGGCGCCGCCCGTCGGCCCCGCGCTGGGTCAGCACGGCGTCAACATCATGGAGTTCGTCAAGGCCTACAACGCCGCGACGGAGTCCCAGCGTGGCAACGTCATCCCGGTCGAGATCACGGTCTACGAGGACCGCTCGTTCACCTTCATCACCAAGACGCCGCCGGCCGCCGAGCTGATCAAGAAGGCCGCGGGCGTCCCCAAGGGCTCCGGCGTCCCCAACAAGACCAAGGTCGCCACCCTCTCGGCCGACCAGGTCCGCGAGATCGCCCAGCAGAAGATGCAGGACCTCAACGCCAACGACCTCGAGATGGCCGCCCGCATCATCGCCGGCACCGCCCGCTCGATGGGCATCAACACCCCCGGTTACGAGTCCTGATCTCGTGACCTGTGGGCCCCACCGGGGCTCGCCCGTGGCAGGACCCGCGCTGGTCCGACGACCACGACTCCACCCGGGTCGGCTCCGCGTCGACCCACGAAGCACGAGGAGCAGCACATGAAGCGCAGCAAGGCCTACCGCGCCGCGGCGGACAAGATCGAGGAGGGCAAGCTCTACGCCCCGCTCGAGGCCGTCCGCCTGGCCAAGGAGACCGCGTCCACCAAGTACGACTCGACCGTCGAGGTCGCGTTCCGCCTGGGTGTCGACCCCCGCAAGGCCGACCAGATGGTGCGCGGCACCGTCAACCTCCCGCACGGCACCGGCAAGACCGCTCGCGTGCTCGTCTTCGCCAACGGCGAGAAGGCCGAGGCGGCCCGTGCCGCCGGCGCCGACTTCGTCGGCTCGGACGACATGCTGGAGAAGGTCCAGGGCGGCTGGCTCGACTTCGACGCCGTCGTCGCGACCCCGGACCTCATGGGCAAGGTCGGTCGTCTGGGCAAGGTGCTGGGCCCGCGTGGCCTCATGCCCAACCCCAAGACGGGCACCGTGACCATGGACGTCGCCAAGGCCGTCAGCGACATCAAGGGCGGCAAGATCGAGTTCCGCGTCGACAAGCACGCCAACCTCCACTTCATCATCGGCAAGGCGTCCTTCGACGAGAAGGCGCTGGTCGACAACTACGCCGCCGCGCTCGAGGAGATCCTGCGCCTCAAGCCGTCGGCCTCCAAGGGTCGCTACATCACCAAGGCCACGCTGGCCACGACGATGGGCCCCGGCATCCCGCTGGACGCCAACCGCACCCGTAACCTCACCTCCGAGGGGGAGGAGCAGGCCTGAGCCTGACCTCTCGCGCCACGACGCCCGGACCCTCGCGGTCCGGGCGTCGTCGTGTCCGCCGTCGTCGTGTCCGCCCGTCGTCGTGCGCCCCGGGTGCGCCTCGGCCGTATGCCGCCCCCGCCCGACTACCATCGAGCATCATGCGCCGCCGTCCCGCCGACCGTCCCCGTGCGACCTCCTGGCGCCTCGGGCTGCTGGCCGTGGTGACCGCCGCCGGGCTGTGCGGGTGCGTGGCGGGATCGAGCACCAGCCGCTCCACGCTGGGGGCCGCCACGTCGGCCCCGACCAGCCAGGCGACCGCGACGCTGCCCACGGAGGGTGCTTCCCTCGCGGGGCGCACGCCCGACCCCAACGCCCAGCCCGTCCCGACGGGGGAGGGGGTCCCCGGGGCGGAGTTCGGCCAGACGATGCGCGACGTCATCGCGGCCAAGGGGAGCGTGCGGATGGCCATGACGACCGTGGCCGGGGGCGCCACGGCCCAGGTCGACACGCGCAGCAAGGCCATGCAGGTCCAGGTCGCCGCCGGCGGCCGGACGGTGACGCTGGTGCACCTCGGGGACAAGACCTGGGTCAAGGGCGCCGGGACGGTGCAGGTGCCGCTGCCGCCCGCCAAGCCCGGCGACCGGCCCCGCACCGACACCCGCCACTGGCTGCAGCTGGACCCCGGCGGCGCCGACGCGATCAGCCGCAAGCTGGGCCCGCAGGCCAAGGTGGCGCAGACCCTGGACCCCGGCCGCTTCACGGGGATGCTGGACGGCCTGCTGGGGGACAAGACCCCCCGGGGGGACGGCTCCCAGGTGGTCTTCTCGGTGCCCCCGGCGCAGTACCTCGACGCCGTGGCCGCGCCGGACGCGCTGCGCAGCACCGTCAGGAAGCCCGTGGCGCTGGTCGTCCTGCTGGACGCCTCGGGCCAGCCGACCTCCGTCACGACGACCCTCACCACCGACAAGGGCGAGGTCACCGACCGCACGGAGTACTCCCGCTGGGGTCAACCGGTCTCCGTGGAGGCGCCGTCGCCCGACGACGTGGCACCCGCCCCGGGGAGCCCCGCCACCGGCAACGGCGCCGCCAACGGCACCGGCGGGACGACCGCATCGCCCACGGCCCCCGCAGGCGCCCCGTCTGCCGCACCCTCGGGCACCGTGTCGACCACCGCGTCGGCCGGGGCGACGCCCGCCCCGACGGCCACCTCGCGCTGAGCCGATTTGGTGACCGGGCCCGCCGGCCCGTACCCTGGTCGAGACCAATGACCGCCGGTCTGCCGTGCACCACGTCCCTCGTGGGTCGTGCGAGCGGCACGAAGGTCCCACGAGCGTGGGCGTCCGACGCAGGTGAGCGTGATTCCCCGCTCGACTCGTCGAGCCTGTGAGCCCCGTGCGCCTGCGCCGGGGCTCTTTCTCATGTGGCCACCGGCTTCACGCTACGGAAGGAGGCCACATGGCAACGGCTGAGAAGCAGGCTGCCATCGCCGAGATCGCGGACAAGTTCCGTGGCTCGGGTGCGGCCGTGCTGACGGAGTACCGCGGTCTGACCGTGAAGCAGCTCTCCGAGCTGCGCGGCTCGATCCGTGAGCACGCTACCTACGCCGTGGTCAAGAACACGCTGACCAAGCTCGCCGCGAAGGAGGCCGGGATCACGGCCTTCGACGGGCACCTGACCGGTCCGAGCGCCATCGTCTTCGTGACGGGCGACCCGGTCGAGACGGCCAAGGGTCTGCGTGACTTCGCCAAGGCCAACCCGGCCCTTGTCATCAAGGCCGGGGTGCTCGACGGCAAGCCGTTGAGCCCCGAGGAGATCACCAAGCTCGCGGACCTCGAGTCCCGCGAGGTGCTCCTCGCCAAGCTGGCGGGCGCCATGAACGCCTCGCTCAGCAAGGCTGTCTACCTCTTCGCCGCTCCTCTGTCGCAGACGGCCCGCGTGGTCGACGCCCTGCGCCAGAAGGTCGAGGCCGAGGGTCCTGTCGCGGCTGCTCCGGCCGCCGACTCCGCCGAGGCCCCGGCCGAGGCTACCGACGACGTCGCCGCGGGTGGCGACGAGAGCTGATCTGCCACTTGGCAGCTCGCTCGACCAACACCAACGCCACTCACGGCACAGACCAGGAAGGAAGCCACCATGGCTAAGCTCAGCACCGACGAGCTCCTTGAGGCCTTCAAGGAGATGACCCTGATCGAGCTCTCCGAGTTCGTCAAGCAGTTCGAGGAGACGTTCAACGTCACCGCCGCGGCCCCGGTTGCCGTCGCGGGTGCGGCCCCGGCCGCGGGCGGCGCCGGCGGCGAGGCCGCCGCTGCCGAGGAGAAGGACGAGTTCGACGTCATCCTCACCGCCGCGGGCGACAAGAAGATCCAGGTCATCAAGGAGGTCCGCGCGCTGACCTCCCTCGGCCTGAAGGAGGCCAAGGACCTGGTGGACGGCGCTCCCAAGCCCGTCCTCGAGGGTGTCAACAAGGAGGCCGCGGACAAGGCCAAGGCTGCCCTCGAGGGCGCCGGCGCCTCCGTCGAGCTCAAGTGATCTCGGGCTGGATCACGTCCGGCCGCTGATCTCCCGCAGAGCGGGCCGCACCCCCTGGGTGCGGCCCGCTCTCGCATGCGCGCCGGCCGTGCGCGGGCGGGCACCCCGGGGTGCGGGGGAGCGGCATACGGGTCACGTATGCCGCGACACCGCCCGGTGTGCTTGACGACGCCCCCGACCCGCCGCATAGTGATGGGGCACGAGGCCATCTGCCGAGGTCGAGCCCGGGCCGGTCCAGCGACCAGCCTGCGCGAGCTCCCCCGACGTGGTCGGCTGGTCGTGCTTGATTGGACGTGTCTGGCGCTGTCGGCTATGCTGTCGCTTTGCGCTGCCTTGTTGCCGCGCGCCCAGCCAGCCGCCGCCCGTGACCCGCCCGCCGGACCTGCCCCGGTCCCTCCCGGTTCCCGGTCCCCGGATGCTGCCGGGGGCGTGGCGCGTGCTCGCTTCGTCTCCATAGCTCCAGGCCCGTGGAAGGACCATCCTTGGCTGCCTCGCGACCCGCGACCCAGACTGTGTCCACAGCTCAGACGGCTTCTGGCCGCCTGTCCTTCGCAAAGATCAAGGAGCCGCTGGAGGTCCCCGACCTCCTCGCGCTCCAGACGGAGAGCTTCGACTGGCTGCTCGGCAACGAGCGGTGGCAGGCCCGGGTGGCCGCCGCCAAGGAGGCCGGTCGCAACGACGTCCCCGACCGGTCCGGTCTCGAGGAGATCTTCGAGGAGATCTCCCCGATCGAGGACTTCTCCGGCTCCATGTCCCTCTCCTTCCGCGACCACCGGTTCGAGGAGGAGAAGCACTCGATCGAGGAGTGCAAGGAGCGGGACATGACCTACTCCGCGCCGCTGTTCGTCACCGCGGAGTTCATGAACACCAACACCGGCGAGATCAAGTCGCAGACGGTGTTCATGGGCGACTTCCCGCTGATGACCGAGCGCGGCACCTTCATCATCAACGGCACCGAGCGTGTCGTCGTGTCGCAGCTGGTCCGGTCCCCGGGCGTCTACTTCGAGCGCACCCCCGACAAGACGTCCGACAAGGACATCTACTCGGCCAAGGTCATCCCGAGCCGCGGTGCGTGGCTGGAGTTCGAGATCGACAAGCGCGACATGGTCGGCGTGCGCGTCGACCGCAAGCGCAAGCAGTCCGTCACGGTGCTGCTCAAGGCGCTGGGCTGGACCGAGGCGCAGATCCTCGAGGAGTTCGGCGAGTTCGAGTCGATGCGCCAGACCCTGGAGAAGGACCACACGGCCGGCCAGGACGACGCGCTGCTCGACATCTACCGCAAGCTGCGCCCCGGCGAGCCGCCGACCAAGGAGGCCGCCCAGGCGCTGCTGGACAACCTCTACTTCAACCCCAAGCGCTACGACCTGGCCAAGGTGGGGCGCTACAAGATCGACAAGAAGCTCGGCATCGAGGGCACCCTCGACGAGTCCGTGCTGCGCATCGACGACATCGTCGCGACGATCAAGTACCTCGTCACCCTGCACAACGGTGACGTCACGATGGCGGGCACCCGCGACGGCGAGGCCGTCGACGTGCGCGTCGAGGTCGACGACATCGACCACTTCGGCAACCGCCGCCTGCGCAACGTCGGCGAGCTGATCCAGAACCAGGTCCGCACCGGGCTGTCCCGCATGGAGCGCGTCGTCCGCGAGCGCATGACCACGCAGGACGTCGAGGCGATCACCCCGCAGACCCTGATCAACATCCGCCCCGTGGTGGCGTCGATCAAGGAGTTCTTCGGGACCTCCCAGCTGTCGCAGTTCATGGACCAGAACAACCCGCTGTCGGGCCTGACGCACAAGCGTCGTCTGTCCGCGCTGGGCCCCGGTGGTCTGTCCCGCGACCGCGCCGGCATGGAGGTCCGTGACGTCCACCCGTCGCACTACGGCCGCATGTGCCCGATCGAGACCCCCGAGGGTCCCAACATCGGTCTGATCGGCTCGCTGGCCTCCTACGGCCGGATCAACGCCTTCGGCTTCGTCGAGACCCCCTACCGCAAGGTCAACGACGGCGTCGTCTCCGACGAGGTGCACTACCTCTCGGCGGACGAGGAGGACGAGTTCGTCATCGCCCAGGCCAACGCCCCCATGGAGGCCGACGGCCGGTTCGCCGAGGAGCGCGTCCTGGTGCGCACCAAGGGCGGCGAGGTCGACTTCGTGCCGGCCGCGGACGTGGACTACATGGACGTCTCGCCGCGCCAGATGGTGTCGGCGGCCACGGCCCTGATCCCGTTCCTCGAGCACGACGACGCCAACCGCGCCCTCATGGGCTCCAACATGATGCGTCAGGCGGTCCCGCTGGTGCGCTCCGAGGCGCCGCTGGTCGGCACCGGCATGGAGCACCGCGCCGCGCTCGACTCCGGTGACGTGGTCCTCGCCACCAAGCCGGGCGTCGTGCAGGAGGTCTCCGCCGATCTGGTGACCGTCGCCAACGACGACGGGACCTACCAGACCTACCGGATCATGAAGTTCTCCCGCTCCAACCAGGGCAACTGCTACAACCAGCGGGTCATGGTGGAGGCCGGCGACCGGGTCGAGGCGGGTCAGCTCATCGCCGACGGTCCGGCCACCGACGGTGGCGAGATGGCCCTCGGCAAGAACCTCCTCGTGGCGTTCATGCCGTGGGAGGGTCACAACTACGAGGACGCCATCATCCTGTCCCAGCGGCTGGTGCAGGACGACACGCTCTCCTCGATCCACATCGAGGAGCACGAGGTCGACGCCCGCGACACCAAGCTCGGTGCCGAGGAGATCACCCGCGACATCCCCAACGTGTCCGAGGAGGTCCTCGCCGACCTCGACGAGCGGGGCATCATCCGCATCGGTGCCGAGGTCCGCGACGGCGACCTGCTCGTCGGCAAGGTCACGCCCAAGGGTGAGACCGAGCTGACCCCGGAGGAGCGCCTGCTGCGCGCGATCTTCGGCGAGAAGGCCCGCGAGGTCCGCGACACCTCCCTGAAGGTCCCGCACGGCGAGACCGGCACGGTCATCGGCGTCAAGGTTTTCGACCGCGAGGAGGGCGACGAGCTGCCGCCGGGCGTCAACCAGCTGGTGCGCGTCTACGTCGCCAACAAGCGCAAGATCACCGATGGTGACAAGCTCGCCGGCCGTCACGGCAACAAGGGCGTCATCTCCAAGATCCTGCCGGTCGAGGACATGCCCTTCCTCGAGGACGGCACGCCGGTCGACGTCGTGCTCAACCCGCTGGGTGTCCCCGGTCGCATGAACGTCGGTCAGATCCTCGAGATCCACCTCGGGTGGGCGGCCAGCCGCGGCTGGAACATCCCCGAGGGCGCCGAGTGGGCCATGCGCATCCCGCAGGACGCCCACGAGGCTCCCGCCGGCACCCGCGTCGCCACCCCGGTCTTCGACGGCGCCAAGGAGGAGGAGATCAAGGGTCTGCTGGAGTCCACCAACCAGACCCGTGACGGCCAGCGCCTCATCGGCGAGACCGGCAAGACCCGGCTCTTCGACGGCCGCTCCGGCGAGCCGTTCCCGGAGCCGGTGTCGGTGGGCTACATGTACATCCTCAAGCTCCACCACCTGGTCGACGACAAGATCCACGCCCGCTCGACCGGCCCGTACTCCATGATCACGCAGCAGCCGCTGGGTGGTAAGGCGCAGTTCGGTGGCCAGCGCTTCGGCGAGATGGAGGTGTGGGCCCTCGAGGCCTACGGCGCCGCCTACACGCTGCAGGAGCTGCTCACCATCAAGTCCGACGACGTGCCCGGCCGCGTCAAGGTCTACGAGGCCATCGTCAAGGGCGAGAACATCCCCGACTCCGGCATCCCCGAGTCGTTCAAGGTGCTCCTCAAGGAGATGCAGTCCCTGTGTCTCAACGTGGAGGTCCTCTCCAGCGACGGCAACGCGATCGAGATGCGCGACGCCGACGACGAGGTCTTCCGCGCCGCCGAGGAGCTGGGCATCGACCTGTCGCGGCGCGAGCCCAGCAGCGTCGAGGAGGTCTGACGGTCTGTCCCCGTATGGCGCAGCGCGGCTCCTGAGCCGACCGGCCTGGGAGCCGCGCTCGCCATACGGCACGACCCGAAGGACAACGCACGCCGGACCCGTCAGGGGACGGCCACGACAACCGTTCAGACCCACAGACTTTGAATCAGTCGCAAGACGAGAGAAGGACACACGTGCTCGACGTCAACTTCTTTGACGAGCTGCGTATCGGCCTCGCCACCGCGGACTCCATCCGCCAGTGGTCCCACGGCGAGGTCAAGAAGCCCGAGACGATCAACTACCGCACCCTCAAGCCGGAGAAGGACGGGCTCTTCTGCGAGAAGATCTTCGGTCCGACCCGGGACTGGGAGTGCTACTGCGGCAAGTACAAGCGCGTGCGCTTCAAGGGCATCATCTGCGAGCGCTGCGGCGTCGAGGTGACCCGCGCCAAGGTGCGCCGTGAGCGGATGGGCCACATCGAGCTCGCCGCCCCCGTCACCCACATCTGGTACTTCAAGGGCGTGCCGAGCCGTCTCGGCTACCTGCTCGACCTGGCCCCGAAGGACCTGGAGAAGGTCATCTACTTCGCGGCCTACATGATCACCTCGGTCGACACCGAGGCGCGCCACCGCGACCTGCCGTCGCTGGAGGCCCAGATCGAGGTCGAGAAGAAGGAGCACGAGAACCGTCGTGACTCCGACGTCGAGGCCCGCGCCAAGAAGCTCGAGGAGGACCTGGCCGCGCTCGAGGCCGAGGGCGCCAAGAGCGACGTCAAGCGCAAGCTCAAGGACTCCGCCGAGCGCGAGATGAACGCCATCCGCAAGCGCGCGGACGTGCACGTCGAGCGCCTCGAGCAGGTCTGGGACCGCTTCAAGAACCTCAAGGTCCAGGACCTCGAGGGCGACGAGATGCTCTACCGCGAGATGCGGGACCGCTTCGGTCTCTACTTCGAGGGCGGCATGGGCGCGGCGGCGATCCAGAAGCGCCTGGAGACCTTCGACCTCGAGGCCGAGTCGGAGCTGCTGCGCGAGATCATCGCCACCGGCAAGGGCCAGAAGAAGACCCGCGCCCTCAAGCGCCTCAAGGTCGTCACGGCCTTCCAGACGACGAGCAACAGCCCGACCGGCATGGTGCTCGACTGCGTCCCGGTCATCCCGCCGGACCTGCGCCCGATGGTGCAGCTTGACGGTGGCCGGTTCGCGACGTCGGACCTCAACGACCTCTACCGTCGCGTCATCAACCGCAACAACCGCCTCAAGCGCCTCCTCGACCTCGGTGCCCCCGAGATCATCGTCAACAACGAGAAGCGCATGCTGCAGGAGGCCGTCGACGCGCTCTTCGACAACGGCCGTCGCGGCCGCCCGGTCACGGGCCCCGGCAACCGTCCGCTGAAGTCGCTGTCCGACATGCTCAAGGGCAAGCAGGGCCGCTTCCGTCAGAACCTCCTCGGCAAGCGCGTCGACTACTCCGGCCGCTCGGTCATCGTCGTCGGCCCCCAGCTCAAGCTGCACCAGTGCGGTCTGCCCAAGCAGATGGCGCTCGAGCTGTTCAAGCCGTTCGTGATGAAGCGGCTGGTCGACCTCGACCACGCGCAGAACATCAAGTCCGCCAAGCGCATGGTGGAGCGCGCCCGCCCGGTCGTGTGGGACGTCCTCGAAGAGGTCATCACCGAGCACCCCGTGCTGCTCAACCGCGCACCCACGCTGCACCGCCTCGGCATCCAGGCCTTCGAGCCGCAGCTCGTCGAGGGCAAGGCCATCCAGCTGCACCCGCTCGTCTGCGGCGCGTTCAACGCCGACTTCGACGGTGACCAGATGGCCGTGCACGTGCCGCTGTCCGCGGAGGCCCAGGCCGAGGCCCGCATCCTGATGCTGTCCTCCAACAACATCCTCAAGCCGGCCGACGGCCGCCCCGTGACCATGCCCACCCAGGACATGATCATCGGGCTGTTCCACCTCACCTCCGAGGTGGCCGACGGCAAGGGCTCCGGTCGCGCCTTCCGCACCTCTGACGAGGCGCGGATGGCCTTCGACGCGGGCGAGATCGAGCTCGGGTCGCCCGTCAAGATCCGGCTGCGCGACGCCGTCCCCCCGGTGGGCTTCGACCTTCCCGAGGGTGTCGAGCTGAGCGAGGAGGGCCGGGCGGACTTCGTCATGGACACCACGCTGGGGCGTGCGCTGTTCAACCTGACGCTGCCGGTCGACTACCCCTTCGTCAACGAGCCCGTCGACAAGAAGCGGCTCTCCGCGATCGTCAACGACCTCGCCGAGCGCTACCCCAAGGTGCTCGTGGCGACCTCGCTGGACGCGCTCAAGGAGACCGGCTTCCACTGGGCGACCCGCTCGGGCACGACCGTGGCGATCTCCGACGTCGTCACGCCCTCCAACAAGGAGTCCATCCTCGAGGGCTACGAGGCCAAGGCCGCCAAGGTCCAGGTGCAGTTCGAGCGCGGTCTGACCACCGACGACGAGCGGCGCCAGGAGCTCATCGAGATCTGGCAGCAGGCCACCAACGAGGTCTCCAAGGAGATGGAGGCCAACTTCCCGCGGCGCAACCCGATCTTCCGCATGGTCAGCTCGGGGGCGCGAGGCAACTGGTTCCAGCTGCGGCAGATCGCCGGCATGCGTGGCCTCATGGCCAACCCGAAGGGCGAGATCATCCCGCGCCCGATCAAGTCCAACTTCCGCGAGGGCCTGTCCGTGCTGGAGTTCTTCATCTCCACGCACGGTGCCCGCAAGGGTCTGGCGGACACCGCCCTGCGGACCGCCGACTCGGGCTACCTGACCCGTCGCCTGGTGGACGTCTCGCAGGACGTCATCATCCGCGAGGACGACTGCGGCACCGACCGCGGCCTGCTGATGCCGATCGCCGTGCGCGGCGCCGACGGCACCCTGCGGCCGCACGAGGACGTCGAGTCCAGCGTCTACGCCCGCACGCTCGCCGAGGACGTCGTCAAGGACGGCGAGGTGCTGGCCGAGGCCGGCCTCGACCTCGGTGACGTGGTCATCGACGCGCTGGTCGTCGCGGGGATCGAGGAGGTGCGGGTCCGCTCGGTCCTCACCTGCGAGTCCCGCGTCGGCACCTGCGCCAAGTGCTACGGGCGGTCCCTGGCCACCGGCAAGCTCGTCGACATCGGCGAGGCCGTCGGCATCATCGCCGCCCAGTCCATCGGCGAGCCCGGCACCCAGCTGACGATGCGCACCTTCCACACCGGTGGTGTGGCCGGTGACGACATCACGCAGGGTCTGCCCCGTGTGGTCGAGCTCTTCGAGGCTCGCACCCCGCGCGGTGTCGCCCCGATCGCCGAGGCCACGGGCCGCGTGCGCATCGAGGACACCGACAAGGCGCGCCGGATCGTGCTGGTGCCGGACGACGGCACCGACGAGCACGCCTACCCGGTCACCAAGCGCTCCCGCCTCCTGGTGGGCGACGGGGACCACATCGAGGTCGGCACCCAGCTCGTGCAGGGCGCCATCGACCCCAAGCAGGTGCTGCGCATCCTCGGCCCCCGCGCCGTGCAGATGCACCTCGTGGACCAGGTGCAGGCGGTCTACCGCCAGCAGGGTGTGTCGATCCACGACAAGCACATCGAGGTCATCGTGCGCCAGATGCTGCGGCGCGTGACGATCATCGAGGCCGGCGACGCCGACCTGCTCCCCGGCGAGCTCGCCGAGCGCGGTCGCTTCGAGTCCGAGAACCGCCGCGTCGTCTCCGAGGGCGGCAAGCCGGCCTCGGGTCGACCGGAGCTCATGGGCATCACCAAGGCCTCGCTCGCCACCGAGTCCTGGCTCTCGGCCGCCTCCTTCCAGGAGACGACCCGGGTGCTCACCGAGGCTGCGATGCACGCCAAGAGCGACCCGCTGCTGGGCCTCAAGGAGAACGTCATCCTCGGCAAGCTCATCCCCGCCGGCACCGGCCTGCCGCGTTACCGCAACGTCAAGGTCAACCCGACGGAGGAGGCCAAGGCGGCGATGTACTCCATGCCTGGCTACGACCAGTTCGACTACACGGCCTTCGGGCCGGGGTCGGGCGAGGCCATCCGTTTGGACGACATCACGCTGGGCTTCGACACCCACTGATCGTCACGGACGCTCGTGGCGCGGGCCGGTTCCCCTCGGGAGCCGGCCCGCGCCGCTGCCCGCGCCTGTCACCAGCACCGACAGTGGGGACCCCCCTGCCGTGGGGGACCTCGCGGGGTGGGCTGCCGGTGATTTGGAGCGCCCCGTGATATCGCGGTAATCTTGTTCACTGTGTCGTGCTTGACACGGACACACTGTGCCCTCTCCGACGAGGCGGCCGCCGGTGCGATAGCGCCGGTGGTCCTGCGACGGAAGACCACACCCCTCCTGCCTGGCGCCCGCGACCTCGTCGTGGGAGTGCGGGGAGGAGCACCGCCCGATACACCCGACCTCGGGACGTGGCGAGCGGCATGACAAGGAGTCCGACCGGGTGACCGGCCGGGCTGACCATCAGATACGTACGGAGACTACGTGCCAACCATCAACCAGCTCGTCCGCAAGGGCCGGCAGGACAAGGTCGACAAGAACAAGACCCCTGCCCTCAAGGGCAGCCCGCAGCGCCGTGGCGTCTGCACCCGCGTCTACACCACCACCCCCAAGAAGCCGAACTCCGCGCTGCGCAAGGTCGCTCGCGTCAAGCTGACCTCCGGCATCGAGGTCACGGCATACATCCCGGGCGTGGGTCACAACCTGCAGGAGCACTCGATCGTGCTCGTGCGCGGTGGGCGTGTGAAGGACCTTCCCGGCGTCCGCTACAAGATCATCCGCGGCTCCCTCGACACCCAGGGTGTCAAGAACCGCAAGCAGGCTCGCAGCCGCTACGGCGCCAAGAAGGAGAAGAAGTAATGCCTCGTAAGGGCCCCGCTCCGAAGCGCCCCCTGGTCGTCGACCCCGTCTACGGCTCGCCGCTGGTGACCCAGCTGGTCAACAAGATCCTGCTGGACGGCAAGAAGTCCATCGCCGAGAACATCGTGTACGGCGCCCTCGAGGGCTGCCGCGAGAAGACCGGCTCCGACCCGGTCGTGATCCTCAAGCGCGCCCTGGACAACGTGAAGCCGGCCCTGGAGGTCAAGTCCCGCCGCGTCGGCGGTGCGACCTACCAGGTCCCGGTCGAGGTCAAGCCCGGCCGCGCCACCACCCTGTCGCTGCGCTGGCTGGTCGGCTACTCGCGCCAGCGTCGGGAGAAGACCATGACCGAGCGCCTCATGAACGAGATCCTCGACGCCAGCAACGGCCTCGGTGCCGCGGTCAAGCGTCGCGAGGACACCCACAAGATGGCCGAGTCCAACAAGGCCTTCGCGCACTACCGCTGGTAAGACCTGCACGCGGGCGGCGTGGGGAGCACCGACGCCGCCCGCACCACCGGACCTCCTCCCGGAGCGTGCCGGCCTGCTGCACCACCGACTCGAAGAGATGAGATAACAGACGTGGCACTCGACGTCCTCACGGACCTGAAGAAGGTCCGCAACATCGGCATCATGGCCCACATCGATGCTGGCAAGACGACGGCGACCGAGCGGATCCTGTTCTACACCGGCATCAACTACAAGATCGGTGAGACGCACGACGGCTCCGCGACGATGGACTGGATGGAGCAGGAGCAGGAGCGCGGCATCACGATCACGTCCGCCGCGACGACCTGCTTCTGGGAGGGCAACCAGATCAACATCATCGACACGCCCGGGCACGTCGACTTCACGGTCGAGGTGGAGCGGTCGCTGCGCGTCCTCGACGGCGCGGTGGCGGTCTTCGACGGCAAGGAGGGTGTCGAGCCCCAGTCCGAGACGGTGTGGCGGCAGGCGGACAAGTACAACGTCCCCCGCATCTGCTTCGTCAACAAGATGGACAAGCTGGGTGCCGACTTCTACTACACCGTGCAGACCATCGTGGACCGCCTCGGCGCGGAGCCGCTGGTGCTGCAGATCCCGATCGGCGCCGAGAACGACTTCGTCGGCATGATCGACCTCGTCTACAACCGCGCCCTCGTCTGGCGCGGCGACGTGAAGATGGGCCAGGACTACGAGATCGAGGAGATCCCGGCCGAGCTCGCCGACAAGGCGGAGGAGTACCGCAGCAAGCTCGTCGAGCGTGTCGCGGAGTCCGACGAGGAGCTGCTCGAGAAGTACCTCGGTGGCGAGGAGCTGACCCCCGAGGAGATCAAGGCGGCCGTCCGCAAGATCACCATCGCCGGCGAGGTCAACCCCGTCCTGTGCGGCACGGCGTTCAAGAACAAGGGCGTGCAGCCCCTGCTCGACGCCATCGTCGACTACCTGCCGTCCCCGCTGGACGTGCCCGCCATCCAGGCCCACGACCCCAAGGACGAGGAGAAGGTCATCGAGCGTCACTCCGACGCCTCCGAGCCGTTCTCCGCGCTGGCCTTCAAGGTCGTGTCGCACCCCTTCTTCGGGCGCCTGACCTACGTGCGCGTCTACTCGGGCGAGGTCAAGCAGGGCGACATGATGCTCAACGCCACCAAGGGCAAGAAGGAGCGCGTCGGCAAGCTCTTCCAGATGCACGCCAACAAGGAGAACCCCGTCGACCATGCGACCGCGGGCCACATCTACGCGATGATCGGTCTGAAGGACACGACGACGGGTGACACCCTGGCGGCCCAGGACCAGCCGGTCCTGCTGGAGTCGATGACCTTCCCCGAGCCCGTCATCAACGTGGCCATCGAGCCCAAGACGAAGGGCGACCAGGAGAAGCTCTCCACGGCCATCCAGAAGCTGGCCGAGGAGGACCCGACCTTCCGCGTCGAGCTCGACGAGGAGACCGGCCAGACCATCATCAAGGGCATGGGCGAGCTCCACCTCGACATCCTCGTGGACCGCATGCGCCGCGAGTTCAAGGTCGAGGCCAACGTCGGCAAGCCGCAGGTGGCCTACCGCGAGACCATCCGTCGCGCGGTGGAGAAGTACGACTACACCCACAAGAAGCAGACGGGTGGGTCGGGCCAGTACGCCAAGGTCCAGATCACCTTCGAGCCCATGGACACGTCCGAGGGCAAGATGTACGAGTTCGACAACAAGGTGACCGGTGGCCGCGTGCCGCGCGAGTACATCCCGTCGGTCGGCTCGGGCATCGAGGAGGCCATGGGCCAGGGCGTGCTCGCCGGCTACCCGATGGTGGGTGTCAAGGCGATCCTGATCGACGGCGCCTACCACGACGTCGACTCCTCGGAGATGGCGTTCAAGATCGCCGGTTCGATGGCCTTCAAGGAGGCCGCCCGCAAGGCCGACCCGGCCCTGCTCGAGCCGATGATGGCCGTCGAGGTGCGCACGCCCGAGGACTACATGGGCGACGTCATCGGTGACATCAACTCCCGCCGTGGCCAGATCCAGGCCATGGAGGACATCAGCGGTGCCAAGATCGTCCGCGCTCTGGTGCCCCTGTCGGAGATGTTCGGATACGTTGGCGACCTGCGCTCCAAGACGCAGGGCCGGGCCAACTACACGATGCAGTTCGACTCGTACGCCGAGGTTCCCAAGAACGTCGCGGACGAGATCATCAAGAAGACCCGAGGCGAGTAACCGATTCGGAGGTCTGGCGCCTTCGGCGCTAGACTTCCGGATCGCGTCTCATCCAGCACCACCCACACAAGACGACGCCACGTCCTGCTTGGTCGTACGGCGTAACACCAAAGAAGTCCTGAGGAGGACCCCAAGTGGCGAAGGCTAAGTTCGAGCGGACCAAGCCGCACGTCAACATCGGCACCATCGGTCACATCGACCACGGTAAGACGACGCTGACGGCTGCTATCTCCAAGGTTCTGCACGACGAGTACCCGGACCTGAACCCGCAGTTCGCTTTCGAGGACATCGACAAGGCCCCCGAGGAGCGTCAGCGCGGCATCACCATCTCGATCGCTCACATCGAGTACCAGACCGAGAGCCGCCACTACGCCCACGTCGACTGCCCCGGTCACGCGGACTACGTCAAGAACATGATCACCGGTGCGGCGCAGATGGACGGCGCGATCCTCGTCGTCGCCGCCACCGACGGCCCGATGCCGCAGACGAAGGAGCACGTCCTCCTGGCCCGCCAGGTCGGCGTCCCCTACATCGTCGTGGCGCTCAACAAGACCGACATGGTCGACGACGAGGAGATCCTCGAGCTCGTCGAGATGGAGGTCCGCGAGCTGCTGACCGACTACGAGTTCCCCGGTGACGACCTGCCCGTCGTCCGCATCTCCGCGCTCAAGGCGCTCGAGGGCGACCCCGAGTGGACCAAGACCGTGGTCGAGCTCATGAAGACCGTGGACGAGTACATCCCGGAGCCGGAGCGCGACACCGACAAGCCGTTCATGATGCCGATCGAGGACGTCTTCACGATCACCGGTCGTGGCACGGTCGTCACCGGCCGCATCGAGCGCGGTGTCCTCAAGGTCAACGAGGAGGTCGAGATCGTCGGCATCCGCGAGAAGACCCAGAAGACCACCGTCACCGGCATCGAGATGTTCCGCAAGCTCCTCGACGAGGGTCGTGCGGGCGAGAACGTCGGTCTGCTGCTCCGTGGCCTCAAGCGCGAGGAGGTCGAGCGCGGGCAGGTCGTCTGCAAGCCGGGCTCCATCACCCCGCACACCGAGTTCGAGGCCTCGGCGTACATCCTGTCCAAGGACGAGGGCGGCCGTCACACGCCGTTCTACGACAACTACCGTCCCCAGTTCTACTTCCGTACCACTGACGTGACGGGCGTCGTCCACCTCCCCGAGGGCACCGAGATGATCATGCCCGGCGACAACACCTCCATGAAGGTCGACCTGATCCAGCCGATCGCCATGGAGGAGGGCCTGAAGTTCAACATCCGTGAGGGTGGCCGCACCGTCGGTGCGGGTCAGGTCACCAAGATCATCAAGTGATCTCAGCTCCTCCGGGAGCGATCGATCTCGCGAGGCGGGGTCCGGACCACGGTCCGGGCCCCGCCTCTCGGCATACGCTCGCCGGGTGCGCTCAGGGGCGAGCTCGTATGCCGCACCCGGCCGCCGTGTCGACGGTCACAGGCCGCCCGGGTCGCTGCCCCCGGCGGGGATGCGGCAGGCTGGGGCTGCACCCCACGACCCCGCTCGGGAGGACTTCACCCATGGACCTCGGCACCTTCGAGACGCTGCTCGTCGAGCAGGACGGCCCGGCCCTCGTCGTCACCGTCAACCGCCCCCACGCGATGAACGCCCTCGCCGGGCAGGTCATCGCCGACCTCGAGGGGCTGCTGGTGGCCATCGAGACCCAGGTGGGCTCCGACGGCCGCTGGCCGATCCGCGGGGTGATCGTCACGGGGGCGGGGGAGAAGGCCTTCGTCGCAGGGGCCGACATCGTGGAGATGCAGTCGATGTCGCCGGACCAGGGGGAGGACTACTCACGCCGGATGCAGGGCGTCACGCGCCGGCTCGAGGCGCTGCCGGTGCCCGTCATCGCGGCGGTCCACGGCTTCGCGCTGGGCGGCGGCTGCGAGCTCGCGCTGGCGTGCGACTGGATCTACGCCTCGAGCAGTGCCCGGTTCGGGCAGCCCGAGGTCAACCTCGGCCTCGTGCCCGGCTTCGGCGGATCGGTCCGCCTGACCCGCCGCGTCGGCCTGGCGCTGTCGCGGGAGCTCATCTGCACCGGCCGCATGATCAAGGCCGAGGAAGCGCTGCGGATCGGCCTGGTCAACCAGGTCTTCGAGGATCGCGACACCCTGCTGGACGGTGCGCGCCGGACCGTCGCCGAGCTCGCCGCCAAGAGCCCGGTCGCGGTGGCGGCCTGCAAGCAGCTGCTGAACGCCGTCGAGCCGCTCTCCGTCCCCGAGGGGCTGGACCTGGAGGCGCGGGCCTTCCACGCAGCGTTCGAGTCCGAGGACAAGGTGGAGGGCGTCCGCGCGTTCGTGGCCAAGACCGCTCCCACCTTCCCCGGGCGCTGACCGGGGCGCGTCCGGACGACCCACCTCGGCGGGGCGGTAGGTAGGGCGGCGGGGTCGCGGGTAGGGCGGCGGTGCGGCAGCTCGGGCTGCCGTGCCCCATCGGCGATCAGCGACCGTCGGGGTCGACGAGGCGGCCGGGGTTGCATGCCGCGGCCACCGTGGCGGCGTAGCCCACGTCGGGACGGTCGGGCTCCAGGTGCCACACCGGCTTGCGCGGGGCGAAGGCGACGTGGCAGCGCAGCTGGTCCACCATCCCCGGCCGCGCCAGCTCCGGGAACTCGCCCCGCAGCGCCGGCACCAGCGCCGAGGCCGAGTCGCCCCAGGTGCGGGCGGCCCAGGACGGCGTCAGGGCCAGCGACCGCGTGCCGGCCCGTCGCACCCAAGCGGCGTGGTCGACCAGCGTCGTCGTGGTCGCGGTCACCCGCGTCCCCGGCCGGTCCGCGCAGATCGCCTCCCCGGCCCGGCTCAGCTGCGCAGCGGCCGGTTCGACGCGTATGCCGGTGCGGAACCCGGTGCCGGACAGCACGATCCAGGTCCCCTCCGTCCCCGGCGTGAGGGCCTCGCCGGGTCGCAGGGCGGGGGTGTCGGCCAGCCGAGCGGGGCACGTGGACGTCGCGGTAGTGGCCGGCGAGGACGTGCCCGTCGCCGGACGAGACGCGGCGGCGGGGGAGTGGCTGGTGGACGGGGAGGCTGTGGGGGACGGGCTGGAGCAGCCCGTCAGCACGGCCATCGAGCCGATGACGACACCCGTGCCCATGCCCACCCCCAGCGCCAGGGTCCGGCTCACGGGGCTCACGAGGCTCACGGGCCCGGTGCGGTCCACGGCTCGACCACCTCGAGCAGCGCCCGGATCTGCTGCTGCACCGCACCCGCGTGCTTGACGCTGCGGGGTCGCGGCGCCGGCACCCTGCCGTCGACGAGCACGTAGAGGCTGCGCAACGTGCGGCAGGTGTTGATGGTGGCCGCCGGGATCGGCGTGGTCGCGGTCGTCATCCGCGGCGTCAGGTCCTTGATCCACCGGGTGGCGACCTTCTCGGTCAGGTCGTCCTGGAGCAGCACCTGCGCGACCGCCAAGGCCAGGCGGTCCTCCTCCTGGTCGCGCCAGACGGTCCCGGCCGGGTTGGTGAGGCGGCGCGCGACGGCGTCGAGGAGCTGCTCGGCGGGCACCGCGCTCGTGAGCCCGAGCTCGCCCACGACGTCGGCACCGTGCGCCACGGCGTGCACCCAGCCCACCGTGGCGTCGTAGCCGCGCTGGTCCGGCTCGCCCGTCCACCAGGTCAGGAAGGGCTCGGTCCAGGACCGCCGCCACGTGAGCTCGGAGGCCAGGTAAGCCAGGGGGACGGCCGCGAAGGAGCGGGTGTGGGCGTCCCCGTCACCAAGCAGCGCGACGAGGGCATCGCCGAGGCCCTGACGGTCCTTGCGGCCCAGCGAGCCGGCGCCGCGGACCACCTCCGCCAGCGCCTCCTCGCGAGCCTCGCCCTCGCGGGACGACAGCCGGTCCAGGGCGGCGAGCAGGTCCGCGGGCAGGGCGGCTGAGGGGGCTTTCGGCATACGAACATCCTCTCAGCCCACCCGGCGGGGACGCGGTCGGCGTGTCGGCTGGCATCGGGCGTCCAGGATTTGGATCCTGCCTGGCCGTCTGTCACACTAGTGAGGTTGCTTGACGCGTGGCCGAGGCATACTCCGCCGTCGCCGGGACCTCTCGAGGTCCGGGTCGACCAGGAGGGTGTGGCTGCCCCCGTCCCTCGCGAGAGGTTACTAGCACCACCGGACGGTCCTCGGACTGGCTGATGGCTCGGTGACTCCTCGATGGGGGAGCGCAAGCCCCGGCCCAGACGGACCGGCCCCACCACGGGAGAGCCCGCAGCTGCTGCGTGCCCCCGTGCCGCGAAGCGGGCGCGACACGCCCGACCGCGGGGGTCGGAGAGCCACTGGTTCGGCCACAGGACCAGCAGTTTCAGGACGAGAGAGAGTCAACGAAGCGATGGCGGGACAGAAGATCCGCATCCGGCTGAAGTCGTACGACCACGAGGTCATCGACAGCTCGGCGCGCAAGATCGTGGACACCGTGACCCGTGCGGGCGCGACGGTGGTGGGCCCGGTGCCCCTGCCGACGGAGAAGAACGTCTTCTGCGTCATCCGTTCGCCGCACAAGTACAAGGACAGCCGCGAGCACTTCGAGATGCGGACGCACAAGCGTCTCATCGACATCATCGACCCGACGCCCAAGGCCGTCGACTCGCTGATGCGTCTCGACCTGCCGGCGGACGTCAACATCGAGATCAAGCTCTGAGGAACCCCACATGACTAACGCTGCTATCGAGCGCACTGTCAAGGGCGTCCTTGGCGAGAAGCTCGGCATGACCCAGGTCTGGGACGCGGACAACCGCCTCGTCCCCGTGACGGTCATCAAGGCGGGCCCCTGCGTCGTCACGCAGGTCCGCGACGCCGAGAAGGACGGCTACCAGGCCGTCCAGATCGCCTTCGGCGCGATCGACCCGCGCAAGGTCAACAAGCCCATGACCGGCCACTTCGAGAAGGCCGGCGTGTCGCCGCGCCGCCACCTCGTCGAGCTGCGCACCGCTGACGCCGCCGACTACGCGGTGGGCCAGGAGATCACGGCCGAGGCCTTCGAGGCCGGCGTCGAGGTCGACGTCACGGGCACCACCAAGGGCAAGGGCTTCGCCGGCGTCATGAAGCGTCACGGCTTCAAGGGCGTCTCGTCCTCCCACGGTGCGCACCGCAACCACCGCAAGCCGGGCTCGATTGGTGGCTGCTCCACCCCGGGCCGCGTCTTCAAGGGTCTGCGCATGGCCGGCCGCATGGGCGGCGTCCGCCAGACCACCCAGAACCTCACGATCCACGCCGTGGACGCCGACAAGGGTCTGATCGTCGTCAAGGGTGCCGTCCCCGGCCCCCGCGGCGGCGTGGTCCTCGTCCGCACGGCCGCCAAGGGGGCCTGATCCGAATGACGACCATCGACATCGTGGACGCCAAGGGCGCCAAGGCCGGCTCGGTCGAGCTGCCCGCCGAGGTGTTCGACGTCCAGACCAACATCCCGCTGATCCACCAGGTCGTGGTGGCCCAGCTCGCCGCGGCTCGTCAGGGCACCCACAAGGCCAAGACCCGCGCCGAGGTGCGTGGCGGTGGCGCCAAGCCGTACCGCCAGAAGGGCACCGGCCGGGCTCGCCAGGGCTCGACCCGCGCGCCGCAGTTCGCCGGCGGTGGCACCGTGCACGGTCCCGTGCCGCGTGACTACAGCCAGCGCACCCCCAAGAAGATGAAGGCCGCCGCGCTCCGCGGCGCCCTGTCCGACCGGGCTCGCCACGGCCGCGTCCACGTCCTCACCTCGCTCGTCGAGGGGGAGACGCCGTCGACCAGGACCGCCGCCGCGGTGCTGGGCGGGCTGACCGACCGCAAGAACCTCCTCGTGGTCGTCGAGCGCGAGGACTCGCTAGGTCTGGCCTCGGTCCGCAACATCGCCAACGTGCACATCCTGGTCGCCGACCAGCTCAACACGTACGACGTGCTTTGCGCGGACGACGTGGTCTTCACCCAGGGCGCTCTCGAGGCCTTCCTGGCCAAGAGCACCCCGGCGGCCGCCAAGGCTGAGGAGGACACCAAGTGAGCACCATCAAGGACCCCCGCGACATCCTGCTCGCGCCGGTCGTCTCCGAGAAGTCGTACGGACTGATGGACCAGGGCAAGTACACCTTCGTGGTGGACCCCCGGGCCAACAAGACCGAGATCAAGATCGCGATCGAGCAGGTCTTCAAGGTCAAGGTCGACTCCGTGCACACGCTCAACCGTCCGGGCAAGACCCGCCGCACGCGGTTCGGCCTGGGCAAGCGCAAGGACACGAAGCGCGCGATCGTCACCCTCAAGGAAGGGTCGATCGACATCTTCGGAGGCGCTGGCGTCTGACGCCGGCGACCGAAGATCGACTAGGACACTGAGGGATCAGACATGGCTATCCGTAAGTACAAGCCCACGACGCCGGGTCGTCGCGGCTCGAGCGTCGCGGACTTCGTTGAGGTCACGCGCAGCACGCCCGAGAAGTCGCTGGTGCGTCCGCTGCCCAAGACCGGTGGTCGCAACTCCAGCGGTCGCATCACCACGCGCCACATCGGTGGTGGCCACAAGCGCGCCTACCGCGTGATCGACTTCCGTCGTCACGACAAGGACGGCGTGCCGGCCAAGGTCGCGCACATCGAGTACGACCCCAACCGCACCGCCCGCATCGCCCTGCTGCACTACGCGGACGGGGAGAAGCGCTACATCCTGGCGCCCAACCGTCTCAACCAGGGCGACACCATCGAGAACGGCCCCGGCGCGGACATCAAGCCCGGCAACGCGCTGCCGCTCAAGAACATCCCCGTGGGTACCGTCATCCACGCGATCGAGCTCAAGCCGGGTGGCGGCGCCAAGATCGCCCGCTCCGCGGGCGCCCGGGTGCAGCTCGTCGCCAAGGACGGCCCCTACGCCCAGCTGCGTATGCCGTCCGGCGAGATCCGCAACGTCGACCTGCGCTGCCGCGCCACGGTCGGCGAGGTGGGCAACGCCGAGCAGAGCAACATCAACTGGGGCAAGGCCGGCCGTATGCGCTGGAAGGGCAAGCGCCCGACCGTCCGCGGTGTGGCCATGAACCCGATCGACCACCCGCACGGTGGTGGTGAGGGCAAGACCTCCGGTGGTCGCCACCCGGTGAGCCCCTGGGGCCAGCCGGAGGGCCGGACCCGCAAGCCGGGGAAGCCGAGCGACAAGCTCATCGTCCGTCGTCGTCGCACTGGCAAGAAGCGCTGATAGGAGCCTTTGGACATGCCTCGTAGCCTGAAGAAGGGCCCCTTCATCGACGACCACCTTCAGAAGAAGGTGGACGCCCAGAACGAAGCGGGCACCAAGAACGTCATCAAGACCTGGTCGCGCCGTTCGGTGATCTCCCCGGACATGCTCGGCCACACCCTCGCCGTCCACGACGGTCGCAAGCACGTCCCGGTCTTCGTGACCGAGTCGATGGTCGGGCACAAGCTCGGCGAGTTTGCCCCCACCCGTACCTTCAAGGGTCACGAGAAGGACGACAAGAAGGGGCGTCGTCGCTGATGGCCAACAACGACAAGGAATTCCAGATGGAAGCCAAGGCTGTTGCGCGCCACGTGCGCGTCACGCCGATGAAGGCTCGCCGCGTCGTCAACCTGATCCGCGGCAAGCAGGTCACGGACGCCATCGCGACGCTGCAGTTTGCGCCGCAGTCCGCCAGCGACCCGGTGCTGAAGGTGCTGCAGAGCGCCGTGGCCAACGCTCGCGTCAAGGCCGACCAGGCCTCGGAGGCGTTCGACGAGCGCAGCCTCGTCGTGACCACGGCGTTCGTGGACGAGGGCCAGACCATGAAGCGGTTCCAGCCGCGCGCCCAGGGTCGGGCCTTCCGCGTCCGCAAGCGCACGAGCCACATCACCGTCTTCGTCGGTCAGCCGGTGGCCGCCAGCAAGGGAGGAACCCGCTAATGGGTCAGAAGGTCAACCCGCACGGTTTCCGCCTCGGGATCACCACCGACCACCGCAGCCGTTGGTTCGCCGACTCGACCAAGGTCGGTCAGCGCTACCGCGACTACGTGAAGGAGGACGTGGCGATCCGCCGCCTCCTGTCCGAGGGCATGGAGCGCGCCGGCATCGCCCGCGTCGAGATCGAGCGCACCCGTGACCGCGTCCGCGTCGACATCCACACCGCCCGCCCGGGCATCGTGATCGGTCGCCGTGGCGCCGAGGCCGACCGCATCCGCGGCGAGCTCGAGAAGCTCACCGGCAAGCAGGTGCAGCTCAACATCCTCGAGGTCAAGAACCCCGAGGTCGACGCCCAGCTCGTCGCGCAGGGCATCGCCGAGCAGCTGTCCGCCCGCGTGTCCTTCCGTCGCGCCATGCGCAAGGGCATGCAGTCCGCGCAGCGCGCCGGTGCCCTTGGCATCCGGGTCATGTGCGCCGGCCGTCTCGGCGGCGCGGAGATGTCCCGCTCCGAGTTCTACCGCGAGGGTCGCGTCCCGCTGCACACGCTGCGCGCCAACATCGACTACGGCTTCTACGAGGCCCGGACGACGTTCGGTCGCATCGGCGTCAAGGTGTGGATCTACAAGGGCGACGTGACGTCCAAGGAGCTCGCGGCCCAGCAGGCCGCCGCTCCCCGCCCGTCCCGTGGCCCGCGCCGGGACGGCGCCGACCGCCCCGGCCGTGGTGGCGGCCGCGGCCCCCGCCGTGACAGCAACCGCGACGCCGCCCCGGCCACCGAGGCGCCGGCGTCCGACACCGCGCAGGCCCAGCCTGCGGAGCAGGGAGCTGAGTCCTGATGCTGATTCCCCGTCGTGTGAAGCACCGCAAGCAGCACCACCCCGGTCGGAGTGGCGCCGCCAAGGGAGGCACCAAGGTCTCCTTCGGTGACTACGGGATCCAGGCCCTCGAGCCGGCCTACGTCACCAACCGTCAGATCGAGTCCGCTCGTATCGCCATGACGCGCTACATCAAGCGTGGCGGCAAGGTCTGGATCAACATCTACCCCGACCGCCCGCTGACCAAGAAGCCCGCCGAGACCCGCATGGGCTCGGGCAAGGGCTCGCCCGAGTGGTGGGTGGCCAACGTCAAGCCCGGCCGTGTCATGTTCGAGCTCGCCGGTGTCCCGGAGCCCGTCGCGCGTGAGGCCATGCGCCTCGCGATGCACAAGCTCCCGATGAAGTGCCGTTTCGTGGCGCGCGAAGGTGGTGACATCTGATGGCAGTTGGATCCAAGGACCTGACGTCCGAGCAGCTGCGTGGCCTCGGCGACGACCGCCTGGTCGACGAGCTGAAGAAGGCCAAGGAGGAGCTGTTCAACCTCCGCTTCCAGTCCGCCACCGGGCAGCTGGAGAACCACGGCCGTCTGCGTGCGGTCCGCAAGGACATCGCCCGCATCTACACCGAGATGCGCGAGCGCGAGCTCGGCATCGGCGCCGCTCCGGCGAAGGGTGAGAAGGCATGAGCGACAACCAGAAGGAAGCCGGCACCGTGAGCGACACGCTCGAGCGCAACTACCGCAAGGCCCGTCAGGGCTACGTGGTGAGCGACAAGATGGACAAGACCGTCGTGGTCGAGGTCGAGGACCGCGTCAAGCACGCCCTCTACGGCAAGGTCCTGCGTCGCACCAGCAAGGTCAAGGCCCACGACGAGGAGAACTCGGCCGGCATCGGCGACCGCGTCCTCATCATGGAGACCCGCCCGCTGTCCGCCACCAAGCGGTGGCGAGTGGTCGAGATCCTCGAGCGCGCGAAGTAGTTCGCGAGTTCGCTCATCCGCAAGCATCGGTCTCGGGAGCACCTGGGACCAGCCCCACCAACAGTTCGGCCAGGCTCAACCGGAGGGATCCGGTGAGAACCAGCTCGACGACAGGAGTTCGACAGTGATCCAGCAGGAGTCGCGACTGCGCGTCGCCGACAACACCGGTGCCAAGGAGATCCTTTGCATCCGTGTGCTCGGCGGTTCGGGTCGTCGGTATGCCGGCATCGGCGACGTCATCGTCGCCACCGTCAAGGACGCGATCCCCGGTGGCAACGTGAAGAAGGGCGACGTCGTCAAGGCCGTCATCGTCCGCACGACCAAGGAGCGTCGTCGCATCGACGGTTCCTACATCAAGTTCGACGAGAACGCGGCCGTCATCCTCAAGAACGATGGCGACCCGCGTGGCACCCGCATCTTCGGCCCCGTGGGCCGCGAGCTGCGTGAGAAGAAGTTCATGAAGATCATCTCTCTGGCGCCGGAGGTGCTGTAACCAATGGCGAAGATGAAGATCAAGAAGGGTGACCTGGTGCAGGTCATCTCCGGTCCCGACAAGGGCCAGCAGGGCAAGGTCATCAGCGTCAACACCGAGACCCAGCGCGTGCTGGTCGAGGGCATCAACCGCGTGACCAAGCACACCAAGGCCGGCCAGGGTGCGGGCCGCACCGGTGGCATCGTCCACACCGAGGCCCCGATCCACGTGTCCAACGTGCAGGTCGTGGACCCCGAGACCAAGAAGCCGACCCGGATCAAGACGCGCGTCGAGACCGTGGAGCGCGACGGCCGCAGCAAGACCGTCCGCACCCGCGTGTCCGTCCGCTCGGGCAAGGACCTGTGACCATGACTGCTACCACCTCTGAGAAGACGCAGCCCCGCCTCAAGGAGCGCTACGCCGCGGAGATCAAGCCTGCGCTGCAGGACCAGTTCTCCTACGCCAACGTGATGCAGGTGCCCGGCGTGACCAAGGTCATCGTCAACATGGGTGTCGGCGAGGCGGCCCGTGACTCCAAGCTGATCGAGGGCGCCGTGCGCGACCTCACGGCCATCACCGGCCAGAAGCCCGTGGTCACCAAGGCCCGCAAGTCCATCGCGCAGTTCAAGCTGCGCGAGGGTATGCCGATCGGCGCGCACGTCACGCTGCGCGGCGACCGCATGTGGGAGTTCCTCGACCGACTGCTGTCGATCGCCCTCCCGCGCATCCGCGACTTCCGGGGCCTGTCGGCCAAGCAGTTCGACGGTCGCGGCAACTACACCTTCGGTCTCAACGAGCAGTCCATGTTCCACGAGATCGACCAGGACAAGATCGACCGCGTGCGTGGCATGGACATCACGATCGTGACCACCGCCACCAACGACGACGAGGGTCGCGCCCTGCTGAAGCAGCTCGGCTTCCCGTTCAAGGAGAACTGACCGTGGCCAAGACCGCCCTGATCAACAAGGCCAACGCCAAGCCGAAGTTCAAGGTTCGCGCCTACACGCGCTGCCAGCGCTGCGGCCGGCCGCACTCGGTCTACCGCAAGTTCGGCCTGTGCCGAGTCTGCCTGCGCGAGATGGCGCACCGCGGGGAGCTCCCCGGCGTCACCAAGAGCAGCTGGTAATCCTACCCCTCGAATTTCCACTCCGTTCTACATCGCAGGTCGGTGACGGGGTGGCCGGCGCAGCCGGTCGCCATACCGTCAGTGAAACCGCGGTGAGGAAGGGCAAGCAGCCCAATGACAATGACTGACCCGATTGCGGACATGCTGACCCGCGTCCGGAACGCCAACTCGGCGCACCACGACGTGGTCTCCATGCCGTTCTCGAAGCTGAAGAAGAACATCGCGGACATCCTCGAGGCGGAGGGCTACATCGCCGGCTCCAAGATCGAGGAGGCCGAGGTGGGTCAGACCCTGACCATCAACCTCAAGTACGGCCCCAACCGCGAGCGCTCCATCGCGGGCGTGCGCCGGGTGTCCAAGCCCGGTCTGCGCGTCTACGCGAAGTCCACCAACCTGCCCCGCGTCCTCGGCGGCCTCGGCGTGGCGATCATCTCCACGTCCTCCGGCCTCCTCACGGACAAGCAGGCTGCTCAGAAGGGCGTGGGTGGGGAAGTCCTCGCCTACGTCTGGTAACCCAGGCACGAAAGGAAGATCGCATGTCCCGCATCGGACGTCTCCCTGTCTCCGTGCCCATGGGTGTGGAGGTCACCATCGACGGTCAGAACGTGATCGTCAAGAAGAACAACGCCGAGCTGAGCCTGGTCGTCAAGGAGCCCATCGCGGTCTCCCAGGGCGAGGACGGCTCGATCGAGGTCACCCGGCCCAACGACGAGCGTGAGTCCCGCGCCCTGCACGGCCTGACCCGCTCGCTCATCGCCAACATGGTGGAGGGCGTGACCAACGGCTACGAGAAGAAGCTCGAGATCTTCGGCACGGGTTACCGCGTCGTCGCCAAGGGCTCCAACCTGGAGTTCGCCCTCGGCTACTCGCACCCGATCGTGATCGAGCCGCCCGCCGGCATCACCTTCCAGGTCGAGGGGCCGACGAAGTTCTCGGTCAAGGGCATCGACAAGCAGCTCGTCGGCGAGGTCGCTGCCAACATCCGCAAGCTCCGCAAGCCCGACCCCTACAAGGGCAAGGGTGTCCGCTACGCGGGCGAGCAGATCCGCCGCAAGGTCGGAAAGGCTGGTAAGTAAGCCATGGCACGTCTCATCGTCAAGCGCGGCAAGGGCAAGTCGGCTGCGCGCTCGCGCCGCCACCTGCGCCTGCGCAAGCGCATCACGGGCACGGCGCTGCGCCCTCGCCTCGTCGTCAACCGGTCCGCGCGTCACGTCTTCGTCCAGGTCGTGGACGACTCCGTCGGCACGACGCTGGCCAGCGCCTCGACCATGGAGGCGGACCTGCGCTCGTTCGACGGCGACAAGACCGCCAAGGCCAAGAAGGTCGGCGAGCTCGTCGCCGAGCGGGCCAAGGCGGCCGGCGTGAGCGCCGTCGTCTTCGACCGCGGTGGCAACCAGTACCACGGCCGCATCGCCGCGATCGCCGCCGGCGCTCGCGAGGGTGGTCTGGACCTGTGACCGCTCACCAGACGTACGTCCCAGGAAAGAGGAACATCTGATGCCAGGACCTCAGCGCCGCGGAACCGGCGCCGGCACCGGCCAGAACGGTGGCGAGCGCAGCAACGACCGCCGTGACCGTCGCGAGCGCAACGACCGCCGCGACTCCGCCGAGAAGAGCCAGTACATCGAGCGCGTGGTGACCATCAACCGCGTCGCCAAGGTCGTCAAGGGTGGCCGCCGCTTCAGCTTCACCGCGCTCGTCGTGGTGGGCGACGGCGACGGCACCGTGGGCGTCGGCTACGGCAAGGCCAAGGAGGTGCCTGCCGCGATCGCCAAGGGCGTCGAGGAGGCCAAGAAGGCCTTCTTCCGCGTCCCCCGCATCGCCGGCACCATCCCGCACCCCGTCCAGGGTGAGGCCGCCGCCGGCGTCGTGCTGCTCCGTCCGGCGTCGCCGGGTACCGGTGTCATCGCCGGCGGCCCGGTGCGCGCCGTGCTGGAGTGCGCGGGCATCCACGACGTCCTGTCCAAGTCGCTCGGCTCGGACAACTCGATCAACATCGTCCACGCGACGGTCGCGGCCCTCAAGGGCCTCGAGCGCCCCGAGTCGGTTGCCGCTCGCCGCGGCAAGCCGCTCGAGGACGTCGCGCCGGCGGCGCTGCTGCGCGCTCGTGCTGCTGCTGGGGCTGGTGCCTGATGGCTCGACTCAAGGTGACCCAGACCCGCGGCCACGTCGGCTGCAAGCAGAACCAGCGCGAGACCCTGCGCACGCTCGGTCTCAAGCGCATCGGCGACGTCGTCGTCAAGGAGGACCGCCCCGAGATCCGCGGCATGGTCCGCACGGTCGCCCACCTGGTGGCCGTCGAGGAGGTTGACTGACCATGGCTACGTCCAAGAAGGCTGCGGCCGACGCGCAGGAGCTCCCTGCCGACGGCACCACGCACGCCCTGAAGGTGCACCACCTGCGTCCGGCCCCCGGAGCCAAGACCCCCAAGACCCGCGTGGGTCGCGGTGAGGGCTCCAAGGGCAAGACCGCCGGTCGCGGCACCAAGGGCACCAAGTCCCGCTACCAGGTGCCCGAGCGCTTCGAGGGTGGCCAGACGCCGCTGCACATGCGTCTGCCCAAGATGCGCGGCTTCAAGAACCCGTTCAAGACCGAGTACCAGGTCGTGAACCTCGACAAGATCTCCGCGCTCTTCCCCGAGGGCGGCACGGTCACGGTCGAGGCCCTGGTCGACAAGGGTGCGGTCCGCAAGGGCGCCCTCGTCAAGGTCCTCGGCACGGGTGAGCTGACGGTCAAGGTCGACGTCACCGCCGACAAGTTCTCGGGCTCCGCCAAGGAGAAGATCGAGGCTGCCGGCGGCACCGTCACCGAGGCCTGATCACCCCCACGTCACGACCCCGGAAGCACCCGCTTCCGGGGTCGTGACGCGTCCGGGTGCCATCGGCCCGGATGCTACGCTCAGCAAGTTGCGCTCCCGAGGAGGACCTGTGCTCTCGGCCTTTGCCCGGGCGTTCAAGACGCCCGATCTTCGCAAGAAGATCCTGTTCACCCTGATGATCATGGCGCTCTTCCGCGTCGGGTCGATCGTGCCGACCCCCGGGGTGAACTATTCCGACGTGCAGGCCTGTCTCGCGGGTGCGGACGCCACCTCGGGCTTCCTCGGGATGATGAACCTCTTCAGCGGCGGTGCGCTGCTGCACCTGTCGATCTTCGCGCTCGGCATCATGCCCTACATCACCGCGAGCATCATCGTGCAGCTCCTCACCGTGGTCATCCCGCGGTTCGAGGCCCTCAAGCAGGAGGGGCAGAGCGGGCAGACCAAGCTGACGCAGTACACCCGGTACCTCACCATCGGGCTCGCGGTCCTGCAGTCCGCCACCTACGTCACCTATGCGCGCAACCCCGACCAGCTCTTCGGCGGTCAGTGCACCTCGATCATGCCGGACCAGTCGCTGCCGGCGCTGCTCATGATGGTCGTCACCATGACCGCCGGCACCGGCCTGGTCATGTGGATGGGTGAGCTGATCACCGACCGGGGGGTCGGCAACGGCATGTCCCTGCTGATCTTCACCTCGATCGTGGCCGGCTTCCCGACCGCGATGTGGGGCGGCGTCGCGGCCAACGGCCGTCAGCTGGGCCGGTTCTTCCTCGTGCTGCTCGTCGGGGTGCTCATCGTGGCGGCGGTCGTCTTCGTCGAGCAGTCCCAGCGGCGCGTCCCGGTGCAGTACGCCAAGCGTCTGGTCGGGCGGCAGATGTATGGCGGGACCAGCACCTACATCCCGCTGAAGATCAACATGGCCAACGTCATCCCGGTGATCTTCGCCTCGTCGCTGCTGCAGCTGCCGATGATGATCGCGCAGTTCCAGCAGAACCGGCAGAACCCCCCGGCCTGGGTCGAGTGGATCATGACCCACCTGGGGCGGGGGAGCGGGCCGTGGTACGCCCTGATCTTCTTCCTGCTGATCGTCTTCTTCACGTTCTTCTACGTCTCGATCACCTTCAACCCCAAGGAGGTGTCGGACAACATGAAACGGTACGGCGGCTTCATCCCCGGCATCCGGGCGGGGCGGCCGACCGAGCAGTACCTCGACTACATCCTGACCCGCCTGACGGTCGTGGGGGCGTTGTACCTCGGCGTCCTGTCCTTGATCCCGATCGTCGCGCTCGGCAGCCTGGGCGGTAACGTCGCCCAGAACTTCCCGTTCGGGGGGACCTCGCTGCTGATCATGGTCGGAGTCGGCCTGGAGACGGTCAAGCAGATCGAGGCCCAGCTCGAGCAACGCAACTACGAAGGGTTCCTGCGGTAATGCAGCTGATCATCATGGGCCCGCCCGGGGCCGGCAAGGGCACCCAGGCCGCCAAGATCGCCGACCGGCTCGGCATCCCCGCCATCTCGACCGGGGACATCTTCCGCGCCAACATCAAAAACGGCACCGAGCTCGGTCTTCGGGTCAAGGAGATCACCGCTGCGGGGCAGTACGTCCCCGACGAGATCACCAACGCGATCGTCGAGGACCGCCTGGCGCAGGACGACTGCGAGCCCGGCTTCCTCCTCGACGGCTACCCCCGCACCGTCGGCCAGGTCGCGGCGCTGGACGCCATGCTGCAGGCCTCCGGCCGCGCGATCGACCACGCCCTCGTGCTGACCGTCGACACCGATGCCGTGGTCCAGCGGCTGCTGCGCCGGGCGGAGGTCGAGGGCCGCGTCGACGACACCGAGGACGTCATCCGCGAGCGCATGGCCGTCTACGCCCGCGAGACCGCTCCGCTGATCGACCTCTACCGCGAGCGCGGCCTGCTGCGCGAGGTCGACGGGATGGGCGAGATCGACGACGTCACGCAGCGGCTGCTCCAGGCCGTGCAGGGCTGATGTTCGGCCGGTCCCGGATCCAGACCAGGACCGACGACCAGATCCGCGCCATGCGGCGTGCCGGTCTGGTCGTCGGCGAGACGCTGCGGGTGCTCGGTGACGAGCTGAGGGCCGGTATGACGACCGGCCAGCTGGACCGCCTCGCCGAGACGGTGATCCGGGACCACGGCATGCGTCCCAACTTCTCCGAGGTTCCCGGCTACCGGCATACGCTCTGCGTGTCGGTGGGGTCCCAGATCGTGCACGGGATCCCGGGGGAGCGGGTCCTCGCCGACGGGGAGCTGGTGTCGGTCGACTGCGGGTGCTATGTCGTGGAGGACGGCACGCCCTGGCACGGCGACGCGGCCCGTACCTTCGTGGTCGGGGGCCGGGAGGCGGGCAGCCCCGCCGAGCTGGCTCTGTCCGACGCCACCGAGGCAAGCCTGTGGGCCGGGATCGCGGCGCTGCGGGTCGGGGGGCGGCTCCACGACGTGGGTGCGGCCGTCGAGGACAGCGTCGAGGCGTCGGGGCGGCGCGACGGTGTCGACTACGGCATCGTGGAGGACTACGTGGGGCACGGCATCGGCACGGCCATGCACATGGAGCCGCAGGTCTACAACTACCGGGTGCGCGAGCGTGGGCCGGTCGTGCGCTCCGGCACCACCCTGGCGATCGAGCCGATGGTCACCCTCGGCTCCCCGGACAACCACGTGCTCGAGGACGACTGGACCGTGGTCACCGACGACGGGCTCGCCGCCAGCCACTGGGAGAACTCCGTGGCCGTCACCACCGGCGGGCTGTGGGTGCTCACGGAGATCGACGGCGGGCAGGCGGGTCTCACCGCCGTCGGCGCGCCCTACGCCCCGCTGGACCAGGGCTGACACGGCCCAGGACGGCCGTCGGGCGTGGCTGCCGCGATTTCCGTCCGTGTGGGGGTATGGCGTAGGCTGGTGCGTCGGCTCACGAGCATCTCCGTCACTGGAGCGCGTGCGCCGGAAGTAATCGATCAGTCAGTGCCATGGCGGTCGTCCGCCCTGCTCCAGGCAGGGTGAGCCGCCCCGACGGAATGTGGAGGACATGGCCAAGAAGGACGGTGTCATCGAGATCGAGGGCACGATCGTGGAGGCTCTCCCGAACGCGATGTTCCGGGTGGAGCTCACCAACGGTCACAAGGTGCTCGCTCACATCTCCGGCAAGATGCGTCAGCACTACATCCGCATCCTCCCCGAGGACCGGGTCGTCGTTGAGCTCAGCCCGTATGACCTGACCCGAGGGCGCATCGTCTTCCGCTACCGCTGACCGGCTCGTCCGGTGCGGTCGTCCGGAGGCACTCCCCGATCCACCACCCAGTCCGGTGCACAGCCGTGCGCCGGGCCCGATCTGAAGACAGTAGGCAGATGAAGGTTCAGCCGAGCGTCAAGAAGATCTGCGACAAGTGCAAGGTGATCCGCCGCAACGGCCGGGTCATGGTGATCTGCGAGAACGCTCGCCACAAGCAGCGTCAGGGCTGATCACCGACCTGCCGGCCCGCCCGGCCAGGTCCGCACGGCGCGCAGGCTTCACTGCACGCAAGCAAGCTAGACAGCAGCACCCGGCCTCAGGGCCCCGAGCGATCGAGACCCTGGACGTCACCCCCGGCACGGAGGCCGGGGACCGACACCCCCGCCCGAGCAGGCGGCCCGACAGATAGGGCCGTGAGCGTCGACGGCGGGGCGGACTCGGAACGGCGCTGCTCCAGACCTCCGTCAGTACCAGGAGAACCAACTCATGGCTCGTCTCGTTGGAGTCGACCTGCCGCGCGAGAAGCGCGTCGAGGTCGCACTGACGTACATCTTCGGCGTGGGTCGCACCCGCGCCGTGCAGACGCTCGCCGCGACGGGTGTCGACCCGTCCACGCGCGTCAAGGACCTCACCGAGGAGGAGCTGGTCAAGCTCCGCGACCACCTCGAGGACAACTTCCAGATCGAGGGTGACCTCCGGCGCGAGATCGCGTCCGACATCCGCCGCAAGGTGGAGATCGGGTCCTACGAGGGCCTGCGCCACCGTCGTGGCCTGCCCGTCCGCGGTCAGCGCACCAAGACCAACGCTCGCACCCGCAAGGGCCCGAAGCGCACGGTCGCCGGCAAGAAGAAGGCCGGCAAGAAGTAACCACCTGATGTGAACCGAGCTCTGCCGGGGGCTGGAAACCTCGCGGCGCGGCACATCAGTCGGTCCACTTCACGCACAGTCTTCACTTACCGAGCGACAGGAGAACCAGCCACATGCCTCCCAAGGGCCGTCAGGCTGCGGCGAAGAAGGTCCGCCGCAAGGAGAAGAAGAACGTCGCCCACGGGCACGCTCACATCAAGAGCACGTTCAACAACACGATCGTCTCGATCACCGACCCGACCGGTGCGGTGATCTCGTGGGCGTCCGCCGGCCAGGTCGGCTTCAAGGGCTCCCGCAAGTCCACGCCGTTCGCCGCGCAGATGGCCGCCGAGGCCGCCGCGCGCCGCGCCATGGACCACGGCATGCGCAAGGTCGACGTCTTCGTCAAGGGCCCGGGCTCGGGCCGCGAGACGGCGATCCGCTCGCTGACCGCGACCGGCCTCGAGGTCGGCGCCATCAGCGACGTCACGCCCACCCCCCACAACGGCGTGCGCCCGCCCAAGCGCCGTCGCGTCTGAGACACGGAAGGAGATAGCTGACTTATGGCTCGTTACACCGGACCCATGAGCAAGAAGTCCCGTCGTCTCAAGACCGACCTCGTCGGTGGCGACCGGAACTTCGAGAACCGCCCCTACCCGCCCGGCATGCACGGCCGCGGTCGCGTGCAGGAGAAGGAGTACCTCCTTCAGCTGCGCGAGAAGCAGAAGGCCCGCTACATGTACGGCGTGCTGGAGAAGCAGTTCCGCAACTACTACGAGACGGCCTCCCGCCGTCCCGGCAAGACGGGTGAGAACCTCCTCCAGATCCTGGAGTCCCGTCTGGACAACGTGATCTACCGCGCCGGTCTGGCCCGCACCCGTCGTGCGGCCCGCCAGCTCGTCTCCCACGGCCACTTCATGGTCAACGGCGTGCGCGTGGACATCCCGTCCTACCAGGTGACGCAGTACGACATCATCGACATCCGCGACAAGTCGGTGAACACCTTCCCGTTCGAGCTGGCCCGCCAGACCTACGGCGACCGTCCGGTCCCGGCCTGGATGCAGGTCGTGCCCAACACCCTGCGCATCCTGATCCACCAGCTGCCCGTGCGCGAGCAGATCGACGTCCCCGTCGAAGAGCAGCTGATCGTCGAGCTCTACTCGAAGTAATCGGCACCAGACGTATGGCGGTGGGCCGGGTCACGGCCCGGTCTGCCGCCATACGGCTGAGGTCGACCCGGGTCGGTCCACGGACAGAGGTGGACCGACCACCCCGCCAGGGGAATTCATGCGACGTCATATGGCGGGCGTCCATGGGAAGGAAACAACCGTGCTGATCGCACAGCGTCCGGTGCTCTCGGAGGAAGTCATCTCCGAGGCGCGCTCCCGCTTCACCATCGAGCCCCTCGAGCCGGGCTTCGGCTACACCCTCGGCAACTCGCTGCGGCGCACGCTGCTGTCGAGCATCCCGGGTGCCGCCGTCACCAGCCTGCGCATCGACGGCGTCCTCCACGAGTTCTCCACCGTCCCCGGTGTCAAGGAGGACGTCACGGAGTTCATCCTCAACATCAAGGGCCTGGTCGTCTCCTCCGAGCACGACGAGCCCGTGGTGATGTACCTCCGCAAGCAGGGTCCCGGCGCGGTCACCGCCGCCGACATCACCCCGCCCGCGGGCGTCGAGGTGCACAACCCCGACCTGCACATCGCGACGCTCAACGACAACGGCAAGCTCGAGATGGAGCTCACCGTCGAGCGTGGCCGTGGCTACGTCTCCTCGCAGCAGAACAAGTCCGGCGAGCAGGAGATCGGCCGCATCCCGGTCGACTCCATCTACTCCCCAGTGCTGGCCGTGACCTACAAGGTCGAGGCGACCCGTGTCGAGCAGCGCACCGACTTCGACCGTCTCGTGGTGGACGTCGAGACCAAGAACTCCATGAGCCCGCGTGACGCGATGGCGTCGGCCGGCAAGACGCTCGTCGAGCTCTTCGGCCTGGCGCGCGAGCTCAACGTCGAGGCCGAGGGCATCGACATGGGCCCGTCGCCGACGGACGCCGCGCTGGCCGCGGACCTGGCCCTGCCGATCGAGGACCTGGACCTGACGGTCCGCTCCTACAACTGCCTCAAGCGCGAGGGCATCCACACCGTGGGCGAGCTCGTGGGCCGCAGCGAGGCCGACCTGCTGGACATCCGCAACTTCGGCGCGAAGTCCATCGACGAGGTCAAGGCCAAGCTGGTGGGCATGGGCCTGCAGCTCAAGGACAGCCCGCCCGGGTTCGACCCGAGCAGCATCGCCGAGGCCTACGACAGCTACGAGGACGACATCGCCCTCGAGGACGAGCAGTACTGACCACCTGACCGCTCAGCGGGACTGACCTCACGCCGCCGTCGGCGTCCCAGCGGTCGGTCGTAACACCTAGGAGAAACCATGCCTACCCCCACCAAGGGTCCCCGTCTCGGCGGCGGTCCGGCTCACGAGCGCCTGATGCTGGCCAACCTGGCCACGTCGCTCTTCGAGCACGACCGGATCACCACCACCGAGGCCAAGGCCAAGCGCCTGCGTCCCCTCGCCGAGCGCATGATCACCTTCGCCAAGCGCGGTGACCTGCACGCCCGCCGCCGGGTCCTCACGGTCGTCCGGGACAAGGGCGTCGTCCACCGTCTCTTCGTGGAGATCGCGCCGGACATGGCCGAGCGTCAGGGCGGCTACACCCGCATCACCAAGATCGGCGCCCGCAAGGGCGACAACGCGCCCATGGCGGTCATCGAGCTCGTCCGCGAGCCCGTCGCCAAGAAGGCCACCGTGACGGAGGCCGAGGCCGCCACCCGCCGCGCTGCCAAGGACGCCGAGAAGCCGGCCGCCCCCGTCGAGGAGACTGCGGCGCCCGCCGCCGAGGAGACCGCTGCCCCGGCCGAGGAGACCGCTGCCCTGGCCGAGGAGACCGCCGCCCCCGTCGCGGAGGCCCCCGTCGAGGAGCAGCCGAGCACCGAGGCCGCCGAGGCTGCCACGGACAGCAAGCAGGCCTGACCCGCCGATCCGGCCACCACGGGCCCGTCACCTCCGCGAGGGGGTGGCGGGCCCGTCGGCATACGGGCTGGTGGAGGGGGGATCGCTAGGATCGGCGGTCATGACGACCCAGCCGTGCACCAGGTCCCGTCTGCGGGTCGACTTCGCGTATGACGGGAGCGGGTTCAGCGGGTGGGCGGCGCAGCCCGGCCTCCGGACGGTCGAGGAGACGCTCGCGCTCGCGTGGCAGACGATCCTGCGGTGCGAGGAGCCGCCGCGGCTGACGGTCGCCGGGCGGACCGATGCCGGGGTGCACGCCCGGGGTGCGGTCTGTCACCTCGACGTGGCGGACGAGCTGCTGGTGCGGCTGCCGGGGCGGTCGGACCGTTCTCCTGCCGAGGCGGCCGTGACCAGGCTCAACGGCGTGCTGCCGGGCGACGTGGTGGTGCGGGCGGTGCAGGTGGCGCCGGAGGGCTTCGATGCGAGGTTCTCGGCGGTGGAGCGACGCTACCGCTACCGGCTGCTGGACGACCCGGCGCGCCTGGACCCGCTGCGGCGGCACGACACGACGGTGGTGCGGCGGCCGCTGGACCTCGCGCGGATGCAGGAGGCGTGCGCGGGGCTGGTGGGCCTGCACGACTTCGCGGCGTTCTGCAAGCAGCGGGAGGGCGCGACGACGATCCGGGCGCTGCTGGAGTACTCCTGGGTGCGCGACGACGAGGGTGTGCTCGTCGCGACCGTGCGGGCTGACGCGTTCTGCCACTCGATGGTGCGGGCGCTGATCGGTGGGGCGGTGCCGGTGGGGGAGGGGCGACGGGACGCGGCCTGGCTGCGGTCGGTGCTGGAGGGGGCGCGCCGGGACCCGGGGGTGGCGGTGATGCCGCCGCAGGGGCTGAGCCTGGAGGCCGTGGTCTACCCGGGTGACGACCAGCTGGGCGCCCGGGCGGAGGAGGCCCGGGCCGTGCGTCGGCTGCCCCTGCTCTGACGCGAACTGCTGCAAGATCTTGCACTCTCTTGCAGGTTGGGTGGAGGGTATGTCCTAGCTGCCAGGCATACTGACGGCCCGGGTCACGAGGACGTGGCCCGATGGAGGCGCCACCCCGCTGGGGTCGCGCGAATCCCCAGGAGACATCGTGGTTCTCACCCTCAGCCGCCGCGTGGCCCCCGCCCTCGCCGCGGCCGCCGCCGCGGCCCTCACCACCCTCGGCCTGCCCGTCGCCCCGGTCGCCGCGGCGGCCACCACCCCCCGCACCGTCACCCTTGTCGGGTCGGTGCAGTCCGAGCTGGGCTGCCCGGACGACTGGCAGCCCGGCTGCGAGCAGACCCGCCTGACCCCGGTCGCCGGGACCAGCACCTACGAGCGCACCTTCGACGTCCCGGCCGGCAGCTGGGAGCTCAAGACGGCGATCAACGGCTCGTGGGACGAGTCCTACTCGCTCGCCGGCGTCAAGGGCGGCCCCAACGCGCCGCTGGTGCTGCGAGGCCCCGCCCGGATCCAGGTCAGCTACGACGACACGACGCACCGCACCGGGCTGCGTCCGCTCACCCTGGCCGGGGGCGTCACCGCCGCCGACAAGGCGCTGGGGCAGGACTCGCTGCGCCCGCCCACCACGCGCGAGCGCTTCTACTTCGTCATGGCCGACCGGTTCGCCAACGGGTCCACCGCCAACGACACCGGGGGCCTGACCGGCGGCCGGCTCCAGACCGGGTTCGACCCCACCGACAAGGGCTTCTACCACGGCGGTGACCTCGCCGGGCTGCAGCAGCGGCTGGACTACATCAAGGGCCTCGGGACCACCGCGATCTGGCTGACCCCGTCCTTCAAGAACCGTCCCGTCCAGGGCAGCGGCGCGGACGCCAGCGCCGGCTACCACGGCTACTGGGTCACCGACTTCACCCAGATCGACCCGCACCTCGGCAGCAACGCCGAGATGAAACAGCTCGTCGCGGCCGCCCACGCCAAGGGGATGAAGGTCTACTTCGACATCATCACCAACCACACCGCCGACGTCCTGGACTACGCGCAGAAGCAGTACTCCTACGTCTCCAAGGCACAGACGCCCTACAAGACGGCCTCGGGGCAGCCCTTCGACGACCGCGACTTCATCGGCCGAGCCTTCCCCGCGATGTCGCCGGAGACCTCCTTCCCCTACACGCCGGTGTTCCGCAGCGAGGCGGACAGGACCGTCAAGGTCCCCGCGTGGCTGAACGACCCGACGATGTACCACAACCGCGGCGACTCGACCTACGCCGGTGAGTCCTCCACCTACGGCGACTTCGTGGGGCTGGACGATCTCTTCACCGAGCGGCCCGAGGTGGTCCGGGGGATGGGCGACATCTACGCCTCGTGGGTGGACCTCGGCATCGACGGCTTCCGGATCGACACGGTCAAGCACGTCAACCTGGAGTTCTGGCAGCAGTGGTCGCCGGCCATCCTGGCCCACGCCAAGGCCGTCGGCCGCAAGGACTTCTTCATGTTCGGGGAGGTCTACGACGGCGACCCCAAGGTCACGTCGACCTACACCACCGCCGGCAAGCTCCCCGCCACGCTGGACTTCGGCTTCCAGGGGGCCGTGCTCGGTGCCGCGTCCAGCAAGGCGACGACCGGGCTGCGCGACCTGTTCGCCTCCGACGACTACTACACCGACACCGACTCCAACGCCTACCAGCTGCCCACCTTCCTCGGCAACCACGACATGGGCCGCATCGGGATGATGCTGTCCAAGGCGGGCTACTCCGGCGACGAGCTGCTGCGCCGGGCCCAGCTGGCCAACCAGATCATGTACCTCACCCGGGGGCAGCCGGTCACCTACTACGGCGACGAGCAGGGCTTCGCCGGGGCCGGGGGCGACAAGGACGCCCGCCAGGACATGTTCGCCACCAAGGTGGCCCAGTATGCCGCCGAGCCCGTCATCGGCGGGCCCTCCGGCTCGCGGGACCGCTACGACAGCAGCGCGCCGCTCTACCGCACCATCGCCGAGCTGGCCGCGCTGCGGCAGGCCAACCCGGCGCTCGCGGACGGCGCCCAGGTCCACCGCTACGCCTCCGACCGAGCGGGGATCTACGCCTTCTCGCGCATCGACCGGGCCACCGGTCGGGAGTACGTCGTGGCCGTCAACAACAGCACGACCGCGCAGACCGCGACCTTCGCCACCTACGTGCGTCAGCGGCCCTTCACCCAGCTCTACGGCACCACGTCGATGCTGCGCTCGGACAAGGAGGGGCGGGTCACCGCGACCGTGCCGCCGCTGTCGGTCAGCGTGTGGTCCTCGCTCGGGGCGATGCAGCCGCGCGCCACGGCGCCAGCCGTCTACCTGACCTCGCCCGGCGCGGGCGCCACCGTGGGCGGCCGCGCCGAGATCGCGGCGGCCGTGCCCGACAACGCCTTCGCGCAGGTCACCTTCGCCTACCGGCCGGTCGGCACGACCGCCTGGACGACGCTCGGCACCGACGACAACGCCCCCTACCGCGTCTTCCACGACGTGACCGGGATCGCCAAGGGCACGCTGCTGGAGTACCGCGCCGTCGCCAAGGACATCTCCGGCAACCTGTCCGCATCCTCGAGCTACGGGATCGTCGGCGACCCGGCCGCCGGCCCGACCCCCGGTGGTGGCGGGGTCGGCCCCGTCACCCAGCCCGGCGCCGTCTCCGTGCCCGGCACGCACAACTCCGAGATGGGGTGCGCCGCGGACTGGGAGCCCGCCTGCGCGCAGGCGCAGCTGACGCTGGACCCCAAGGACCAGGTCTGGAAGCGCACCTTCACCACCATCCCGGCCGGCCAGTTCGCCTACAAGGCGGCGATCGACAAGTCCTGGGACGAGAACTACGGGGCGGGGGGCGTCCGCGGCGGCGCCGACATCCCCTACACCGCACCCGGCGGCAACGTCACGTTCTACTACGACCACGCCACCCACTACGTCACCAGCGACGCGCAGGGCCCGATCATCACCGCTCCCGGCTCCTACCAGTCCGCGCTGGGGTGCGGCGGCGACTGGGCGCCGGACTGCATGCGGCCGTGGCTGCAGGACCCCGACGGTGACGGCACCTACACCTGGTCCACCGACCGGATCCCCGCGGGCACCTACGAGTTCAAGGTGGCCCACGGTCTCTCGTGGGACGAGAGCTACGGGGCGGACGGCGTCAAGGGCGGGGCCAACATGAGCCTCACCGTCCCGTCCGACGGCACCGTGGTCACGTTCTCCTACTCCCTCGCCACGCACGTGACGACCGTGAAGGCCTCGCGCGCCGGCTCGGCGCCGGACCTGCGGCGCCAGAAGGCGATCTGGGTGGCCCCCGACCTCGTCGCGTGGCCGGCCTCGTCGGTGCCCGCCGGCACCGATCCCACCCTGCTGTCCTGGCGGCTGCACTGGTCGCCGTCGGCCCGGCTCACCATCGACGCCGAGTCCATCACCTCACCGGACGGTGGCGAGGCCACGCTGACCCGGGACCCTGCCGGTCTGCCGGCAGCGGTCGTGGCGGCCCACCCGGAGCTCAAGGGTTACCTCGCGCTGCGGCTGGACAAGCCGGCGACCCGGCAGGTGCCCCAGATCCTCACCGGTCAGGTCGCGGTCGCGATGTACGACAGCCTCGGACGGGTCACCGATGCCACGGGCGTGCAGACGGCATACGTGCTGGACGCCCTCTATGCCGACGCGGCGTCGCGGCGCGCCTACGGCGTCAGCTTCGGCGGGGCCACGCCGACCTTCACGCTGTGGGCCCCGACCGCGCAGCAGGTCACGCTGCTGACCTGGCCCCGCGGGTCGGACGCCACGGCGATCGCCGCAGCCGGTCGGGTGCCGATGCGGCGGGCCGCCGACGGGTCCTGGACGGCCACCCGGCCGGGGCTGAAGGAGGCGCGCTACGCCTACGAGGTGGTGGTCTACGCGCCCACGACGGGGAAGGTCGAGACCAACGTGGTCACCGATCCCTACTCCGTGGCGCTGACCCCGGGGTCGGCCCGGTCCGTCGCGGTCGACCTGCGGGACGCCTCCTACATGCCGGCGCTGTGGCGCCGGTCCCCGGCCCCCGCGCTGCGCCAGTCCGTGGACTCCACGATCTACGAGCTGCACGTGCGTGACTTCTCCATCACCGACGCGAAGGTCCCTGCGGCCCACCGCGGTTCCTACCTCGCCTTCGCCGACGAGGGCAACGGCACGACGCACCTGCGGGCGCTCGCCCGGGCGGGGCTCAACACCGTGCACCTGCTGCCGACCTTCGACATCGCGTCGATCCCCGAGCGCAGGGCCGACCAGGCCGTGCCCGGCTGCGACCTCAGGGCCATGGGTCCGGCGAGCGAGGAGCAGCAGGCCTGCATCGCCACGGTGGCCGACAAGGACGCCTACAACTGGGGCTACGACCCGCTGCACTGGATGGCGCCCGAGGGGTCCTACGCCTCGAGCGACGCCACTGCCGACGGCGGCGCCCGCGTCGCGGAGTTCCGCACCATGGTGGGCGGCCTGCACCGGGACGGCCTGCGGGTCGTGCTGGACCAGGTCTTCAACCACACCCCTGCCTCCGGGCAGGCGGCCACGTCGGTGCTGGACCGGATCGTCCCCGGCTACTACCACCGGCTCGACGCCAAGGGCGCGGTCTACACCTCGACCTGCTGCCAGAACATCGCGACCGAGCACCGCATGGCCGAGAAGGCCATGATCGACGCGGTCGTCCTGTGGGCCCGTGACTACAAGGTCGACGGGTTCAGGTTCGACCTCATGGGGCACCACAGCCGGGAGTCGATGGTCAAGGTGCGGGCCGCGCTCGACGCCCTGACCCCCAGCCGCGACGGCGTGGACGGCAAGCACGTCTACGTCTACGGCGAGGGGTGGAACTTCGGCGAGGTGGCCGACAACGCCCTCTTCCGGCAGGCCACGCAGGGTCAGCTGGGCGGCACCGGCATCGGGGCGTTCAACGACCGGCTGCGCGACGCCGTCCGCGGCGGTGGCCCCTTCGACGACGACCCCCGCGTCCAGGGCTTCGGCTCCGGTGCCGCGACCGACCCCAACGGTGCTCCCGTCAACGCCGGAGCCGCCAAGGCGCTCGCGCACGACACGGACCTCGTCCAGCTGGGCCTCGCCGGCCAGCTGCGGTCGTTCGCCTTCCGCGACACCGCCGGCGCCGTGGTGACGGGCGAGCAGGTCGACTACAACGGCGCCAAGGCGGGGTATGCCGACCAGCCCGACGAGGCCATCAGCTACGTCGACGCCCACGACAACGAGACCCTCTGGGACGCGCTGACGATGAAGCTGCCGCGGTCGACCACGATGGCCGACCGGGTGCGGATGAACTCGCTGTCGCTGGCGACCACGGCCCTCGGCCAGTCGCCCAGCTTCTGGCACGCGGGCGCGGACCTGCTGCGCAGCAAGTCCTTCGACCGGGACAGCTACAACAGCGGCGACTGGTTCAACACGCTCTCCTGGACCGGTGAGGACAACGGGTTCGGTCACGGACTGCCGCCGGCCGGACCCAACAAGGCCAAGTGGGAGTTCATGCGGCCGCTGCTGGCCGACGCGGCGCTGAAGCCGTCCGCGGCGGACGTGCGGCAGTCCACCGCCCAGGCGCAGGACCTGCTGCGGCTGCGGTTCTCGACCCCGTTGTTCCGCCTCGGCAGCGCCGACCAGATCAAGGCCAAGCTGAGCTACCCGGTCAGCGGGACCCCGCAGGCCCAGCCGGGCGTCATCGCCATGCGGATCGACGACACGGCGGGTCGCCCGGTGGACCCGGCCCTCGACGGGGTGCTGGTGGTCTTCAACGCCACCCCGCGACCGGTGACGCAGCAGGTCCCGGCGCTCGCGGGCGCCGCCCTGACGCTGTCCCCGGTCCAGGCGGGCGGGGCGGACCCGGTCGTGAGGACGGCGACCTGGGACCGTGCCGCCGGCGCGGCCACCGTCCCGGCCCGCAGCGTGGCGGTCTTCGTGCAGCCGGGCCGCTGACGCCCACCGCCCCTCGGCGGGCCACCACGTGACATGAGTGGTGGCCCGCCGCTGCTGTGCCGTCCGGGCGTCGTGGCCCGAGGCGTGCTCCCTCTGCGTTCAGAGGCGACCAATGGGGGTTGTCCGGCCCAGATAACCCCCATTGGTCGCCTCTCGACCGGGCAGGAGCGGGGCCAACCCGGGAGGGTCGGGGGAGGGGGTAGCTTGCGGCCGGCGGCGGGCGGATCAGCCTGGGGTACTACGGCCGGTCGATTCGCCTACCGGCGGTAGGTCGGAGCAGGGCGGGGAGGTAGCCCAGCAGCCCGAGGATCGACGCCAGCCCGCCCACCACCATGGCGGTCGGCACGCCACCGTGCTCGCCCACCAGGCCGAGCACGGGTGCCCACGCCGAGGCCGCGGCGAAGAAGACCAGGGAGTTGAGCGACAGCACGGTGGCGCGGTTGGTGGCGGTGGCCTCGCGGTGCAGCAGCGCGTTGTGCGCGACGCCTGCGCCGCCGTGCAGGCCGTAGGTGGCGAGGTAGGCCGCCACCAGCCCGACCGGCCCCGTCGCGAGGCCCATCGCCGCGGCTCCGGCCCCGTTGAGGACCCGGGCGAGGATCGCGGTCCGGGCCACCCCGATCCGGTGCTGGCACCGGCCCGCGAGCGAGGAGCCGGCGGCGAAGACGCCCCACCCGGCCGCTGCGACCGGCCCGACCCACCGCCCCGCCTCCTCGGGTCCGCCGACCAGCTCGGCCAGCCGGATCGGCAGCAGCTGCTCGAAGACCACCAGCGCCGCGCACCAGCCGAGCTCGACGGCGATGATGCCGGCAAGGACGCGGTTGTGGCCAACGAGCCGGACCGCACCCGCGACGACCCGCGGCGTGTCCCTGACGGCGGCCGTGAGGTGGGTGGTGCCGCCGACGGGTCGGGTGCGGGGTGGCTCGTGCAGCAGCGTGAGGGTCGCCACCAGGTGCCCGACGCAGAGCGCTACGAAGAGCAGCAGCGGCAGCAGCAGCGGGCTGTGGTCGCGCCACGGGTGCCAGGCCACGAGTCCCCCGGAGACGAGGGAGCCGGCCGCGATCGTGACCCCCGTGACGGTGCCCTGGGCCGCGAGGTCACCGGCCACCTCGGCGTCAGGGTCCGTGGCGTGGACGGCATCGACGTACCACGCCTCGAGCGGGCCGGAGTCGAGCGCCCGGTAGACCCCCATGAGGGTGGCAGCGGCGGCGAAGGCCCAGAACGAGTGCGCCACGAGGTAGGCCAGCGCGCAGACGACGTTGATCACGCCGGCCACGACGAGCAACGGGCGGCGGCCGAGGGCGTCGGCGAGGCCCGACGTCGGCAGCTCCAGCAGCAGCACCGCGATGCCCTGGAAGGCGGTGTAGGTCACGGTCTCGGCCACGGACAGGCCGCGCTCTCTGGCGACGAGCGCGAACAGCCCGATGACGAGACCGACGGGTGCCCAGCGGGTCGCGGTGAGGACGAGGAAGACCTGGCGGGGCGGCAGGGCGGGGGAGCGGTTCATCGTCGTCGCGGTGCCTTGTCCAGGTCGAGGGGGTAGGCCACGTGGTAGTAGGCCACGCGCTTCGCCTCCGGGTTGCCCTGGCCGACGGTGGCGTAGGAGTCGACGAGCGCGCTCACGCGCTGCTGCAGCTCCCGCAGCTGGACGTCGGTGACGACGATCATCCGGTCGCTCATCCCGGCGGCGTCCTGCCAGGACCCCGGCCAGCGGTGGCGGGCGTCCAGCCAGGCCCCGAACTTCTCGTGGAAGTGCTGCAGCCAGTCCCGCTCCAGCCACCCGAGCGCGGTGTCGGCGTCCTCGTCGTCGGCGAAGTCGCTCACGTCGTAGCGGGTGAGGTCGGCCGATGCCGCCCACAACCGCCGCCGGCCCTGGCGGTCGCCGACCTCGGTGACCAGGCCGACCTCCGCGAGCTTGCGGAGGTGATAGCTGGTGGCGCCACTGTTGGTGCCCATGGTCTTGGCGAGAGCCGTTGCCGTGGAAGGACCTTCGCGGCGCAGCGCGCCCACGAGGCGGGACCGGAGCGGGTGCGCCAGCACCTTGATGGCCTCGGCGGTGAGGCGCACGGAGGACAGCGGAGGAGGGGCGGCGGGGGTCGTCATACGTGCACAATAGCTTTGCACAATCTCTTTGCACAAGAGTTTTGCACAATTAGTGGGCACAGGCATCAGCGCAGGTCAGGAGCCGTATGCCGCCCCCGCCATCGCCGTTTGGCCTCGGCAGGTGCCCCCGGTAAACTTGATCCCTGTTGTGCCGTGCGCCCTCAGCGGGGCGGACACCCACGCAGGACCCTGCCGGGAGCCCACGGCATACGCCGATCAAGAACTCATCAACGTAAGGCAGAACCACTGTGCGTACGTACACCCCGAAGCCGGGCGAGGTCACTCGCACCTGGCACGTGATCGACGCGTCCGACGTCGTGCTCGGACGCCTGGCCACCCAGGCCGCCACGCTGCTGCGCGGCAAGCACAAGCCGACCTTCGCGCCGCACATCGACACCGGCGACTTCGTCATCATCATCAACGCCGAGAAGGTCGCCCTCACCGGCGCCAAGCTCGAGCAGAAGCGCGCCTACCGCCACTCCGGCTACCCGGGCGGCCTCAAGAGCACCTCCTACGCCGAGCTGCTGGAGAAGGACCCCCGCAAGGCCATCGAGAAGGCCATCCGCGGGATGCTCCCCAAGAACTCCCTCGCCCGTCAGCAGATGACCAAGCTCAAGGTCTACGTCGGCGACCAGCACCCGCACCAGGCGCAGCAGCCTGTCCCCTTCGAGATCACCCAGGTCGCGCAGTAATCGCCGCCGCGCGCGACGCTGCCGTAGAGATTTAAGGATTCAACGTGGCTGACACCAGCATCGACGTCGAGACCCAGCTCGACACCGACGAGCCCGAGCTCACCGAGTACACCAGCGAGTCCTCGGCCCCGGTCGAGCCGACCCGCAAGCCCTCCGCCTCCGCTCCCGGCGCCGGCACCGGCCGCCGCAAGCAGGCCATCGCCCGCGTGCGCATCGTCCCCGGCACCGGCGAGTGGAAGATCAACGGCCGCACCCTCGAGGAGTACTTCCCCAACAAGGTGCACCAGCAGATCGTCAACGAGCCCCTCAAGGTGCTCGAGCTCGACGGCGCCTACGACGTGCTCGTGCGCGTCCACGGCGGTGGCCCCTCCGGCCAGGCCGGTGCGGTCCGCCTCGGCGTGGCCCGCTCGCTCAACGAGGTCGACTCCGAGCTCAACCGCCCGGTCCTGAAGAAGGCCGGCTTCCTGACCCGCGACGCCCGCGTCCCGGAGCGCAAGAAGGCCGGTCTCAAGAAGGCCCGCAAGGCCCCGCAGTACTCCAAGCGCTGATCCGGCGGGCGCGTGCGCGCCCAGCCTCCAGCCCACGAGCGGCGGTCGTCCTGTCCGGACGGCCGCCGCTCGTGCGTATGCCGGGTCGCGGGTGGGCGCTGGGTCTCTTGCGTCTCGTGCGTCTCCCCGGGTCGGCGGCCCCGCCGTAGTACGGTCGACGGAAGATCATCCCCGCACCCGAGGGTCCCCCGCGTCCCCTCGACGAAAGGCTTCCCGTGGCACGACTCTTCGGCACGGACGGTGTCCGTGGCCTGGCCAACCGAGACATCACCGCCGACCTCGCCCTGCAGCTGTCCGTCGCGGCCGCCACCACCCTGGGTGACCGCGGCGCCTTCGGTGGTCAGCGTTCGGTCGCCGTGGTGGGGCGCGACCCGCGGGCCTCGGGGGAGTTCCTCGGGGCGGCCGTCTGCGCCGGCCTCGCCTCCGCCGGCGTCGACGTGCTGGACGCCGGGGTGCTGCCGACCCCCGCCATCGCCTACCTCACCGGCCGCATGAACGCCTCGATCGGCGCCGTGCTGTCCGCCTCGCACAACGCGATGCCCGACAACGGCATCAAGTTCCTCGCCAAGGGGGGACACAAGCTCTCCGACGCGCAGGAGGACGAGATCCTCGCCCGGATGGATGCCGGCGCTGCCGCGGAGCGGCCCACGGGCGCGGCGGTCGGCCGCATCCGTCCGTTCCCGCAGGGCGCCGACTTCTACATGGAGCACCTGCTCGACGCGGTGCCGACCCGACTGGACGGGCTGCACATCGTGGTCGACGCCGCGCACGGCGCCGCGAGCCAGGTCGGTCCCGAGGTCTTCGAGCGTGCCGGCGCCACCGTCGACGTGATCGGCGCGTCGCCGGACGGTCTCAACATCAACGACGGCTACGGCTCCACGCACCTGGACCGGCTGTGCGAGGCCGTGGTGGCCCGCGGCGCCGACCTCGGGGTCGCCTGGGACGGCGACGCCGACCGCTGCCTCGCCGTGGACGCCCAGGGCCAGGTCGTCGACGGCGACCAGATCATGGCGATCCTCGCGCTGTCGCTCAAGGAGCAGGGGCGTCTCGCCGACGACACCCTCGTCGTCACCGTCATGAGCAACCTCGGCCTGCTGCAGGCGATGGAGCGCGAGGGCGTCACCACGCACCAGACCGCCGTCGGCGACCGCTACGTGCTCGAGGACATGCGCGCGCACTCGCTCTCCCTCGGCGGCGAGCAGTCCGGCCACGTCATCATGCTCGACCACGGCACCACCGGCGACGGGGTCCTCACCGCCCTGATGCTCAGCGCCCGCGTGGTCCAGTCGGGGCGCTCCCTGGCCGAGCTCGCCGGGGTCATGACCCGCCTGCCGCAGACGCTCATCAACGTCAAGGGCGTCGACAAGGACGCGGTCGACAGCAACGAGGCGGTCCGGGCGGCGGTGGCGGACGCCGACGGCGAGCTGCACGGCACCGGCCGGGTGCTGCTGCGCAAGTCGGGCACCGAGCCGCTGGTGCGCGTCATGGTCGAGGCGCAGAGCGAGGAGCAGGCCCACGCCGTCGCCGAACGCCTCGCCTCCGTGGTGCGCGACCACCTCAGCCTCTGACCCACCCCCCGCTCCACCCCACCCCTCCCTGCCCTTTCCGCGATCGTGGTCGATGTGTGCGCCCACGCGACCACAAGCGTCCACGATGTCGGGGAGGGGGGAGGGGGCTGGGTCAGAGGGTGGGGCCGGCGCCGCGCGACTCGGCGAAGATCAGCAGCGTCCGGGTGCTCGTCACCCCCGGGATCGTCTGGATCCGGTCGAACACCACGGACCGCAGCGCCGCGTTGTCCGACGCCCGCACCAGCACGATGACGTCGTACTCGGCGGCCACCAGAGCCGTGTGCTCGACCGCCGGCACCCCGACCAGCGCGTCGCGCACCTCGCGCCAGGAGTTCTGCTCGACCGACACCAGCACGTATGCCGACGTGCCCAGCCCCGCGGCCTCCGGGTCGATCCGGGCGGTGAAGCCCTGGACCACGCCCGCCTCCACCAGCCGGTCGAGCCGGGCGTAGGCCGTCGCGCGCGAGACGTGCAGCCGCTCGGCGATGGCGCGCAGCGACGCCCGGCCGTCCGCCACCAGCGCAGCGACGAGCGAGCGATCGACCTCGTCGAGCTCGAGCCTGCCAGACATCTGGCCTCCTGATGGGTCTTCGGAGGGCCACCTGTCGAGTCCTCCACGCATGCATTGAACCATCCGACGTTGTGACGGACGATGGCCGGACGACACAGGCCGGCGGCGACGGAGCTGCCCGGTCGCGACATACGTGGAGGTCGTCCACCGTGACACCCGACCAGAGCCCGACGGGGCCGGCCCCGGCCGACCACGTCGCGGGCCGCGCGGCCGCGCAGGCCGCGACCAGCCTCGACGCCGAGCACCACGAGCCCTTCCAGCGGGGGCTGATCCCCGCGCCGGAGCCGGTGCGCTTCCTCGACCACGCCGGCAACCGCATCGACCCGGTCACCGACGACTACACCGAGCCGGAGCCCGAGCAGCTGGTCGAGTGCCTGCGCCGGATGATCATCGGGCGCAGGTTCGACATCCAGGCGACGGCGCTGACCAAGCAGGGGCGGCTCGCCGTCTACCCGAGCTCGCGGGGCCAGGAGGCGTGCCAGGTCGGCACCGTGCTGGCGCTCGGCGACCAGGACTGGGTGTTCCCGACCTACCGCGACAGCGTCGCCCTGGTGTCCCGGGGCGTCGACCCGGTCGAGGTGCTCACGCTGCTGCGCGGCGACCAGCACTGCGGATACGACGTCATGGCGACCCGCGTGGCCGCGCAGTGCACCCCGCTGTCCACCCAGCTGCTGCACGCGGCGGGCCTGGCGCACGGCGAGCAGCGCCGCGGCCGCGACACCGTGGTGATGGCCTTCATCGGCGACGGCGCCACCAGCGAGGGCGACTTCCACGAGGGGCTCAACTTCGCGGCGGTCTTCAAGGTCCCGGCGGTCTTCGTGATCCAGAACAACGGCTGGGCGATCTCGGTGCCGCTCAGCAAGCAGACGGCGGCTCCGTCCTTGGCCTACAAGGGGATCGGGTACGGCGTCGTGTGCGAGCAGGTCGACGGCAACGACGCCGTCGCGGTGATGGCCGTCATGAACAAGGCGGTCGCCTGGGCCCGCGAGGGCAAGGGCCCGGTGCTCCTCGAGCTGCACACCACCCGCCTGGAGGCGCACACCAACGCCGACGACCACCTGCGCTACCGCTCCAAGGAGGAGCTGGAGGCGATCGCCCACGAGGACGCCGTCGCCCGCCTGGAGAAGTACCTGCGCGCCCAGGGTCTCGTCGACGACGACTTCGTCACGAAGGCCAAGGCCGAGGGGGAGCGTCTCGCCGCCGACCTGCGCGAGCGGATGAACGCCGACCCCGCCACCGACCCCGAGGACCTCTTCCGCCACGTCTACGCGACGCCCACGCCGCAGCTGCGCGAGCAGCGCGCGCTGCTGCAGGCCGAGCTCGAGGCCGATGCGCACGACCACCAGGAGGCGACCCGATGAGCCCCGTGACCTTCGCCGCCGCGCTCAACCGGGCACTCGCGGACGCCATCGCCGCCGGCGAGGACGTCCTCGTCTTCGGGGAGGACGTGGGGGTGGCCGGGGGCGTCTTCCGGATCACCGACGGCCTCGCCGGCACGTATGGCGACGACCGCTGCTTCGACACGCCGCTCGCCGAGTCGGGGATCATCGGCTTCGGGATCGGCTTGTGCATGGCGGGATTCCGTCCCGTGGCGGAGATGCAGTTCGACGCCTTCGCCTACCCGGCGTTCGAGCAGATCACCTCCCACGTGGCCAAGATGCGCAACCGCACGCGGGGTTCGGTGACGATCCCGATGACGATCCGGATCCCCTTCGCGGGCGGCATCGGCGGGGTGGAGCACCACTGCGACTCCTCCGAGGCCTACTACGCCGCGACCCCTGGCCTCAAGGTCGTCACGCCGGCCACGGTCGAGGACGCCTACCTGCTGCTGCGCGCAGCCATCGACGACCCGGACCCCGTCGTCTTCATGGAGCCGAAGCGGCTCTACTGGTCCAAGGCCGACGTCGACCTGGACGACCTGTCGGCGCGCTGGGGCTCGGGAGAGCTGACCCACGACCAGGTGATCGGGCGGGCCCTGGTGCGCCGCCCCGCCTCCGGGGGCGCGGAGGCCGCGACGATCGTGGCCTACGGCCCGACGGTGTCGGTGGCGCTCGAGTCGGCCGAGGCGGCACGCGAGGAGGGGTGGGACGTCGAGGTCGTCGACGTCCGCTCGCTCGTCCCCTTCGACGACGAGACCGTGGTGGCGTCCGTGCGCCGCACCGGGCGGTGCCTGGTGCTGCAGGAGGCCCAGGGCTTCGCGGGGGTCGGCGCCGAGATCGCGGCCCGGGTGCAGGAGCGGGCGTTCCACTCGCTCGCGGCCCCGGTGCTGCGCGTCACCGGATTCGACATCCCTTATCCCGCACCCAAGCTCGAGCACCTCCACCTGCCCTCGGTCGACCGCGTGCTCGACGCGCTGGGGCGGCTGCAGTGGGACGACGAGCCCGACCTGCGGCACGCGTCGACCGCGACCGGAGGTGAGCCCCGATGACCAGCAAAGTGTTTCTGCTCCCCGACCTGGGGGAGGGCCTGACCGAGGCGGAGGTCGTCAGCTGGCTCGTCGCCCCGGGCGACGAGGTGGTCGTCGACCAGCCCATCGCGGTCGTCGAGACCGCCAAGGCCCAGGTCGAGCTGCCCTGCCCGTATGCCGGACGCGTGGTCACCCTGCACGGCGAGGCGGGGCACGTCGTCGACGTCGGGGCGGCGTTCATCACCGTCGAGATCGCGGGCCCGGACGTGAGCGACCCTGATGGGCAAGGCGATTCAGGACAGCCCTCCGAGGCGGTGGATGCCTACCGTGAGGAGGAGCGGGCCGGGTCCGGCAACGTCCTCATCGGCTACGGCACGAGCGAGGGCTCCCGTCGACGCCGGCGCCGCGCCGGGACGGGTGCCCCCACGGCGCCGGCCGCCGGCTCGTCGCTGCCGTCCGCGTCGCCCGAGATGCCCGACACCGCAACGCCGGTCACCGACTCGCCGGCGAAGCCCACTGCCACGCCAGAGATCTCGAGCAAGCCGGGGGCGCCGGTGCGGGTGATCTCCCCGCTGGTGCGCACGCTGGCCGCCGAGCACGGCATCGACCTGCGCACCATCACCCCCAGCGCGCCGAGCGGCGTCATCCGGCGCTGCGACGTGATGGCCGCGGTCGAGGGCGCGGCCGGCTCCGCGAGCACCGTTGCCCCGTCGAGCACCGTTGCCCCGTCGAGCGGCTCGGCGTCCCCGGCCCAGGATCGCCGGATCCCGCTGACCGGCATACGGGGCACGATCGCCAGCCGGCTTGCCACCTCGCGCCGGGAGATCCCGGACGCGACCACGTGGGTGGACGTCGACGCGACCGAGTTCCTCGCGGTGCGAAGGCAGCTCGCGGACGCCCGCCCCGAGGCGCGGCTCGGCGTGCTCGCCCTGCTGGCGCGGATCATGGTGGCGGGGCTGCGGCGATACCCGGAGCTCAACGCGACCGTGGACACCGAGGCCAACGAGGTCGTGGTCAAGGGTGCCGTCAACCTCGGTTTTGCGGCCCAGTCACCGCGCGGTCTCGTCGTCCCCGTCGTGCACGGCGCCGGCGAGATGAGCCTCGGCGAGCTGTCGCTCGCGCTGCGCGAGCTCACGACCAAGGCCATGGACGGCACGCTGTCCCCGGCCGAGATGACCGGGGGGACGTTCACGCTCAACAACTACGGCGGGTATGGCGTCGACGGCTCCACCCCGATCATCAACCACCCCGAGGCCGCCATGGTCGGCGTCGGGCGGCTGATCGACAAGCCGTGGGTCGTCGACGGGCAGCTGGCGGTCCGCACGGTCGGCACGATCGGGCTGACCTTCGACCACCGGGTGTGCGACGGCGGGACGGCGGGCGGGTTCATCCGCTACGTGGCCGACTGCATCGAGCGGCCGACCACGCTGCTGCTCGACCTCTGAACTGCCCGGTCCCCGCCCCCATCTCGCGATGTGGGGCGGGGCGGGGCCGGGGCAGGTGAACGGTGGCAGGGGTGAGCGGCGACTGGGGTGAGCGGCAGGGGTCAGCGGCAGGGGGCAGCGAACCCAGGAGCCGTCAGGGGCGCGGCGCCAGCCACCCGTGCTGGGTGCGGGGGCGCCCTGGGAGGACGCGGGTCCGGGCTGCGTCGTCGGTGCGGGGGCTGCCGGCCTCGCTGCTCCGGCCCCGCCCGCGGCAGTGTTCCCCGCCGCGGTACCTGCCCCAGCCGCACCCACCGTGGTCGACCCCGCCGCGGGGGCGACGGGCAGGCCCGCGAGCCGAGCCGCGCGCAACCGGGCGAAGTAGTCGGCCCACTGCGTGCACGACGGGCGGTGCCCGGGCGTCTCGGACAGAGACGCGGCGAGCAGGTGCTGGCCCTCCGGGTCGAGGATGTCGGCGACCCGGCGGGGGTCGCGGGCGGTGGAGGCGTTGGTGCCGGGGGACAGGCAGCGCAGGACGAAGAGGGCGTACTTGTAGACGTCGGTGTAGCTCGTCAGCTGGTTCCGCTCGGCGGCCGGTGGCTCCCAGTCCGGGGTGTTGAGCTGGGGGACGGCCGACATGGTGCCGCGGACCCGCACGGCGTCGCAGTCGACGAGCATGATCCCGGCGTCCGCGCGCCCCGGCCCCACGGAGAACAACGCGTTCTTGGCGTTGAAGTCGCCGAAGACGACGTTGTTGGTGTGCAGCAGGGCGAGGACGCGGGCGAGCTGCTCGCACAGGTGCAGCCGCTGGTGCAGGTTGACCAGCGGGAAGCCGAGCTTGGCGCACCGGTTGGCCGCAAGGAAGAGGAACTGGATCTCGCGTTCCTTGCGCATCGCGGAGCCGGTGATGGAGTGTCCGACCTGCACGAACGAGTCCGGGATGAGCGGCATGAGCAGGCCGACGACGCGGCCCTGGTCGCGCACCAGCCGGATCGGCCATGCCGCGTTCGAGTCCAGCAGGTCCCGGTCCGGGGCGCTCATGCGCGAGCGCACGCCCACGATGGCCTCGAGCCCGCCGCTGGCGAGCTGCCCCGCCTTGAACTCCTTGTAGGCGAGGTGGTGGTGCACGTCGGGCAGCTGGAGCGTCAGGCACCGGTAGACCCGGCCCTGACCGCCCTCGGCGATGTACTCCAGCTGCCCGAGCTGCGACCGGCGGACGCCGCGGTCTGGTCCTGGTCGGCCATGAAGAGGCGCATGGCGCGCTCGGGCGGGTTCTTGGGGTGGATGACCTCCTGCAGGATGCGGGGGTCGGCACCCTGGAGGCCGAACGGGATGATGTTGGGGTACATCCGGTTGCCCGTGCCCGACGCCTTGTCGTACTGCGTCAGCGCGGCGAAGGCGGCCTTCCAGTCCGGCTCGGCGTCGGTCGGGGCGCCGTCGGACAGGAAGAACACGGCCGGCCGGTGCACGGCGAATCCGTCCGCCTTGAGCTGGTTGACATCCCGCTCGATCTGGGTGCGCAGCAGGTCGAAGGCCGCCTTGTATGACGTCCGCCCCCGCCCCTCGAGCTGGGGCAGGGTGGTCTGCTCGAGCAGGTCGCACAGCGGGAGCACCATGCGGGCGTCGTCGCTGAAGTCCATGACCCCGAAGCGGACCTTGTCGCAGATGATCGGGTCCTTCTCGAGGGCCTGGACCAGGCTCGGGAGGATGTTGTTGGCCTCGGTGAGGGCGCCGCTCTCGACCATGGAGTGCGAGACGTCGCAGACGAGGTAGAACGGCAGGAGCTTGGCCTTGTCGTCCTGCGGCGCGGGGGTGTCGATCGAGCTCGGCACCGGCTGCGCGGGGACGGCCGGCGCGGGAGGCGCCACCGGGGCGGCGGGCGCCGGGGTCGCGGTGGGAGCCGGAGCGGCGGCGGGCGCCTCGACCGGCGCGGGGGACTCGACGGGAGCCGGCGGGGCGACGGGCTGGGTCGGGTCCACCGGGTTCTCGCCCGGCGCGGGGGCCGCGGGCGGGGTGCTGGGCGGCGTGGGCACGCCCGGGGCGGTGGGCTCCGTCGGCACGGGCTGGGTCGGTGCCGGCTGGTTCGGTGCCGGCTGGGTGGGGTCGGTCGGGGGCTGGGTCATCGGGTCCTCCGTGATGGGTGGGTCATGGGTGGGTGGGACGAGCTGGGACGGATGGTCGTGGTCAGCCGAGCACCCGCCTCGCCGCCGTAGAGGAAGACCAGCGCGCCGGTGCCGGTGCGAGAGACTCGCGGCCGGTGATCCGGGCCGGCGGGTAGGCCGTGGCGAAGGTGGAGGCCTGCGAGGTCGCGGCGGTCGACGTCGCGCCAGCGGAGCCGGTGGGGCTGTCCGTCGAGGTGGCGCCGTCCGTCGTGGTCGGGCTGGTCCACGAGGTGGAGACCGGGGTCGGATCGGCCGACGGCTCGGCAGAGTCGCCCCCGCCGGCGGACAGCAGGTTGAAGCCGAGGATGGCGCCCGCCACGGCCAGGATCACCGGGATCGCGAGGACCAGCAGCAGGAGGCGCAGGAGCATCGCCCCGGAGCCCGGCCACCGCCGGACCTGCGGGCGTTCGCCGTAGCCACCGGGGTAGCCGGGGCCGCCGCGCTGAGGCTGCTGTGGCGGCTACTGCTCCGGCGGGTACTGCTGAGGCGGGTATGGCGGGTACTGCTGACGCGGCGCCTGGGGGCCAGGGGAGCCGGCATACGGTCCCTGCTGCCGACCGGGGTAGGGGCCCTGGGGCACCTGCGGCCGCGTCCGCGCTCGGGGCTGGCTGGGGGGCCGCTGCCGCGTGGGGCGCTGCGGCGCGGGCACGACCTGCGGGCGGGGGCGCTGCCCAGGCGCACCTCCGGACCCGGTGCCGGGCGGCGCGGCCGGGGTGGAGCCCGGGCCTGGCGCCGGGGGAGGCGGCGTCGCGGCCGGGGGCGTGGTCAGCACCATCTCCCCGCAGGACGGGCAGAAGGTGGCGCCGTCGGAGATCGCGGCGCCGCAGTGGGAGCAGCTCATCGTCGGCTCCGCCTCAGGAGGACCGCGTCCACTGGCCGTCGGGCCCGCGGTGCCAGCCCTCCTTGGGCTTGTCGGGGGCGGCGGTGGTGGGCGTGGTGGGTGCGGCAGGCGCTCCCGGCGCGGGCGAGGACGGAGCGGCCGACCCGGCCGGTGCCCCCGGGGCCGCGGGCGCCCCGGCCACGACGTCGACGCCCTTCTCGACCCAGCCCTTGGCGGTCTGGACCTGGGAGTGGTACCTGCGGCCGGTCTTGTCGTCGACCGTCCGGACGAGCTTGTCCAGGGCGCCGGAGATCTTGCCGCGGTTGGCCTGCGTGGTCCGGGCGACCTGCGTGCGGGCCTGGACCACCGCGTCCTCGGCGCCGTGCAGGAAGGTTTCGAGGGGGGAGCCGGAGGGGCCGGGCTGCTGGGGCGGGGTGCCGGTGGGTCCGGTGGTCATCGGGTCTCCTGAGGACGAGGCGAGACGTCTCTGACCGACTCACCTACCCCGGGGAGGGGGTGCGCTATCCCCGCCGGGCGGGGGCAGGGGTCAACCGAGCGCCGTGACCTCGTCGCCCACGCGGAGGGTGCCGGTGCTCTCGGGCACGAGGTTGACGCCGAAGACGATCCGCCCGTCGATGGTGTTGTGCGCCGCGATCGACCGCAGCGGCTCCTTGCTCTTGACCAGGGTGGCGGGGTCGTAGGTGGTCATCACGCAGCGGCCGCAGTGCTTGGCCATCCGGAAGGTGACCTCGCCGATGCGCACCCGGTCCCAGCCCTGCTCGACCAGCGGCTCGTCGAGCCCGTCGACGACGACGCTGGGCCGGAACCTCCCCATCGTCACGGGGATCGGCTCCTCGCCGCGCTCCGTCGTCGTCGCGTCGACCCAGCGCTGGACCAGCGCCAGCGAGGCGGTCGAGGTCAGCAGCAGCGGGAAGCCGTCCTGGTAGGCCACGGTCTCCCCGGGCCCGGCGAAGTCCTGGTCGACGGGCCGGAACCCCGGGTCGTCGCACCACACCAGCCGCAGCCCCGCGCGCCCCAGCAGGCCGCGCACCCAGGCGTCGGCCGCGTCCCCGGCCGGGAGCCCGCGCACGGCCGCGCCCCACACCTCACCCGTCACGTATGCCGCCCCGCGCGGCACCGGCACGACGAGATCGGGGAGCCCGGGTGCGGCCAGGTGCAGGCCGTCCTCGTGGGGCACCGCGGTGACGGTGAGCAGCCGCGGGTCCTTGCGGGCGCTGACCATGGACCCGTCGGCCTCCAGCACCATCCAGCGGCGGTCGTCGCGCAGCCCCCAGGTCTCCACCGGCCACGCGTCGTGCGCGATGCCCCGCCCCGACTTGAGGGGGTAGGTGGTGAGGGACGCGAGGTGGGCGGCGGGCGTCATACGGTCCCGATCGCGCGCGGTGACCGGCGGGAGGGGAGGCGGGTCATCGGTCGTCCGAGGCGTCGGCGACGTCGCGCAGGTCGCCGATGTCTCCCACGTGGTCGATGTAGTGCACGTCGCCGTCGGCGAGGGCGTAGTTGATGCCGACGACGGCGAGCCTGCCGGCGAGGATCTGCTGCTGGATCAGCGCGGACCGCTCGGCGAGCATCCGCACGGTGCGGCGCACGTGCCAGGCGCCGATGTCCTCGGCCGTGGCCGGGGTGCGACCGTCGCCCTGGGAGCGGGCCTGGACGACCGAGGGCATGACCTTCTCGACGAGGTCGCGGATGTAGCCGCCGGGGATCTCGCCGCTGTCGGCCGCGGTGATGCCGGCGCGCACCGCCCCGCACGCGTCGTGGCCCATGACCACGATCAGCGGGGTGCCGAGGATCCCGGCGCCGAACTCGATGGTGCCGATGACGCAGGGGTCGAGCACGTGCCCGGCGGTGCGCACCACGAAGAGGTCCCCGAGGCCCTGGTCGAAGATCATCTCGGCCGCGACGCGGCTGTCGGCGCACCCGAAGAGCACGGCGAAGGGGCGCTGGCCGCCGGCGAGCTCGGTGCGGCGGTCGACGTCCTGGTTGGGGTGCAGCCGGTCGCCGGAGACGAAGCGGGCGTTGCCCGCGAGCATCCGCTGCCAGGCCTGCGCCGGGGTGACGGGGTGGTCCTCGGTGGCGGCGGTCATGACTTCTCCAGTCCGGGGCGGGTGGTGATGGTCATGGCGACGGGCTTGGCGAACTCCGCGAAGAAGTCGTCGCCCTTGTCGTCGACCACGATGAAGGCGGGGAAGTCCTCGACCTCGATCCGCCAGACGGCCTCCATGCCGAGCTCGGGGTACTCCAGCACCTGGACGTCCTTGATGCAGTCCTGCGCGAGGCGCGCGGCGGGGCCGCCGATGGAGCCGAGGTAGAACCCGCCGTGGGTGCGGCACGCGTCGGTGACGGCCTGGGACCGGTTGCCCTTGGCGAGCATCACCATCGAGCCCCCGGCGGCCTGGAACTGGTCGACGTAGGAGTCCATGCGCCCGGCCGTCGTCGGGCCGAAGGACCCCGATGCCATGCCCTCGGGCGTCTTGGCGGGGCCGGCGTAGTAGACCGGGTGGTCCTTCAGGTAGCCCGGCATCTCCTCGCCGGCGTCCAGGCGCTCCTTGATCTTGGCGTGCGCGATGTCGCGGGCCACGACCAGCGGGCCGGTCAGCGACAGCCGGGTCCGCACGGGGTGCCTGGACAGCTCGGCGCGGATCTCGTCCATCGGGCGGTTGAGGTCGATCCGGACGACGTCGGCGCTGCGGCCCTCCTCCTGCGCGCCCTCGGCGAGGTGCTCGTCGGTCGTGTCGGGCAGGTAGTGCCCGGGCTCCATCTCGAGCTGCTCGATGAAGACGCCGTCGCGGGTGATCTTGCCGCGGCACTGCCGGTCGGCCGAGCAGGAGACGGCGATGGCGACGGGCAGCGACGCGCCGTGGCGGGGCAGGCGGATGACGCGGACATCGTGGCAGAAGTACTTGCCGCCGAACTGCGCCCCGATGCCCTGCCGGCGGGTCAGCTCGAGGACCTGCTCCTCCATCTCGACGTCGCGGAAGCCGCGGCCCGTGGCGGCGTTGCCCGTGGTCGGCATCGTGTCGAGGTACTTGGCGCTCGCGTACTTCGCGGTCTTGAGGGCGAGCTCGGCGCTCGTGCCGCCGATCACGATGGCCAGGTGGTAGGGCGGGCAGGCCGCCGTGCCGAGGCCGCGGATCTTCTCGTCGAGGAAGCGCATCATGGCGTCCGGGTTGAGGATCGCCTTGGTCTCCTGGAAGAGGTAGGACTTGTTGGCCGAGCCGCCACCCTTGGCCATGAAGAGGAAGGAGTACTCCATCTCGTGGCCGCGCTCGGTGTCGGCATACAGCTCGATCTGGGCGGGCAGGTTGCTGCCGGTGTTCTTCTCCTCCCACATCGTGACCGGGGCGTTCTGGGAGTAGCGCAGGTTGAGCGTGGTGTAGGCGTCGTAGACGCCGCGGGCCAGCGGCTCCTCGTCGACGCCCTCGGTGAGCACGTGCTGGCCGCGCTCGCCCTTGATGATCGCGGTGCCGGTGTCCTGGCACATCGGCAGCACGCCCGAGGCGGCGATGTTGGCGTTCTTCAGCAGGTCGAGCGCGACGAACTTGTCGTTGTTGCTCGCCTCCGGGTCGTCGAGGATCGTGCGCAGCTGGGCGAGGTGCGCGGGCCGCAGGTAGTGGGCGATGTCGTGCATCGCGGTCTCGGCGAGCAGGGTCAGGGCCTGCGGCGCGACCCGCAGGAACTCCGTGCCGTCGGGCCCCGCGACCACCTCGACGCCGTCGGACGTCAGCCGGCGGTAGGGGGTGTCGTCGTGGCCGTGCGGCAGTAGGGCCTCGTAGGCGAACTCCGGCATCTCGGTGCTCCTGCTCCTTCACATGTCACGGCGCAGCGGGGGTGCGCGCCGCGCCCCGGGCCTCGCCTGCCCGTCACCTGTGGCGGGCCCGTCCGGTCTCCCTAACCCTAGGCCCGCGCCCGTCCGTATGCCGCCCCGGGGCTGCGGCCACGGAGTCCCGCGGCACGGCGGGGCACGGCAGGTAGGTGCGCTGCGGCAGCTGGCCGACGGACCCGTGCGCCAGGGCCTCCGCGGCGAGCCGGCCCATGTCGTAGAGCGGCAGCCGCACCGTCGTCAGCTGCGGGCGCAGCTGGGTGATGACCGGCTCGTGGTCGTCGTAGCCCACCACGGACAGGTCCTCGGGGATGCGCAGCCCGGCCTCGGCGGCGGCGAGGTAGACCCCGAGCGCCATCCGGTCGTTGCCGCAGGCGATGGCGGTCGGGCGGGTCGCGTCCGGGAGGGCCAGCAGCTCGCGGGCCAGCGCGTGCCCGGAGTCGACGTAGTAGTAGCCCTCCCGCACCACGACGTCGCCGCGGGCCACGCCGTGCTGCTCGACCTCCTCCAGGAAGCCCTCGAGGCGCAGCGACGTGGCCCAGGCCCCCGCGTGGCCGGTCAGGTAGGCGAGCCGCCGGTGCCCCGCCGCGCAGAGCAGCCGAGCCGTCTCCCGCCCGCCGAACCTCTCGTCGGGCAGGAAGCAGGGGACGGCATACGTGTCGTCGAAGGCGTTGGCGAGCACCAGGGGCAGCGGGGGGAGGGTCTCGGGCAGCTCGAGGGCCCGGGTGCCCGAGCAGGTGACGATCAGGCCGTCGACCTGGCGGTCGGCGAGCTCGTCCATGGCGAGCCGCATCCCGTGGGGGCGCCGACCGGTGTGGGTCACCAGCAGCACGCTGCCCTCGCTCCACGCCAGGTCGTGGGCGCCGTTGACGGTCTCCCCGGCGAAGGCCTCCATCGCGGGCTCGTCCACGACGATCCCGATGGTGCCGGTGCGGCTGCGGCGCAGCGACTGCGCGGTGCGGTTGGGGCGGTAACCGAGGTCGTTGACGGCCTGCAGCACGCGCGCCCGGGTCGCGGCGCTGATCGTCTGCTTGGAGCGCGGGTTGAGGACGAAGGACACCGTGGTGGGGGAGACGCCGGCCATCCGCCCGACGTCCGCGAGGGTCGGGCGGCGGTCAAGTCCCTGGGGCGCCATGCGGCGGAAGATACCGCCTCTGTGATCGATCCGTACATCGATGAAGCGGCGCATGTCACAAGAACGTTGCATTGCGCCGACCCCGTTGACGGCTCGGGGTGCGCGCCCGATGCTGGGGGCACTAAAACGTCAAAGGCCGCCCGCAGCGCCGCGAGCAGGCACCCTGGCCGAGGGGCCCGGGGACCTTGCCCGCCCCCGGTGCACGAGTGGCGATGGACAAGGGATTGAGGTCACTCCATGCACATCCGCAAGGTCTCCATGGCCGCCGTGCTCTGCGGGCTCGTCGCGACGTCGACGAGCGCGTGCCTCTCCGGCGGAGGCAACGACTCGTCCTCCGGCGGGTCCGGCGGAGGACAGGGTAGCGCCAAGACGACGATCAGCATCATGTATGCCTTCTCGGGCGACCAGAACGTCGCCTTCAAGAAGGAGCTCGACGACTGGGGCGCCAAGCAGTCGCCGGCGCTGAAGTTCGACTACAACCAGTCCGACAACTTCCAGAACCTCATCACCACCAAGATCCAGGCGGGCGACCCGCCGGACATCGCGATCTTCCCCCAGCCCGGCATCCTGAAGTCGCTCGCGACCAAGGGCAAGGTCGCTGAGCTGTCGACCCAGACGGACGTCGAGAAGGTCAAGTCCTCGATCATCCCCGGCTTCCTGGACGCCGCCACGGTCAACGGCAAGGTCTACGGCGCGCCGATGGCGATGAACATCAAGTCGCTCTACTGGTACGACAAGGCGACCTGGAAGCAGAAGGGCTACGAGGTCCCCAAGACCCAGGCCGAGCTCGAGGCGCTGCTGGCCAAGATGAAGTCGGACGGCGTCGCCCCGATGTGCTTCGGCCTCGGTTCTGGCCCCGCCACCGGTTGGCCGGGCACCGACTGGATCGAGGACTACGTCCTGCAGACCGGCGGCAAGGACGTCTACAAGAAGTGGGTCGACCACGAGATCAAGTTCGACTCCCCCGAGGTCCGCAAGGCCTTCGACATCTACAACAAGCTCGTCCTCACCGACGGCTACATGTATGGCGGACGCCAGAACGCCGCCAGCATCCAGTTCGCGACCGCCCTCAACCCGATGTTCGCCAAGCCGCCGAAGTGCCTCACCGGCAAGCAGGGCAACTTCATCACCCAGAAGGGCTTCTTCCCGGACACCATCTTCAAGGACATCGACAACGTCGTCGGGGTCTTCCAGACGCCGTCCGTCAACGGGGAGCACCCGGTCCTCGGTGCGGGTGACCTCGCGGCCGCGCTGACCAAGAACGACAGCAACGTCAAGAAGGTCATGGAGCACATGGTGGCCGACCCCAAGTGGGGCGAGTCCCAGGCCGCCACGGGTGCGTGGCTGTCGCCCAACAAGAGCTTCGACGACTCGAAGTACCCCAACAACACGCTGCGCGAGATCGCGAAGATCGCCAAGAACGCCACCGTTCTCGGCTTCGACGGCTCGGACGCGATGCCCGGTGCCGTCGGCTCCGGCTCGTTCTGGACCGGCATGGTCAACTACACGACCGGCAAGGCCGACCTCGACGCGACGCTGAAGGCCATCGACGACTCCTGGCCGGCCAGCTGACGCAGCCCCGGTGCTGGTGGGGCGGGGCTGCGCGGCCCCGTCCCACCACTGGGCCTGAAAGGACCCCCTGATGGGAATCAAGATTGCGAACGCCGTCCTGGCGGTGGTCTTCGGCGTCCTCGGCGCCGTGGTGCTGTTCTGGGTGCTGGACAAGCTCAGCGCGCTCGGCGGCAAGAAGGGCGAGGAGCGGGTCAAGCCCTACCTCTACCTGCTGCCCGCCCTCGCGGCGATCAGCCTGTTCCTGCTCTACCCGGCGATCACGACGATCCAGGCGTCGTTCGCCAACGCGGACACCTCGAAGTACGTCGGCCTGCAGAACTACACGCAGCTGCTGGGCAACCGTGACTTCCAGACCGCGATCCTCAACAACTTCCTGTGGATCCTGGTCGTCCCGGCGTCGGTCGTCGCCCTCGGCCTGCTGGTCGCCACCCTCGCCGACCGGCTGAGCCCCGGCGCGGAGAAGCTCTCCAAGACGATCATCTTCCTGCCGATGGCGATCTCGATGGCCGGCGCGGGCACCATCTGGGCGCTGATCTACGCGTTCAAGCCGGCGGGCACCCCCCAGACGGGTCTGCTCAACGCCATCGTCACGGCCTTCGGCGGCCAGCCCCAGACCTGGCTGCAGTTCACCAACTTCAAGTTCAACGTGCTGCTGCTGATGGTGGTCTACATCTGGACCCAGGTCGGCTACGCGATGGTGCTGCTGTCGTCGGCGATCAAGGCGGTCCCGGAGGACACCATCGAGGCGGGCCGCATCGACGGGGCGGGCGAGAAGCGCATCTTCTTCTCGATCATCGTGCCGCAGGTGTGGCCGACCGTCGTGACCGTCTTCATCACCGTCCTCATCGGGGTGCTGAAGGTCTTCGACATCGTCTACGTCATGACCAACGGTCAGTTCGACACCAACGTCGTCGGCAACGCCTTCTTCTCCCAGCTGTTCATCAACATGGACAACGGCAAGGCCGCCGCGATCGTCGTGATGCTCATGATCGTCATCGTGCCGATCATGGTCTACCAGGTCCGCCAGTTCCGACTGCAGGAGGCCCAGCGATGACCTCGACCAGGATCGCTCCCGAGGGCGGCGCCGGCGGCGTCGCCACCGTCGACGGCAACCGCGCGGAGCAGCAGCGGCTGACCGCGCCCAAGGACGGCGGCGCCGGCAAGAAGGGTGGCTGGCTCGCCGAGTCCTTCGTGGTGCTGCTGTGCATCGCGTGGCTCATCCCGACCTTCGGCCTCTTCGTGACCTCCTTCCGGTCGGCCAGCGACGCCAACAACGACGGCTGGTGGAACGCCATCAAGAGCCCGTTGTCGCTGACGCTGGAAAACTACCGCAACGTGCTGACGACCGGCTCCAACCCGATGGGCAACGCCTTCGTCAACTCCCTCGCGGTGGCCATCCCGGCGACGATCATCCCGATCCTCATCGCCTGCTTCGCGGCCTACGCGTTCACGTTCATGGAGTTCAAGGGCCGCGACTGGCTCTTCATCCTGATCGTGGGCCTGCTGGTCGTCCCCAACCAGGTGGCGCTGGTGCCGCTGTCGATCCTGTTCACCAAGTGGGGGATCGGTGGTCAGTTCCTCACGGTGTGGCTCGCCCACACCGGGTTCGGGATGCCGCTGGCGGTCTACATCCTGCGCAACTACATGGCGACGCTGCCGATGTCCCTGATCGAGTCCGCCAAGATCGACGGCGCCAGCCACTGGAAGATCTTCTGGCGGCTGATCATGCCGCTGTCGGTGCCGGCGCTCGCGTCGTTCGCGATCTTCCAGTTCCTGTGGGTGTGGAACGACCTGCTCGTCGCGCTGGTCTTCCTCGGCCAGGGCAAGAACATCGTGATGACCGTGGCCCTCGCCTCCCTCATGGGCACCCAGGGCCAGGGCTGGGAGCTGCTCACCGCGGCGGCCTTCCTCACGATGGTCCTGCCGATCACGGTCTTCCTGGTGCTGCAGCGGTTCTTCATCCGCGGCATGACCTCGGGCGCCGTCAAGGGCTGAGCCACGCCGTCGCCGGAGCCCCGTGGGGCGGTGGCGAGCGGCATACGACACGACCAGGGTCCGCGTCCCGCACGGGAGCGGACCCTGGTCGCGCGTGGCCGGATAGGGTGCAGGCGAAGCCTGGCCGGAAGGAGCTCGGATGCGTGCCGCAGCACTGGCGTTCGTCGTCGCGGGGCTGCTCGTCGGCTGCACCGGCGGGCAGGGGGAGGGCGCCGCGTCGCCGACCGCGCCGTCGGGCGGCGACACCGTCGAGATCATGTATGCCTTCGAGGGGGCGCAGGCGGCAGGGTTCCAGGAGGCCGTGGGGGCGTGGGCGCGCCAGCACGGCGTGACCGTCACCTACACCCGCAGCGGCAACCTCACGCGCGACCTGCGCGCTCGCGAGCAGTCGGGCCGGCTGCCCGACATCGCGCTGCTGCCTCAGCCGGGCCTGCTGCACGAGCTGCGCGGGCGCGGGGCGGTGCAGGAGCTGGACGGGGTGCTGCCGGTGGGGCGGGTCGCGGCCGACCTGGTGCCGGGGCTGATGGCGCCGCTCGAGGCCGACGGCAAGGCCTACGCCGTCCCGGTGTCGATGAACGTCAAGTCGCTGCTGTGGTACGACCGGCACGCGCTGCACACCCTCAAGATCGAGCCGCCGCAGACCATGGCCGAGCTGAAGGCGGCCGCCGAGACGATCCGCGCGTCGGGCCGCACCACCTGGTGCCTCGGGCTCGCCGACGGCGCCAACTCCGGCTGGGCCGGGACCGACTGGGTCGAGGAGCTCGTGCTCAAGGAGTCCGGGCCGCAGGTCTACGACGAGTGGGTGAGCGGGCGGGTCGGTTTCTCCGACCCCCGGATCAAGCAGGCCTTCCAGACGTATGCCGATCGCGTGCTCGGGCCCCGCGGGGTCGAGGGTGGCGGGGCTGCGGCCGCGGCCCGTGACGTGCGGCACGCCGCCGACGGGCTCTTCGCCGAGCCGCAGCGGTGCGCGCTGCTCAAGCAGGGCAGCTATGCCACGCAGGCGGGCTTCCTGCCCGAGCGGGTGCGCAGCACCATCGACCAGACGACCTCCGTCGTGGCCTTCCCCTCCGGGGTGTCGGACACCCTCGAGGTGGGCGGTGACAACGCCGCCCTGCTCACCGACGCCTCGGACGCGGCGCGGGGGCTGGTGCGCTACATGGCGACGGACCCGAGGTTCGGGACCGACTGGGCGGGCTCGGAGGATCGCGGATTCATCTCTCCGCACAAGGACTTCGCGCTGCGGCGCTACGCCAGCACGACGACCCGCAAGATCGCGTCGGCGGCCTACCAGGCCACCTCGGTGCGGTATGACGCCAGCGACCAGATGCCGCCGGCGCTGGGGCAGGACGCGTTCTGGAAGGCCATGGTCGACCTGACCGCCGGCCGCGCCACCGTGGACCAGGTGGTGGCCCGGCTCGACGCGGCGCGGTAGGGCGCAGCAGCGGGGTCAGGGGTGGTAGCGCGCAGCGGCGGGGTCATGGGTGGCGGCGGTCGCTCAGAGCTCGGCGCGGGTCGGCGGGTTGGCGCCCGCCCGCGACACGGTGATGGCGCCGCACGCCGTGGCCCGGTCGATGGCGGGCCGCAGGTCGGCGAGGTTGGCGCGCCGCAGCCGGTCCCGGGCCTCGAGGGAGCCGAGCAGCCCGGCGTCGAGCAGCCCCGAGACCAGCCCGGACATGAACGCGTCGCCGGCGCCCACCGTGTCCACCACGACGACCCGGGTGGCCTCGGCCACGAGCCGCTCCCCGGTGCGCGGGACCAGCGCCAGCGCGCCGCCCCCGCCGCGGGTGACCACGACGAGCTCGGGCCCCAGGCGCCCCCACAGGTCCATGACCTCCTCGGGCTGGGCGCCGGCATACAGCCAGGCGATGTCCTCGTCGCTGGCCTTGACCACGTCGGACAGCCCCACGAGCTGCTCGATGCGCTGCCGCACGTCCTCGGGGGAGCCCATGATCGTGGGCCGGGCGTTGGGGTCGTAGGAGACGGTGCCGGTGTCGCGGGCGCGCAGCGCGGCCTCGACCACGGCGGACCCGCCGGGCTCGAGGGTGGCCGCGATCGAGCCGGTGTGCAGGTGCCCGACCGGGGCCTCGTCCAGGGCCCGCGCGACGTCCCACAGCAGCTCGAACTCGTAGCTCGCCGCCCCGCCCGCGTCCAGCCGCGCCAGCGCCGTCGACGTCGACTCGGCCTCGGCGGAGCCGTCGGTCAGCCGCAGCAGCCGCTCCTGCTCCAGGTGCGCGCGGACCATGACCCCGTGCTCGTCCCGCCCGAACTGCGTGGCGAACTCCACCGGGTGCCCCAGCCGCGCGAGCCCGATGGCGACGTTGGCGGGGGAGCCGCCGGGGTGCTCGTCGACGGAGCCGTCCACCCGGTGGACGATGTCGACGAGGGCCTCGCCGACGACGAGAAGGCGATCGGACATGGGCACTCCTGCGGCCGAGCTGTCGTGTGCCACGCCAGTATCCATCGGTGCCCTGGTCGGCGCCGGGTGAGGTTCGCGCCGGGGCGCCCCGATCGGGGACGATGGGTCCATGAGCTCCAGTGCCACGACCGACCAGCCGCAGCGGCCCGCACGCCGCAACCCCCACCTGTCGGGGACCTTCGCCAACATGGTGTGGTCGACGCTGGCGGTCGCGGCGATGGTGCTGGCGTTCTACGCGCTCGTGGTGCGCACCGACAAGGTCGAGCGTCCGAGCGTCGACGCGCACGCGGTGGTCGAGGCCGAGCGCAAGGCCACGGGGTGGCCGCTCGCGGAGCTGACCGGGCTGGAAGACGGCTGGGGGGCGACGGTGGCGCGGCTCGCGCCGGGCGCCGACGGGCTGCGGACCTGGCAGGTGCGCTACGTCGAGGACCCGCGCTACGTGGCGGTGGCGCAGACGGCGCAGGCGTCCCCGGCCTGGATCTCCGCGCAGGTCAAGGACCGTCGCGCCGCCGGGGCCATGCGGGTGGGGGCGCTGCCGGTCGAGTCCTACGTCTCCGGGAGCGCCTGCACCCTGGTCCGGCGTGGCCCGGACCTGACCACGGTCGTCGAGACCGGCGAGACCTGCGACCGCGCGGTCGCCTACGCCCAGCGGTTGTCGCCGGCCCTGCGCTGATCCCGGCGGCCGGGCCCGTAGGGTGGCGTCATGGCCGAGCAGACCCCGACCGAGCGCCCCATCGACGAGCTGAGCTACGAGCAGGCGCGGGACGAGCTGGTGTCGATCGTCGCCCAGCTCGAGGCCGGCCAGCTGCCGCTCGAGGACAGCCTGCGGCTCTGGGAGCGCGGCGAGGCCCTCGCGGCGCACTGCGCCACCTGGCTCGACCGGGCCGAGGCGCGCCTTGCCGGGGACGACCGCCCCGGCACGCCCGCCGCACCCGCGGAGGGCGACTGACTGCGCGGTCGCTGAGCGGCGCTCAGCCGAGCACCCGCACCCCGAAGTCGCCGTCGGTCACCCGCACCCGCAGCAGCTCGTCCGGCTGCACGTCCTCCCGGTCCGTGACGACGGAGCCGTCGCGGTGCTGCACGACGGCATACCCACGCTCGAGGGTGCCGAGCGGGGAGAGCGCGCGCAGCCGCCCCGCGAGCCCGGAGACCCGCGCACGGTCCCGGTGCACCGACCCCGCCACGCGGTGGGTCGCCTTGTCCAGCAACCGATCCAGCTCGGCTCGGCGCTGCTCGACCAGGGTGACCGGGCGGGCGAGCACGGGCCGGGACCGCAGGGTCGCGAGGCCGCGTCGCTCCCGCTCCACATAGCTGCGGACCCCGCGCTCCAGACGGGCCAGGGCCGCCGCGACGATCTCCTGCTGCTCGGCGAGGTCGGGCACCACGCGCCGGCCCGCGTCGGTCGGGGTGGAGGCCCGCCAGTCGGCGACGTGGTCGAGCAGCGGGGTGTCCTCGTGGTGGCCGATCGCGCTGACCACGGGCGTGAAGCAGTCCGACACCACCCGCACCAGCGCCTCGTTGCTGAAGGGCAGCAGGTCCTCCACCGAGCCGCCGCCGCGCGCGATCACGATGACGTCGACCTCGCGCAGCGCGTCGAGCTCGCGCACCGCCTCGCTCACCTCGGCGACCGCGCCGGACCCCTGCACCGCCACCCGCCGGATCTCGAACTCCGTGGCGGGCCAACGACGCAGGGCGTTCTGGACGACGTCGTGCTCGGCCTGCGAGGCCCGGCCGCAGACCAGCCCCACGCGCCGCGGCAGGAAGGGCAGCGGCCGCTTGCGCTCCGCGGCGAAGAGCCCCTCGGCCGCCAGCACCCGCTTGAGGTGCTCGAGCCGGGCGAGCAGCTCGCCGACGCCGACCGCCCTGACCTGACGCCCCTCGAGCTGCAGCGTGCCGCGCTTGGTCCAGAAGGTGGGCTTGGCCTGCACGACCACCCGGGCCCCGTCGGACAGCGGGCTCGGCATACGGTCCAGGATCTGGGTCGGGAGGGTGACGGACAGCGACATGTCGACGTCGGGGTCGCGCAGGGTCAGGAAGACCAGCCCCGCGCCCGGGCGGCGGTTGAGCTGCACCACCTGACCCTCGACCCAGAGCCCGGACATCTTGTCGACGTAGTCCGCGATCTTCATCGACAGCAGCCGGACCGGCCACGGATGCTCCGCCGTGGTCTGGTTGGCGCGCTCGGGCAGGGTGGACATGCCCGAGAGCGTATGCCGCGCCGCCGACCCCCGTGGCGACGACCCGGCCAGGGTGGGGGCGTGTCGGGGCCGGTGCGGGCGCCGCGGCTCGGGTTGCCCCCAGATCTTCGGGTTGCTCCCGGATCTTCGGGTTGCAACCCGAAGATCTCTGATTCCGCCGAGTCAGGGTCGGCCCAGCGGGCTCGCCTAGACTTGTCCGGTGACTGACTCGCAGACTGACCACAAGCGCGTGCTGCTCGCCGCCCCCCGCGGCTACTGCGCCGGCGTCGACCGGGCGGTCGTCACGGTCGAGAAGGCCCTGGAGCTCTACGGCCCGCCGGTCTACGTGCGCAAGCAGATCGTGCACAACAAGCACGTCGTCTCCACGCTCGAGAAGCGCGGGGCGATCTTCGTCGACGAGACGCAGGAGGTGCCCGAGGGTGCCACCGTCGTCTTCAGCGCCCACGGCGTCGCGCCCGTCGTCCACGACGAGGCGTCCCGGCTGCAGCTGAAGACCATCGACGCGACCTGCCCCCTGGTCACCAAGGTCCACCGGGAGGCGGTGCGGTTCGCCGACGAGGACTACGACATCCTGCTCATCGGCCACGAGGGGCACGAGGAGGTCGTCGGCACCAGCGGCGAGGCGCCCGAGCACATCACGATCGTCGACAACCCCGACGCGGTGGAGCACGTGACGGTGCGCGACCCCGACAAGGTCGTGTGGCTGTCGCAGACCACGCTGTCCGTGGACGAGACGATGGAGACGGTGCGCCGGCTGCGGGAGAAGTTCCCCAACCTGCAGGACCCGCCGAGCGACGACATCTGCTACGCCACGCAGAACCGTCAGCTCGCCGTCAAGCAGATGGCCGCCGACACCGACCTCATGATCGTCGTCGGGTCCCGCAACTCCTCCAACTCGGTGCGGCTCGTCGAGGTCGCGCTGGAGCACGGCGCGCAGGCGGGCTACCTCGTGGACTACGCCGACGAGATCGACGAGGCCTGGCTGGACGGCGTGACCACGGTGGGCGTGACCAGCGGCGCGAGCGTGCCCGAGGTGCTGGTGCGGGACGTGCTCGACTGGCTGGCCGAGCGTGGTTATGGCGAGGTGCAGCCGGTGGTGGCGGCTGAGGAGTCGCTGCTCTTTGCGCTGCCGATGGAGATCCGCAAGGAGCTCAAGGCGCGCGGCCAGTCCGACAAGATGCGCCACGACGCCGGCTCGCTGCACTGACCCACCCGCACTTCCTCCTGCCCCGCCTCCCTCCCTGCGACCTCGCCCGCCCCTTCTCCTTCCAGCTTCCCCGCCTCTCTCCCCGCGATCGTGGTCGGTTTGGGTCGCCTGGGTGCACAAAACGTCCACGATCGCGGGGAGGTGGGTGATCCCCGCGTCCGGCTCCGTCTGCGGCTGCGTCTCCCGTCTCCGGTTCCGTCCTCCGTCTCCGGCCGCATCCCCCGTCTGGGGCTGCAGCCACAGACGGGGGATGGTCGCCGAGACGGGAGACGGTCGCCCAGACGGGGGATGGCTGCCCAGACGGGGGATGACGCGCCACCGGCCCCACTTCGCCTCCCTCCCCGCGATCGTGGTCGCTTTGGGTCGCCTGGGCGCGCAAAACGTCCACGATCGCGGATAAGGCGGGGGGAGGCGGAGGGAGGGGGAAAGTGGCCGGGAGGTGGGGCTGAGGTGGGGCATAAACAATGGGTGAGCCGTATGCCGCCAGCGCCCCACCAGCGCCTCCCGCCGGGCCCCTGCATAACCTCTCGACCAGCCAAAACGTGCCTCCGGGCCCGTGCTCGGAGCCGCTCTCCCGCGTGTGTATCCTCGCGATCGAGACGTCAGCGGTGACGTGGGCCACGCCATCTGGCCCGGCCGCCGGCGCGCGACCGCGAGGAGCGAGCGATGGGGCAGATCAGGGTCGTCCAGTGGGGGCTGGGAGCCATGGGCAGCGGCATGGCCCGGCTCATGGCCGCCAAGAGCGGCCTGCAGCTCGTCGGCGGCATCGACAGCCGCCCTGACTACGTCGGCAAGGACCTCGGCGAGGTCCTCGGCATCGACCCGCTCGGCGTGACGGTGACCGACGACCCCAGCAGCGTGCTCGTCAAGGACCAGGTCGACTGCGTCGTCATCGCGACGACCTCGTGGGTCAAGGAGCAGATGGACGACCTGCGCACCATCCTGCGCGCCGGCATCAACTGCGTGTCCATCGCCGAGGAGATGGCCTCGCCCGAGGCGCAGAGCCCCGAGCTCGCGCGTGAGCTGGACGAGCTGGCCAGGGACAACGGCGTCTCGATCATCGGCACCGGCGTCAACCCGGGTCTGTCGATGGACATGCTGGTCGTCGCGCTCACGGCCGGGTGCCACGAGGTCACGAGCATCGAGGCGTCCCGCGTCAACGACCTGTCGCCATACGGCCCGACCGTGATGCGCACCCAGGGTGTGGGCCTGTCCGAGGAGGAGTTCCTCAAGGGTGTCGAGGACGGCAGCGTGGACGGGCACATCGGGTTCCCGGAGTCGGCGCGGATGATCTCCGACGCGCTCGGGCTCGGCGTGGACCGCATCGAGCAGCGCCGCGAGCCGATCATCTCCACGGTGCGCCGCGAGACGCCGCACGTGGTCGTCGAGCCGGGCATGGTGGCCGGCTGCAAGCAGACGCTGGTCGGCTACCGCGGCGACGAGGTCGTGCTGACCCTGATCCACCCGCAGCAGGTGCTGCCGGAGCTCGAGGGCCAGGGGACCGGGGACTACATCACCATCGAGGGCACCCCGCGCATCCAGATGCAGATCACCCCGGAGTATGCCGGTGGCACGGCCACCAAGGGCATCGCCGTCAACTGCGTCCCGCGCATCGTCGAGGCCACCCCGGGGCTCAAGAACATGCTCGACATCCCCGTCCCGGCGGCGCTGATGGGCGAGTCCGCCTATCGCCGGCGCGTCTGAGATCGCCTGGGCGACAAGGAGCGACGTCATGAGTGAGCTCGTCCCGGCCGGCGCCTGGGTGGAGATCGAGCGGGTGCTGCTGCAGCCGGAGCAGCGCTCGCCGCAGCTGCCCGAGGAGACCCGCACGACGCCCTACGTGCTGCGCATGTCCGGCTTCCTCGACGCCGAGGCGCGGGTGGGCGACGAGGTCACGATCACGAGCCTGATCGGGCACCAGCACCCGGGGACGCTGCGGCTGGTCAACCCTTCCTACGAGCACAGCTTCGGGGCGACGGTACCCGAGCTGCTCCACATCGGCCTCGGTGAGGAGTGGCGATGACGGGCACCGGCCGGGACATGTCCTACGCCGCCGTGATGGGCCGCAAGGTCGAGATCATGCGCGGCGCGCTCGGGATCGACTACGACACCTACGAGCTCACGCCGCTGGCCTTCGACTACGACCGGATGATGGCCGACACCGGATACACCCTCGAGCGGATCGCCGAGATCCAGGCCGAGACCAAGGTGGGCGGCACGCCGCTGCACGAGCTGCGCAACCTCACGGACGCCGTGCGGCGAATCTCCGAGCCGGGCAAGGGCGCTCGCATCCTGCTCAAGGACGAGGCCGCCAACGCGTCCGGCTCCTTCAAGGCGCGGCGGGCGTCGATCTCCTGCTACGAGGCCAAGGCTCGCGGCTACCAGGGCGTGGCCACCGCGACCTCCGGCAACTACGGCGCGGGGGTCGCCTCGCAGGCGGCGATGCGGCGGCTCCGCTGCATCGTGCTGCAGGAGGTCTTCGACTCCCACGGGGTCGGGCAGCCCGAGATCGTCGAGAAGTCCCGTGCCTGCGAGGCGTACGGCGCTGAGGTGCAACGACTCTCGGTCGGCCCGGAGCTCTTCTACCAGATGCTCGTGACGCTGGAGACGACCGGCTTCTTCAACGCCTCGCTCTACACGCCCTTCGGGATCCGCGGGGTCGAGACCCTGGGTGCCGAGATCGGTCGCCAGGTCACCGAGACGTATGGCGCCCCTCCCGCCGCCGTCGTGGTCACCCAGGCCGGTGGGGGCAACCTGACCGGCACCGCCCGGGGGCTGCGCGAGGTCGGGTGTGCCGCAAGCACGGTCGTCGCGTGCTCGGTAGATCTCGGTGGTCTGCACATGGCCTCGGACGTCGACTTCAACCGCAAGTCGTTCACGACGGGCCACACCGGCTTCGGGGTGCCCTTCGCGACCTGGCCGGACCGGACCGACGTGCCGCGCAACGCTGCTCGCAGCCTGCGCTACATGGACGACTACCAGCTGGTGACGCAGGGCGAGGTCTTCTACGTGACCGAGCTGCTCACCAAGCTGGAGGGCCTCGAGCGGGGACCGGCGGGCAACACCAGCCTGACCGCCGCCGTCGCGCTCGCCGCCCAGCTGGGGGAGGACGAGACGGTGGTGGTGCAGGAGACGGAGTACACCGGCGCCGGCAAGCACCACAACCGGCAGCTGTCCTTCGCCCGGGAGCGGGGCATCGAGGTGGTGGTGGGGGACCCGGCCGGTGACCGACCGGGGCAGCGGATCGTCATACCGGACAGGCTCGCTCAGGTGCAGGGCCGTCCGCAGGACCTGGACCGGCTGCGCCGCTCCTATCTCAGGAACGCCGCCAAGGTCCTGGACCCCGCGGCGTGGACCGACACGGACGTCGACTACGTCGCGGCCGAGACCAACACCGCGCGCGAGTGGGTCCGCGCGAATCTCCCCACCACGGAAGGCAGCTGACATGACCGATCAGGATGCACGCCTGGCGCGCTTCGAGCAGCGCCGGACGCAGCTGGACGCGATGAGCGACGCCCAGCTCAAGGACCGGTTCTGGGAGCTGAGCCACGAGATGATGAAGCCCGTCGTCGAGCTCGCCCGCACCCACACGAGCCCGTCCATCGAGCGGAGCATCCTGCTGCGCATGGGGATCGACTCGGTGAGCAGCCACGGCGTGGTCGACCGGATCCACGACAAGGGCCTCCTCGGCAAGGGTGCCGGCCATGTCGTCCTCAAGGTCGCGCACCAGCTCGGGGTCGACGTGCGTGCCGCGGCCGCCGCCATCGCCGCCGACGACACCGTCCTGGACGGCCTGTTCGCGTCGACCCCCGCCACCGCGACCGGCAAGGGAGCCTGACATGACCGACCAGCTCGACGAGAACGTCAAGCTCGACATCGAGGACATCCTGTCCGACCTGGAGTCCTACCGCCCGCGCCGCAAGGGCTGGGTGTGGCGCGAGGTGCCGGCCGAGGGCGTCGACCTGGGGCCGTTCCACTACCGCGACATGGCGACCCCGCTGGCCAAGAGCCTGGGCCTGCCGGCGAGCAAGTACTTCGGGGGCATCGACCCGCAGCCCAAGTGCGTCGTGACGACCGAGATCGCGAGCGGCCGCTTCGAGGACGACATCCGCCGCATGCGGATGGCCGCGTGGCACGGGGCCGACCACCTCATGGTGATCCGCACGACGGGGCAGTCGCACATCGACGGGCTGCTCGAGGGCACGCCGGAGGGCATCGGTGGAGTCCCCATCACCCGCAAGCAGATCCGCGCGTCCCGCAAGGCCTGCGACCTGATCGAGGACGAGGTCGGGCGCCCGATCAACTTCCACTCCTACGTGTCCGGCGTGGCCGGGCCCGAGGTGGCTGTCCTCTTCGCCGAGGAGGGCATCAACGGCGCCCACCAGGACCCGCAGTACAACGTGCTCTACCGCAACGTCAACATGTACCGCTCCTTCGTCGACGCGGCGGAGGCCAAGAAGGTCATGAGCGGGGCCGGGATCTTCCAGATCGACGGCGCGCACAACGCCAACGCGACCGCCAAGGCCGGGTGGCTGGTCATGCCCGAGCTGATGGTGCAGCACGGCATCAACAGCGCCTTCTCGGTGATGGTCGGCATGCCCACCGAGCTGATCGGGCTGTCGACCGTGCCGCCCAACAGCTCGCCCGCCCCCAAGCTCTGGTACGACCTGCCCTACGCCGTCGCGCTGCGAGACTTCTTCTCCGACTTCAAGATGCGGGCCCAGCAGAACACCCGCTACATCGAGGCGGACATCGAGGAGGCCGTGCGCACGCACACCATCGACACCCTCATCTCGATGCTGACGCGCGCCGACATCCAGTCGACGATCACGCCCGACGAGGGCCGCAACGTGCCCTGGCACTACAACAACGTGCGCGGCCTGCAGACCGTCAAGCAGACCTGGAGCGGGCTGGACGGGATCAACGAGCTGCTCGGCCTCAAGCACGACGGCCCGCTCGGGGAGATGGTGCGCGACCTCAAGGTGCGGTCGGTGGCCTTCCTGGAGGAGGCCATCGAGCAGGGCGGCTACTTCGCGGCGGTGGAGAAGGGCTTCTTCGTCGACTCGGCGAAGTACCCCGAGCGCAACGGCGACGGCATCGCCCGCGACGGCCAGGGCGGCGTGGGCGCCGGGTCCATCGTGGAGCGCGACGAGGACTACTTCGCTCCGGTGTCCTGCCACTTCGGCGACAACCACATCCCGGACTTCGTGCACGAGCTCGTCGGGCGCCGGGTCGAGCGTCCCGAGGACGCGATCGGCGGCGACACCCTGTCCGACCCCGACAAGATCGTCTACATCGACGAGCTCGACCCGGAGGACTCCGCCGACGCTCGGCTGGAGGCGACCAAGCCCTACCGCACCGGCGGGATGATCAAGCCGGAGGCTGAGTGGGCGGGCGACGGGACGGTGCTGATCCAGCTCTTCGTGCCCGAGGCCGAGGACATCGCCGACGTGTATGCCGTCGAGATGGCCAAGCAGATGGGGCTGCAGGACCCCGAGGTGGTCAACCTGCAGCCGATGCACCCCTCGGAGGGCACCTTCGTCGAGGTCAAGGGCAAGGTGGCCTTCGCCATCGACCGGTCCACGCTGAAGATCCCCGAGAAGGAGGTCATGCTCCCCGAGGAGGAGCTGCGCGAGGCCGTCGGCGCGGTCGGGCTGCGGGTCGTTGCCGGCACCGTCGGCGAGGACGAGCATAGCGTGGGCCTGCGCGAGATCCTCGACATCAAGCACGGCGGCATCGAGAAGTACGGCGTGAAGTACGACTACCTCGGCACGTCGGTGCCGCTCGGCAAGATCGTCGACGCGGCCATCGAGACGGGGGCGCACGCCATACTCATCAGCACGATCATCAGTCACAACGACGTGCACCGGACGATGATGCGCAAGCTCGAGGAGCTGTGCCGGGAGAAGGGGATCCGGGACCGCGTGGTGCTGATCGCCGGCGGGACGCAGGTCAACCGCGAGATGGCCGCCGAGACCGGGCTCGACGCGACCTTCGGGCGCGGCACCAAGGGCATCCACGTCGTCAACGCCATGGTCAAGACGCTGCGGGCGCGCGGCCAGGTCTGATGCCTGCCGTCGACATCCTCACCCTCGAGGTGGGCAGCACGATCACCAAGGCCAACGCTTTTCGCCGGGTGGACGGGCGGTTGGCGCACGTGGCACAGGGATTCGCCCCGACGTCGGTGGCCGACGGGGACGTCGGCATCGGCGTCGACGCCGCGGTCGCAGCGCTCGAGGCTGACCTGGGTGGGTCGGTGGCCGGGTCCGCGACCTACGTGAGCTCTTCTGCCGCAGGCGGGTTGCGTATGACGGTGCACGGCCTCACCGTCTCGATGACCGCCCGCGCCGCCCGGGAGGCCTCCCTCGGCGCGGGCGCCATCGTCACGCTCGTCACCGCCGGGCCGCTGGACGAGGACGACGTCGACGAGGTGCGGGAGCTCGCGCCCAACATCGTCCTGCTGGCCGGGGGCGTCGACCACGGCGAGAAGCAGGTCGTCGTCGGCAACGCCCGCGCCCTGGCCCCGGTGGCGGCCGAGCTCGGCGTCCCGGTGATCTACGCCGGCAACGTCGCGGCGCGGCGGGCGGTGACGCGGGCGTTCGAGGAGCACGGCGTCGAGCTGCTGCTGGCGGACAACGTCTTCCCCGACGTGGACGTGCTCGACGTCGAGCCGCTGCGGGTGCTCATCCACGAGGTCTTCAACCGCCACATCACCCGCGCGCCGGGGATGGCGCGGTTCGCCGAGCTGACCGACCACGGGATCCTGCCGACGCCGGGCGCCGTGCTGTGGGGCGCCGAGCTCTTCGCCGAGGAGCTGGGCGACGTGGTCGTGGTGGACGTCGGTGGCGCGACGACCGACGTGCACTCGGTCACCGAGGGGTCGCTGGAGTACGCCGTCAAGGTCATCGACCCCGAGCCGCGGGCCAAGCGGACCGTCGAGGGGGACCTCGGCGTCTACGTCAACGCCCGCAACGTGGTCGAGGCGTATGGCGACGACACGTGGGCCGCCCGCCTCGACGACCTCGAGGCGATGCCCGCCGACGAGCGGGGTCGCGAGCTGACCCGGTGGCTGTGCGCCCGGGCCGTCGAGGTGGGGGTGCGCCGCCACGCGGGGACCCTCACGGACCTCTACACCCCGACGGGCAAGAAGCAGGTCGTGCGCGGCAAGGACCTCAGCGCCGTGCGGTGGGTCGTCGCGACCGGCGGGGCGCTGACCCGGATCGAGGGCTCCGCCGAGGCGTTGCGGGCCGTGTGCACGGGGGTGGGGACGCACCTGCTGCCGGAGCCGTCGGCGCGGATCCTCGTCGACCGCGACTACCTCTTCTCGGCGCTCGGGACGATCGCGACCGAGCGGCCGGACGAGGTGCGGGCGACCTTCCGGGCGTGGGTGGGGCAGGTGGATCCGGACGCGATGGCGGCGGCGGATCGCCATACGGCGCAGTCGGACTCGCACGGTGACCAGCAGGGAGAGGCGGGCACGGGATGAGCGGGGCAGCAACGCCGCGGCTGGAGATCTACCCGGAGCGCATCACCTACAACGCGCTGTCGGTGGTCGAGCTGGGGCACCAGCACGGCGCGACCGTCGCCGGCGTCGCCAAGGTCACGTGCGCTCACCCTGCCGTCGTGGACGCGCTGGTCGCGGGCGGCGTCGACCTCATCGCGGACTCCCGCATCGACAACCTGCGCCAGACCCGGGAGCGCGGGATCGAGCTGCCGCTGATGCTGCTGCGGATCTCGGAGCGGTCGCGGGCGGCGGAGGTCGTGGAGTATGCCGACATCTCGCTCAACTCGTCGCTGATCACGATGGAGGTGCTGTCCGACGCGGCGATCGCCGCCGGCAAGCGGCACCAGGTGATCCTGATGGTCGACGTGGGCGACCTGCGTGAGGGCGTGTGGCCGGACCGCGCGGTGGAGGTGGCCTTCGGCGCGGCGCAGCTGCGGGGGATCGAGGTCGTCGGGCTGGGGTGCAACCTGGCGTGCTTCGGCGGGGTGGTGCCGAGCGAGGAGAACATGCGGCTGCTCGTCGAGGTGCGCGACGCGTGCCGGGCCGCGACCGGGCTGGAGCTGCCGATGCTGTCCGGCGGCAACAGCGCCTCGCTGCCGTTCCTGGCGTCGGGGCACATGCCGCCGGAGATCAACAACTTCCGGATGGGGGAGTCGATCATCCTGGGGCGCAACGTCTTCGACCGTTCGCCGTGGCCGGGGACCCGGCAGGACACGGTGCAGCTGGTCGTCGAGGTGGTCGAGCTGGAGCGCAAGCCGTCGGTGCCGATCGGCAAGCGCGGGCAGAACGCGTTCGGCGAGGAGCCGGCCTTCGAGGACCGCGGGACCCGGCTGCGCGCCATCTTCAACGTGGGGCGGCAGGACGTGATCGTCGACGGCCTGGACCCGCTGGACCCCAACATCTCGATCCTCGGGGCGAGCAGCGATCACCTGATCCTGGACGTCGAGGACATGGCGGGCGTCGAGTCGCTGCGGGTGGGGGACGAGATGGCCTTCTACCCCGACTACGCAGCGCTGCTGGCCCTGTCGACCTCGCCGTATGTCGAGAAGGTCGTGGTGGCGGGACCCCCGTCTGGTCCGGCGCGGTGGGCTGTGGGATAACGGAACCATGCTGTACGCCACGCGAGCCGAGGTCGATCTGGGCGCCATCCGGCGCAACATCGAGGGCGTGCGGGAGGCGGTGGGGCCGGACCGGGCCGTGCTCGTGGCGGTCAAGGCGGACGCGTACGGCCATGGCGCCGTGGCGGTCTCGCGGATGATCGAGGCAGCCGGGGTTGCGGACTGGCTGGGGGTGGCGACGGTGCCGGAGGCGCTCGAGCTGCGGGCCGCCGGGGTCTCGCTGGAGATCCTGAAGCTGTCGCACTGCTTCGCGGGGGCCGAGATGGAGGCTGCGATCGCGGCGGACGTGGTCACGGCGTGCCCGTCCCGCGCGTGCGCCGACGACCTGCAGGTGGCCGCGGACGTGGTCGGTCGGCCCGCCCGGGTGCATCTCAAGGTCGACACCGGTATGGCGCGGATCGGCGTCGCCGTCTCGGAGGCCGCCGAGCTCGCCCGCCACATCGAGTCACTGCCGGGGGTGTCGCTGGAGGGGATCTTCACGCACATGCCGGTCTCCGACACGGCGTCGCAGGACGAGTGGACGGAGGCGCAGATCGCGCGGTTCGGCGCGGTGGTGGCAGAGGTCGAGGCGGGGATCGGGCGCTCGCTGCCCTTCGTGCACGCTGCGAACTCCGGTGGCGTGCTGGGGCACTCGTCCTCCTGGCTGACGATGGTGCGGCCGGGGATCATGGTCTACGGCTACTACCCCGACGCGTCGACGCCGCGGACGATCCCGTTGACGCAGGCGGTGCGGTGGGTGTCGCGGGTCAGCTTCGTCAAGCGCGTGCCGGCGGGGGAGACCGTGGGCTACGGCCGGACCTGGTCGGCGGAGGAGGACCGGTGGATCGGGACGATGCCCGTGGGTTACGCCGACGGCTACAGCCGGCTGCTGTCGAACCGCGGGCGGGTGCTGATCGGCGGGGTGTCGTATCCGCTGGCGGGGCGGGTGTGCATGGACCAGTCGATGATCGACCTCGGGCTGGCGTCGTCACCGTGTCCTGCGGCGGTGGGCGACGAGGTGGTGCTGCTCGGCTCGTCCGGGGGCGCCGAGATCACGACCGACGAGATGGCGGAGCTGCTGGGCACGATCACCTATGAGGTGACGTGCGACATCGCGAAGCGCGTGGGGCGGACCTACCGCGACGGCTGAGGGGCGGCGCTCCCGGTGCCGGCACGGGGGACTGCAAGTCCTCGGGTGGCGGCCATCCAGAGCACGACATCGAGGCGCCGCAGTGCTGGCGTGCCATCGCCTAGGTGTGCCCCTCGACTGGTCGCCTCGCGGACGACGCGGTCGAGCTGGTCGCGCACCAAGTTGTCACGCATGATCGCGGCGAAGGCGGGCCAGTTGGTTGCGTAGCCAGGGGTGAGACCGAGGAACGCCAGAACCTCACGGTCGCGAACGGGGAACAGGTGCGGGCGCTTGCGGGCGCACAACTTCGATGCAGTCACCCACGGGTTGCTGCCGAGGGTCCGCTTGGCAAAGTTGTGGAACTCAGCCATCTGGTCGGCGAGCTCGGACGACCCTTCGTTCTCCAACCTTGCAGAGGTCGGGAGCGCCGCGAGGAGCTCCGAGGCCCGGTGTGCATTGTCGTCATCGAGAAAGCCGCGAATCGCTGCAGGCGGCACCCTGACCGAGAGCGTCGTCACCGCGAGCAGGTCAGCCGCTCCGATCGACAGGGGATCGTTCGGCGCGAGGTCAGAAAAGGTCGAACCGGCGTAGCCACCCTCGCGGTCGTAGTAGAGCACGAGGTTGTCAACCGCATCAGGAGCGCTGACCGCATGCCTGGCACGATCGATGGCCGTGGAACAGAGAGATTCGTCGACGACCCAGACCGGGCCATCAGACGAGCCCATGACGCGCCTCCTCATGCAGCAGAACGCCCTCGACCGCCAGGTCGTCAACGATGCTGATCTCCTCATCAGCGACGGGCTCTGCGTCCAAGACGGTGAATGCTTCGCGGTCATCCACCGGACCCAGATTTGGGTACTTCTCGAGCAGGAAGCGACGCCGGTAGACGAAGTCCGCTGTGTCCACGATTGATTCGAGCGTCGCCCAGTTGAGCGCCCCGGCCACGGCGATACCCGCCGCGGGCACAACCTTGCCCAGGCTCTGCTGGGTCCATCGGACGTTGAACGACGTCGCGAACCTTTTGGTGATCCTGGCGAGCACGGACTTGTTCAGCTCATCCCAGCTCTTCTTGCGTACGAGGGCTTGGGTGAGCCGCGAGACATCCTGGAGCGCGGCTGATTTCGCGCCGCTCGAAGCAGCTGTGCCTGCGTTCACCACGGACATGATGAACAGCTTTTCCGCTGGCGCCTCCGGGTCGTAGCCGTAGCCCAGTGCGACCTGCCCCACGGCCCTGGAGGACAGGGCGAGGACCGCGGCAGCGTCCGCAACGAATGCGCCTGCTACGGCTGCACCCCCCGGTGCGGCCGTCGCTCCTGCCCCGACCACGACCACGAGCTGCCCGCCGGTTATTGCCATCGCGGCCACTGCACCTGAGATGGCGGCAGCCAACGGGTAGGACCACCCCGTGCTCCGCCCCCGGAGGTCATCCACCGCCTGGAGGTCGAGGCGGCGGACGTCGGCGAGGTCCCTGACGTCGTGCCCTGCCTTCTGGTGCTTCTTCACCACGCTATTCGGGGAGAGGCCGACGCGAGACGCGCGGGCAAGGCTGCTGCCCATGGACGAGACGGCCTTGGCCGTCCAGTCGGGGCTCATCTCTGCTGCACGCTTGGCGGCCTTGTTGGCAATCCTTGCTCCTTGCGAAGACACCGCTCGCGCACGGCTCACAACGGCCTTCGCGGCGGGCCTTGCTTCGGCATGTGCTTGCGCGAAGTCCCCGAGACTGGCTGCCAGGTCGCCTACCTTGGAGGCTGCCTTTCCTGCAGTTTGATTGAGTTGGGCCACACCGCTCGACAGCATCCGACCCTGGAACTGCTGAACTTCACGCCACGCAGTGAAGTCCAGCAGAGTGGTGTACGACGGACCTGAGTGAGCGCGTGCCTCCAACGTAGGCGCGGCCACCGGGTGGATCCTTCGAGTGATCTGCGAAAACCGACTCGAAGAAGGAACCACAACGATGACCGCTGTACCCAGTATCGACCCTGCCCGCTTCCTCGACGAGCAGCTGTCCCAGGCGAGCCCTGATCTGATGCGGGAGCTGCTCACCACGTTCGTCAACGCACTGCTCTCCGCCCAGGCCGACGCGGTGTGCGGCGCCGGCTACAACGAGCGGAGCCCGGAGCGGGTCAACTCCCGCAACGGCTACCGCCACCGCGACCTCGACACCCGGGTCGGGACTCTCGACGTCGCAGTGCCCAAGCTCCGCCAGGGAAGCCTGTATCCGGAGTGGCTGCTCGAACGCAGGAAGCGTGCCGAACGAGCACTGACCAGTGTGGTGGCGACCTGCTACCTGCTCGGGGTCTCGACCCGGCGGATGGACAAGCTGGTGGCGACCCTCGGCATCACCGGGTTGTCGAAGTCCCAGGTCTCGGTGATGGCCAAGGAGCTCGACGAGCAGGTCGAGCAGTTCCGCACCCGTCGGCTCGAAGAGGCCGGGCCGTTCACCTTCGTCGCCGCCGACGCGCTCGTGCTCAAGGTCCGCGAAGGTGGGCGGGTGGTGCCGGTGCACGTGCTGGTAGCCACCGGCGTGAACGCTGATGGGCACCGCGAGATCCTCGGCGTGCAGGTCACCACCAGCGAGGACGGCGCCGGCTGGCTCGCGTTCTTCCGCGACCTCACAGCCCGCGGCCTGGCCGGCGTCAAGCTCGTCACGTCCGACGCGCACGCCGGGCTCGTGAACGCGATCGCCGCGACCATCCCGGGCGCTGCCTGGCAGCGCTGCCGCACCCACTACGCAGCGAACCTGATGTCCGCGACCCCAAAGTCGTCCTGGCCATGGGTCAAGGCGTTGCTGCACTCGATCTACGACCAGCCCGACACCGACGCCGTCCACGCCCAGTTCGACCGTGTCGTCGACGCCCTGGCCGAGAAGCTTCCCGCCGTCGCCGAACATCTCCAGGACGCTCGTGCCGACATCCTCGCGTTCACGCCGTTCCCAAAGGAGGTCTGGCGTCAGATCTGGTCGAACAACCCCAACGAACGGCTCAACCGCGAGATCCGCCGACGCACCGACGTGGTCGGGATCTTCCCCGACCGCGCATCCATCATCCGGCTCGTCGGCGCCGTCCTGGCCGAGCAACACGACGAGTGGGCCGAAGGCCGCCGCTACCTCGGACTCGACGTCCTCGCCCGCGCCCAAGCCGTCGACACCCAGCACGCCGAGGAGGTGAGCACCGACCTCGAACTTCAGGCCCTCACGGCCTGACCGACACGCCCAACCGAGGGATCAACCTCATACACCACCCCAGCGGACTTGACCCGCCACGCATTCAGCTCGTACTCCGATGGTTTCCCCATGCACGGAACGTAGCCAACAGCCCTATCGCCCGCCCGTAGGGCGTGCGAACGCCGCCCGGTCGGCCCAACGAGCGACAGTTGAGGTGCTCACCTAGCCCCGAGGGGAGTGGTCCTAGCGGTCCTCGGTCAGGACCTGGGCAGTGAAGTCCAGCAGAGTGGTGTACGACGGACCTGAGTGAGCGCGTGCCTCCAACGTAGGCGCGGCCACCGGGTGGATCCTTCGAGTGATCTGCGAAAACCGACTCGAAGAAGGAACCACAACGATGACCGCTGTACCCAGTATCGACCCTGCCCGCTTCCTCGACGAGCAGCTGTCCCAGGCGAGCCCTGATCTGATGCGGGAGCTGCTCACCACGTTCGTCAACGCACTGCTCTCCGCCCAGGCCGACGCGGTGTGCGGCGCCGGCTACAACGAGCGGAGCCCGGAGCGGGTCAACTCCCGCAACGGCTACCGCCACCGCGACCTCGACACCCGGGTCGGGACTCTCGACGTCGCAGTGCCCAAGCTCCGCCAGGGAAGCCTGTATCCGGAGTGGCTGCTCGAACGCAGGAAGCGTGCCGAACGAGCACTGACCAGTGTGGTGGCGACCTGCTACCTGCTCGGGGTCTCGACCCGGCGGATGGACAAGCTGGTGGCGACCCTCGGCATCACCGGGTTGTCGAAGTCCCAGGTCTCGGTGATGGCCAAGGAGCTCGACGAGCAGGTCGAGCAGTTCCGCACCCGTCGGCTCGAAGAGGCCGGGCCGTTCACCTTCGTCGCCGCCGACGCGCTCGTGCTCAAGGTCCGCGAAGGTGGGCGGGTGGTGCCGGTGCACGTGCTGGTAGCCACCGGCGTGAACGCTGATGGGCACCGCGAGATCCTCGGCGTGCAGGTCACCACCAGCGAGGACGGCGCCGGCTGGCTCGCGTTCTTCCGCGACCTCACAGCCCGCGGCCTGGCCGGCGTCAAGCTCGTCACGTCCGACGCGCACGCCGGGCTCGTGAACGCGATCGCCGCGACCATCCCGGGCGCTGCCTGGCAGCGCTGCCGCACCCACTACGCAGCGAACCTGATGTCCGCGACCCCAAAGTCGTCCTGGCCATGGGTCAAGGCGTTGCTGCACTCGATCTACGACCAGCCCGACACCGACGCCGTCCACGCCCAGTTCGACCGTGTCGTCGACGCCCTGGCCGAGAAGCTTCCCGCCGTCGCCGAACATCTCCAGGACGCTCGTGCCGACATCCTCGCGTTCACGCCGTTCCCAAAGGAGGTCTGGCGTCAGATCTGGTCGAACAACCCCAACGAACGGCTCAACCGCGAGATCCGCCGACGCACCGACGTGGTCGGGATCTTCCCCGACCGCGCATCCATCATCCGGCTCGTCGGCGCCGTCCTGGCCGAGCAACACGACGAGTGGGCCGAAGGCCGCCGCTACCTCGGACTCGACGTCCTCGCCCGCGCCCAAGCCGTCGACACCCAGCACGCCGAGGAGGTGAGCACCGACCTCGAACTTCAGGCCCTCACGGCCTGACCGACACGCCCAACCGAGGGATCAACCTCATACACCACCCCAGCGGACTTGACCACCTGGGCGATGCCGTCGGCATACGTCGTGACGGCGAAGTCGGGGAAGCGCTGCGCGAACGCCGAGGAGTCGAAGACGTTGTCCCCCCGGTAGCGAGGCAGCAGTTCGCTCATCTCGCGGAGCGGCTTCGAGACGAAGCTCCCGAGCCGGAACGCCGCGACCGGCAGCACCGTGAACGGGATGGGTCGGCCGGTCACCTCCGACGCGACCGCGATCAGCTGCCGGTAGGTCAGGCGGTCCGGGTCGGCGGGCAGGTGCCAGGTCCGGCCGTAGGCGTCGGGGGTGTTGCCGATCAGCGCCAGCGCTCGACTGGCGTCGGGGGTCCAGATCAACGAGCGCACCGCGTCCGCGTCGACCGGCACGAGCGGTCGCTTGCCCGTCTTGATCCGGTCGAGCACCAGCGTGTTGGTGTAGCTGGTGGTCTTCCCCGGTCCGTAGAACTCCGGCGCGCGGCCGATGACGGCCTCGATCCGGCCCGCGTCCATCTCCCGCAGCAGCATCGACGTCATCTCGGCGCGCACCCGACCCTTGCGGCCGCCCGGCGCGAACGGGGTCGACTCGGTCTGCGGAGCCGTGCTGCCCGGATACATGTAGGTGTTGTCGAAGTAGACGAGCCTGGTGTCGTGCTCGAGGCACGCGTCGATGACGTTGCGCATCATCGTCGGGAACTGCTCCTCCCACAGCTGGGAGTCCAGCGGCAGCCCCACCGTCAGGTAGGCGATCTCGCTGCCCGCGACCGCGCGCGACGTGGCCTCGGCGTCCGTCAGGTCCGCGGCCACCAGCTCGTCGGTGTCGTGCACCTGCTGCGGTCGCCGACTCACGAGCCGTATGTCGTGCGTGTGGCTGCGGTGGAGCTCGCGGGTCAGCTCGACGGCGATCTGGCCGTTCGCGCCGAGGACGGTCTGCATGAGGATCCCCCAGGGTGAGGTGCGGGCGAGAAGGAGCGGATGTCGCTCGTGCGAACGAGGCCCCGACCAGGGGGATTCCCCGCGAGGGTGCGGGGGAGGTGGCCGATCGACCGAGGATGTCCGGTGCAAGGCCCTGCCGGAGCCTCCCGCGGAGCAGACTGGGGGCCTGCGATCCCGCCGGCGAAAGGACTGGTCATGAGCGTGCCCACCGATGCGGTGTTCGAGATCCCCGAGGACGGGGACAACGAGGGTGCGCGGCCCCAGGAGGGCGGCGAGCACGAGGCCTACGTGGACGAGGACAACGTCCCCCACCCCGACCGTGCCGGGGGCTCGGGCGACCAGCCCGCCTAGCTCCCGCCTGCCGGCTCCTCGAGCAGGTGCGGGTCGCGCGCGACCCGCACCAGGGCCGCGGCCAGAGACGCCAGGTCGTCGCGGTCGACCAGCCCCGCCAGAGCGGCCGGGTCGCTGGGCAGCCCGGCCTGCTGCGCGCCCCGCAGGGTGAGGTCGTCGAGGACCGGACGGACCTGAGGCTGCCAGGTGCTGCCCCGCAGCTGCTCGGGGGTCCGCCAGCCGGCCTCCCACAGCTCGCGGGCCGTCGCCACCGCGATCTCCGAACGGATCCGCGTCGACAGCAGCAGGCTCAGCACCAGCAGCTGCCACAGCGGAGATGGCTTGTCGTGCAACGCGATCCCCGCGTCGGCGGCGAACGTCCTGCCGTGCCGCTCCATCAGCCGTCGCGCGGTCTGCTGCTGCTCGGTCATGTATGCCGACTACCCGGGGCGGCGGCATCCCATCCCGGCGGCAGGCGGGGCTGCGGCGGTGGGCAGCGGTGTTGGTAGCGCGGGGCGCGGGCGGTGGCGGCATACGGGCTCGGTCAGCTCAGAATGTCCTTGCGGCGGAACCACCAGTAGGCCGCCGCGATCGTGACCACGCCGTAGATCAGTGACCACAGCGTGCTGAGCTGGATGTCGGTCCACCCGATGTCGGGGGACAGCGCGCGGACCCAGGCGCGGGAGTAGTGCATCGGCAGCGCGTGGCGCAGGTCGCCCAGCTGGTCGATGGTGTCGAGGATCGAGGCGACGATGGTCACGAGCACCGCGCCGCCGACCGCGCCGAGGGGAGCGTCGTTGAGGGTGCCGATCAGCAGCGCGATGCCGATGACCTGGACGAGGTTGACGGCCACGACCGCGACCGCCAGCGCCAGCCGCGGGAGGAGCTCGCCCCACGACAGCCCTACGCCGGCCGGGCTGGAGAAGGGGGCCCAGCCGTAGGCGAGGCCGCCGACCAGCAATGCCCACGCCGGCAGCAGCACCGTGGCGACCACGGTGGAGACCAGCGCGACGACGAGCTTGCTGGTCAGGAGCCGGGCCCGCCCGACCGGCGCTACCAGCAGGTAGCGCAGCGACGACCACGACGCCTCCGACGGCACGGTGTCGCCGGCGAAGAGCGCTGCCAGGATCACCAGCAGGAAGTCGCTGGACGCGAAGAGGCAGAACACCGCGAAGTTGGCGCTGCCCTGCCGGGCCAGGTCGACGAACCGCCCGCCGCCCGAGCCCCCGTCGCCCAGCGAGAACGCGCCGACCAGGATGACGGGCAGTGCCAGCAGCAGCCCGAAGCCCCACAGCGTGCGTCGCCGACCGACCTGGCGGCCGAGCTCGACGCGCCAACGCAGCGGCGTGGGCCGACGGCCGGCACTGCGGTCGGTGCTTCGGTCGGTGGTGCGGCCCGTGCTGCGGCTGGGCCGGGGGCCGGGCGTGGTCGCGGTGCTGGGCGTCATCGGGCCCGCACCTGTCGGAGCTCGTCCATGCGTCTCCTGTCGCTGTCATCGCTGTCGTGGGTGCCGGGGTGGGCGCCCTCACCCGGGGCTGAGTCGGTGCCGACGCTGCTGGAGCCGCCGATGACGCCGAGGAAGACCTCTTCGAGCCGGCGGCGGGGGGCGACGGCGTCGACGTCGCCCCCGGCCGCGACGACCGCGGCCACGATCGCGCCGCGTCCGGCGTCCCCGAGCACCGTCAGGCTCCGCGCGTGGCGGTCCACCCGGACCTCGCGCAGGGCCGGGGCCAGGCTGCCGGTGCGCAGGGCCTGCGCGATGGCGTCGGGGTCGCACCCGGGGCCGAGGGTGACCACGGTGGCGCCGTCCCCGCTGGTCAGCTCGGCGACGGACCCGCTGGTCACGACCCGACCGCGGTGCATGACCACGACGTGCGTGCAGGTCTGCTCGACCTCGGAGAGCAGGTGGCTGGACACCACCACGGTGCGTCCGGTGCTGGCGTAGTCGCGCAGGATGGGGCGCATCGCGGCGATCTGCGGCGGGTCGAGGCCGTTGGTCGGCTCGTCGAGGAGCAGCACCTCGGGGCGCCCCAGCATGGCCTGGGCGATCCCGAGCCGTTGCCGCATGCCCTGGCTGTAGGTGCGCACCGGGCGGTCCACGGCGTCCCCGAGCGCGGCGACCTCTAGGGCCTCGGCGACGTGGGCGTCGGCCGGGTCACGACCCGTCGCGCGCCAGTAGGCGTCGAGGTTCTGCCGACCGGTCAGGTGGGGCAGGAACCCGGGACCCTCGATCAGCGCGCCCACGCGCGAGAGGACCGCGGACCCGGCGTGGACCGGTCGGCCGAGCACGTGCACCGCGCCCGCGTCGGGGCGGATCAGCCCGACGAGCATGCGCATCGTCGTCGTCTTGCCCGCGCCGTTGGGCCCCAGCAGCCCCACGACCTGCCCGGCCTCGGCGCGCCACGAGACGTCGTCGACGGCGCGGTGCCCGTCCTTGTACGTCTTCACCAGCCCGTCCACCACGAGCGGGACGTCGGCCTCCGCCGCGCGGGTGTCGCGCTGGTCACCGCGTCGGCGCCGCCACCAGGCGGCTCCGGCGACCGCCCCGACGACCAGGAGCAGTGCGGCGAGTCCCGCTGCAGCCCAGCGGACCTCGCGATCAGCAGCCCGTATGCCGCCGCTGCCGCCCGGCTGCGTGACGGCCTCGGCGGGGACCACCGGCAGGAGCAGGGAGTCGTCGGCGAGGCTCACGGCGTAGCCGCGCGCGTCGGTCGGCACGGCGAAGGCTGCGTCGGTGGCGGAGACCAGCACCCGCCACCGCGAGCCCTTGGCCATCGCGTAGGTGCCGGCGGGCAGGGCCACGTCGACGTCGACGGGGACACCGGGCTTCGTGGCCACCCGGACCGGGGTGATCTGACCGCGCGGGGACACCGGCCCCGACGCGGTCAGGCGCCAGAGCGACACGAAGAGGGTCGCGTCGGTGGTCGTCGAGGTGACCCGCAGCCGCACCCGAGGGCGGCCCGCCACGTCGACCGCGTCGGGCAGGGCCGCGGTGTCGAAGGCTGCGTGCTGGCCCGGCAGCGCGGCCAGGCGGTAGGCGGCGGCGGAGGCCAGGTCACCGGCGGCGCCTGAGCCGCCCGACCCCGAAGTGCCTGAACCCGAGGTGCCTGAGCTCGAGCCGGCCGAGCCGGAGCCGCCCGATCCGCCCGAGCCTGAGCCCGAGCCGCCTGAGGTCGAGCTGCCGTTGCCCGATCCGCCGGATCCGTTGCCCGAGGTGCCTGAGCCAGAGCTGCCGCTGCCTGAGCCGGACCCGCTGCCCGATCCCGACCCGCCCAGGAGGTCGCCGAGGATGCCGGCGTTGCTCATGGCGGCAGGGTCGCCACCTGGCGGGGACAGCAGCCGCGCCGGGCCACCGGAGCCGCCGGTGGCCGGCGCCAGCGTCACGCGCGCGACTTCGCTGGAGGGTGGCGCCGCGTCCAGCCGGGGCGGGACCCCGAGCCGCACCTCGCGATCGCCCCCGGCCCCGGGGATCGGAGCGCTGAACGCGGGGAGCGGCATACCGGCACGGGGGTCTCCGGCGGCCTGGCGCCCCTCGTCGGTGAGGTAGCGCTGCAGCCACGGCAGCAGGGTCTCCTGGTCGGACGGTGGGGTGCCGCCGTCGTGACCTCCGTCGAACCAGCGGACGGCGACCGGGACGCCGTGGGAGGCGAGCTGGCGAGCCGTCGCGTCGGCCTCGCCGGGCCCGACGAACGAGTCCCGCATGCCCTGCACCAGCAGCGTGGGGGCCTTCACGCCGTGGGCGACGGCCACCGGACCGTGGCGCTGCAGCACCTGGAGCAGCCCGGCGGACGGCCTGCCGGTCGCCGCGGCATCGAGGAACTGGCGGCAGATCGTCGGATCGAAGCGGCCGCACACCGCGGTTGCCCCGGCGGCCCCCGTGGGGGCCCCAGATGCGGCCGCCGGTGCCCGCCCGACGGCGGAGGAGAAGAAGACCGAGGTCCAGCGTCGCGCCAGGATGCCCGGGGACGACCCGGTCCCGCCGGGGACGAGCGCGGTGGCCAGGTCGTGCCAGGTGATGCCGGCGACCACAGCGTCGACGCGCTTGTCGACCCCGGCCAGCATGACTGCGAGGGCGCCGCCGTAGGAGCCGCCCGCCGCGCCCACCCGCGGGTCGCCGGCGCCGTCGAGCTGCACGTCCGAGCGTGTGGCCAGCAGGTCGAGCAGCCGCGAACCGTCGGCGACCTCGTAGTCGGGGTCGTCGAGGTGAATGCGACCGCCGGAGTCGCCGAAGCCCCGCGCCGTGTAGGCGAGCGCCACGTAGCCCTCGCCCGCGAGCGTGCGGGCGCGGTCCATCAGGTCGGCCTTGCTGCCCCCGAACCCGTGCGCCAGCAGCACCGCCGGGTGCCGTCCCGGCGTCGTGGGGGCGACGACCGTGGCGTCCAGCGCGACGGCGGTCCCGTCAGGCTCGGCCGCGACCGGGACCCGGACCGTCTCCTCCCGGACCTCCGTCACCACCGGCCCTACTGCCACCTGCCCGGCCACCACCCGCCGTACCGCCACTGGTTTGGCGACCGCGGCCGACGACGGTGACGCCATGGGCGCGCCGATTAGGACAGCGGCGAGCGCGACCGCCGCGGCCACCGTGCGTCTCATCGTCACCTCCGACCCGAGCGTCCTGCGCCGAGAGCGTCGTCACCGACCCCAGTCTCGTATGCCGCCGCCCGCAGCGGCGTGCTGCGTCGCCTGCGTTCAGGCGGAGTGGTCTCGCCGGCCCACTGCTTCCCGGCGGGGCGTCGTGAGGTCCAGCTCGGGCCGCCGCACCTCCTCGTCGAGCGCGTCGAGCAGCTCCGCCGACGTCAGGGGGCGGGCCGCCGTCTCCACGACGTCGACGGTGGGCGGCGCCGCCGACACCAGCTCGAGCTCGTGCATGCGTCGTGCCGTCACGAGGACCCGTGACTCGAGGGTGCCGACCATGGCGTTGTAGGCCTCGACCGACCGGGACAGCTGGGCCCCGAGCCGGGTGGTGTGCCCGGCGAGGGTCCCGATGCGGGCGTAGAGCTCCTTGCCGAGCGTCAGCAGGTGAGCGGCGTTGGTGGCCAGCGCGTCCTGCTGCCACGTGAAGGCGACGGTCCGCAGCAGCGCCAGCAGCGTGGCGGGGGAGGACAGCACCACCCGCCGGGCCAGCGCGTCGTCGTAGAGCGTGGGGTCGTGCGCCAGCGCCGCGGCCAGCACCGCGTCGGACGGCACGAAGCACACCACCATCTCCGGGGTGGTCGGGAACGCGGTCCAGTAGGCCTTGGCCGCCAGCGTGTCGACGTGGCCCCGCAGCGCCGCCGCGTGGCCGCGCAGGTGCGTCGCCCGCTGCGTCTCGTCGAGCGAGTCCCCCTGCGCCGCCAGGAATCTCGTCAGCGGCACCTTGGCGTCGACCACCAGCACCTTGCCGCCCGGCAGCCGCACCACGGCGTCCGGCCGCACCGCGGCGTCGTGCTCGGTCACCGCGGCCACCTGCTCGTCGAAGTCGCACCGCGCGAGCAGCCCCGCGTGCTCCAGCAGCCGCCGCAGCTGCGCCTCCCCCCAGGCGCCGCGGACGCTGCTGGACTGCAGCGACCCCACGAGCGTGGCGGTCTGGTCGCGCAGGGCAGACGTCGTGGCGGTGACCTCCTCGAGGCGGGCACCGAGAGCGCCATACTGCACCTGACGGTCCCGCTCGAGGGTGCCCACGGTGCGCTCCATCCGGGCGAGCGCCTCGCGCATGGGGCCGAGCGCCGCCGAGGTCTGGGTGTCCTCCGAGACGAGGGCCTCCAGGTCGAGGCAGCGCTCGCGCAGCAGCTCCCGCTCGGCGACCGCTCCCGCCAGCTCCGCCTGCCGCGCCGCGCTCGCGGGGCGGGTCGCCAGCCAGGCCAGCAGCGCGCCCAGGGCGAGGCCGACCAGCAGGCCGATGATCAGCGTGGTGTCCATGGGGTCAGCCAAGCACCGACCACCGACAGACCCCTGTTCACCTCGCCGCCACGAGGGGTCTACCCGCCGGTAGGGGTGGCCGCCCTAGCCTCGCCAGCATGCGCCTGACCTCCGTCCTCGCCACCGTCGCCGCCGCCTCGATCACGCTGGCCGCCGCCCCTGCCCACGCCACGCAGAGCCCCGCCGCCGCACCCGCCGCCGCGGTGACCCCCGCCGTCACGACCGAGCCCGACGGCCGCTTCCGCGACCCCGCCACCTATGACCTGGCGATCGCGCACATCACCGACACGCAGTACCTCAGCCAGTGCGCCAACGGCGCCGGCATCCTCCCCTCGCTGATGAAGCGCTGCCAGGCCATCTACGACGGCATGAACCAGTGGATCGTCGACAACGCCGCCACCCGCAAGATCGCCTACACCGCGCACACCGGCGACCTCGTCGACTCCTACTGGTTCAAGACCCCCAACCTCGCCAAGGGCGAGTTCTCCTGGGCCGCCAAGGCGCAGGCCGTGCTGGACGACGCGGGCATGCCCAATGGCGTGCTCCCCGGCAACCACGACAACGCCCGCGGCGCCGACTCCTCGGTCTACAACCAGTTCTTCGGCCCGGCCCGCTACCAGGTCGCCAGCGCCCGCGCCACCCAGCCCTACTACCAGGGCCCCTGGAAGGCCGGCGACAACAGCAACCACGTCGACACCTTCCGGGCGGGCGGCGTGGACTTCGCCGTCGTCCACCTCGGCTACCAGCCCAGCGACGCCGCCCTGGCCTGGGCTGACGCCGAGATCAAGAAGCGCCCGCGCGCCAATGTCATCGTCGCCACCCACGCCTACCTGAAGCCCGGCCCCGCCCCGGACGGCGTCGGCGCCCCCCTGAGCGGCGACGGCGCCCGCGTCCGCGGCCGCGTCGTCGACCCCAACCCCAACGTGTTCCTCGTGCTCTCCGGGCACGAGCACGGGGTCGGGCGCAACGTCCGCCAGGACGCCGGCAGCCCCGGCCACCAGGTCATCGAGCTGATGGCCGACTACCAGGACTACGACGCGGGCTGGGACGGCCGCGGCCACGCGGGCTTCGTGCGGCTGCTGCAGATGGACGTGCAGCGCGGCGCGCTGACCGTCGACACCTTCTCCCCGTCGCTGCAGTCCTTCCGCAGCCGCGACTACGACACCAAGATCGGTCGGCAATACAGCGGCGCCGAGGACGAGTTCACCCTCCCGGTCACCTTCCTGCGCCCGGCCTGAGCCCCGACGCAACCAGGCGGTATGCCGGGCGCGCGGGCGCTCGGCATACCGCCTGGTCGGCGCGCTCCACCGAGTCTGCGAAGGAGGGCGTCTCGCGGGGTTCGGCTACTGGACGTAGCCCGGCACGTAGACGCACAGGGGCGCCTTGGCCCTCGCCGGCTGGAGGGTGTTGAGCACCACCTGCAGCGCCACCGGGTCGTAGGTGAAGCCGAAGTGGTCGGTGTGGTCGAGCCGGCACAGGTCCTGCATGACGATGTTGGTCACGCCGGGCTCGTGGATGAGGGCGTTGGTCCAGGGCGTGACGACGTCGTCGTAGCGGGTGGTGATCACGGTGTACTTCACGCCCGGCTGGGTCAGCCCGCCCGCGTTGAGCTCGGTGAGGAAGGGCGAGCCCATGAGCTGCTCGGGCAGGGCGTAGTTGTTGTGCAGCCGGGCGTTGGTGCCGAGCGCCCAGCTGGCGGGCGTGCCCTCCTTGGCCAGCAGCCGGTCCAGGCCGTAGACGGTCGTGCCGTAGTTGGAGGGCACCAGGCCGATCAGCTGGTTGACCTTGACGGCGCCGCCCTCGTACTTCAGGTAGGCGCGGGGGAGGGGGCCGCCGCCCTGGGAGTGGCCGACGAGGTCGACCTTCTCCGCGCCGGTGCTGGCGAGCACGCGGTCGACGAAGGTGCCGAGGAACTGCGCCGAGCTGCGGATGTGCCCGGAGAAGGGCTTGGCCTCGTCGATGGGGTTCGTGACCGGGTTGACGTTGAAGGTGTAGACGCACAGCCCGGCCGCCTTGAGCCGACGGGCGTAGGCCGACCAGGTGGCGAAGGCGTCCTCGCCCGTGCCCGGGATCAGCACGACCGGCCGGGTGCCCGCGGCGGGCTTGCAGGTCCAGTCGTTGGCGCCGATCGGGCGGGAGCCGGGGTGCAGCTTGGAGTGGGTCGACGCGGCGGGCCAGGTCAGGAAGGCCGGGCCGACCGGGCCGGCGGGCACGCCCTCGGGGCTGTGCGGCGACATCACCGGCGGCTCGACGGGCTGGGAGGCGGGTGCGGGGGCGGGGGCCGGAGCGGGGTCGGCGGCGAAGGCCGAGGCAGGGGCGGCGAGGGTGAGAGCGGCCGCGGAGGCGAGCGCGGCGACGACGCGGCGCATGGTCATGATGACTCCTCGAAGACGTTCGCGGGCGTCGTTACTCGCGAGTACGTGCTCTCGAGGCTAGGACCGTCCCCCGCGACCCGTCACGCCGGGTGAGAGCACGTGCACGGCCGGGCGGGCGCGCCGCGCATCCGTGCGTCGCCCGCGAGACCCCGCCCGCGAGACCCCGGTATGCCGGGCGCCGGGGGCTCGGCATACCACCGGCTCCCGCGCCCTCGCCGCGAGACCGGGGTCTGTCCGACCCAGCCGATAGACTCGCGTCCCGTGGCTCTGACTATCGGGATCGTGGGACTGCCCAACGTGGGCAAGTCGACCATGTTCAACGCCCTGACCAAGAACAACGTGCTCGCCGCGAACTACCCCTTCGCGACCATCGAGCCCAACGTGGGCGTGGTCCCGCTGCCCGACCCCCGGCTGAAGGTGCTGGCCGGGATCTTTGGGTCCGAGCGCATCCTGCCGGCCACGGTGTCCTTCGTGGACATCGCGGGGATCGTGCGCGGCGCCTCCGAGGGGGAGGGGCTGGGCAACAAGTTCCTCGCCAACATCCGTGAGTCCGACGCGATCTGCCAGGTCATCCGCGCCTTCAACGACGACGACGTGGTGCACGTCGACGGCAAGGTCTCCCCGAGCAGCGACATCGAGACCATCAACACCGAGCTGATCCTGGCCGACCTGCAGACCCTGGAGCGGGCGATCCCGCGCCTGGAGAAGGAGGTCAAGGGGAAGAAGACGGACAAGGCGGTCCTGGACAATGCGCTCGCGGCGCAGCAGGTCCTCGAGGCCGGCGACACCCTGTATGCCCGTGGCGAGGCAGCCGGCGTCGACCTTGCCGCGATCAAGGAGCTCTTCTTGCTCACGACCAAGCCGTTCCTCTACGTCTTCAACGTCGACGAGGACCAGCTCACCGACACCGCGCTGCAGGCGTCGCTGCAGGAGCTGGTGGCGCCGGCCGACGCGATCTTCCTCAACGCCAAGCTCGAGATGGACCTCGCCGAGCTCGACGAGGAGGAGGCGGCCGAGCTCCTCGAGTCCGTGGGCGTGACCGAGCCTGGCCTGGACCAGCTGGCGCACAAGGGTTTTCACACCCTCGGGCTGCAGACCTACCTGACGGCCGGCCCCAAGGAGTCCCGCGCGTGGACGATCCGCAAGGGCTGGACCGCCCCGCAGGCGGCCGGCGTGATCCACACCGACTTCGAGCGCGGCTTCATCAAGGCCGAGGTCGTGTCGTATGACGACCTGGTCGCGACGGGGTCGATGCAGAAGGCCAAGGAGGCCGGCAAGGTGCGCATCGAGGGCAAGGACTACGTCATGCACGACGGCGACGTGGTGGAGTTTAGGTTTGCGGTCTAACCTCTGCGGGTAGCGAATAGGTCAGCATTAACTGTATGGTCAGTACGTGCTGACCATTGCCTCGCGCGTCGACGTCATGAACCGGCTCGGCCGTGCCATGGCGGATCCGACCCGTTCACGGATCCTGCTCTTTCTTCTTGACGGGCCGGGCTACCCGGCGAGGCTCGCCCGGGACCTTGAGCTGACGCGCACCAACGTGTCCAATCACCTGTCCTGTCTGCGCGGCTGCGGGATTGTCGTCGCTGAGCCGGAGGGCCGGCAGACGCGCTACGAGATTGCCGACCCCCACATTGCCGCGGCGCTCACGGCCCTGGTCGACGTCACTCTCGCCGTCGACGAGAGCGTTCCGTGCATGGACCCGCAGTGCACAGTGCCGGGCTGCTGCGACCCCGAAGTGGCCGAGCGGTGAGTGGCGAGTGCTGCGGCGTCGACGAGCCGCATCGCGGCAACAGGGTGACGAAGGCGGCGTCGACCCGACTGATCTCGCTCAGCGGTGGACCGACGGCTATGGGCGATACCTGCTGCGGCTCTGTCGGCCTGACCACCGGATCGTCCGCCCTCGACGAGGGCGACGCGTGCTGCGGACCTTCCGAGCTCCGCCGCGACGAGCGCGAGGACATGCCCTCGTGGTGGCGCGACAGCTCTCTCGCTCTGCCTGCCCTCTCCGGACTGCTCTTGGCAGCGGGTCTGATTCTCGAGTGGACTGGCCTCGAGGTACCGGCGCTGGTCGCCTTCGCCCTTGGGCTCGCGGCCGGGGGATGGACCTTCGTGCCCGGCGCGCTCAGACGGCTGTTCACCGCGAGAGGCCGCGCACGCCTAGGCGTCGGCTTGCTCATGACCATCGCCGCGGTCGGAGCGGTGCTGCTGGGCCACGTCGGTGAGGCCGCGGCGCTGGCGTTCCTGTTCTCCCTGGCCGAGGCCCTCGAGGACCGGGCGATGGACCGCGCCAGGGAAGGGCTGCGCGCGCTTCTCTCGCTGGTCCCCGAGACTGCACGGGTCTCCCGGACGTCTGGCACCGTCGACTTACCGGTGGCAGAGCTTCGCGAGCTCGACCTCCTCGTGGTCGGCGCGGGTGAGCGGGTCGCGACCGACGGGATCGTTGCTGAGGGGCGCTCGAGCGTCGACGCCTCCGCCGTCACCGGCGAGTCGATCCCTGTCGAGGTCGGACCGGGTGATCCAGTGCCCGCCGGCGCGGTCAACGGCTCGGGATCATTGCTCGTCGAGGCCACCGCTGACGGCCGGGACAACTCGCTGACCCAGATCGTCGCACTGGTCGAGCAGGCCCATGCCCGCAAGGGCGAGCGAGCCCGTCTGGCCGACCGGATCGCCCGTCCGCTCGTCCCGGCCGTGCTGGTAGCGGCCGCGCTCGTGGTCCTCTTCGGCTTCCTCGTCGGTGACCCGTCGACATGGATCGAGCGTGCCCTCGTCGTGCTCGTGGCTGCCTCCCCGTGCGCTATGGCGATCGCCGTGCCGGTCACCGTCATCAGCGCGATCGGCTCAGCCTCGAAGCTCGGCGTCGTCATCAAGTCCGGGGCCACGTGCGAGCAGTTCGGCACGATTCGCACGGTTGCCTTCGACAAGACGGGCACGCTCACGCAGGGACGTCCGCAGGTGACCGAGGTCCGCACCGTCGCTGGGACTGCCCGCGACGGGGTGCTCGCATGGGCGGCCGCGGTCGAGGCGACCAGCACGCACCCCTTGGCCGCCGCGATCACCGCCGCCGTGGCGGATGTGCCGGTGTCGAGCGACGTGAGCGAGAATGCCGGCCACGGCGTTACCGGCCGGGTCGAAGGCCGCCTGATCAGGGTCGGCAGTCCACGCTGGCTCGACCCGGCCGGTCTGCGTACGGACGCTGATGAGCTGGCCGAGGCCGGCATGACCGTCGTGGTCGTCGAGGCCGACGGCAAGGTCGCCGGCCTGATCGGAGTGAGAGACGAACTGCGCCCGGAGGCCGCCGAGACGGTGCGGCTGCTTCACGACCAGGGCATCGGCGCGGTCATGCTCACCGGCGACGACGTACGCACCGCCCGCGCCCTGGCCAGGGAAGCGGGAATCGACGACGTCCGCGCCGAGCAGCTCCCGACCGACAAGGCCGCTGCAATCACAGAGCTGACGACCGCAGGCCCGACGGCGATGGTCGGCGACGGGATCAACGACGCGCCGGCACTGGCCACGGCCACCGTCGGCATCGCGATGGGTGCGACCGGCTCGGCCGCCGCCGTCGAGTCGGCCGACATCGCCTTCACCGGCCACGACCTGCGCCTCATTCCTGCCGCCCTCGCCCATGCGCGGCGCGGGCGACGCATCATGACGGCCAACATCGCTCTCGCGCTGGCGATCATTGTCGTCCTGTTCCCGCTCGCCCTCTTCGGCGTGCTCGGGCTGGCCGGGGTCGTCCTCGTCCACGAGATCGCCGAGGTCGCCGTCATCGTCAACGGCGTGCGCGCCGCGCGTCCGACGAGGTCAACGCCGCAAACGGTCGTGTCGAGATCATCGGCCATCGCCAGCCCGGCCTGACGCTGGTCGGCGCGATTGGTAGGAGAGTTGTCAGAGGTTATTCGGCTACGGAACGTGGTGGAGTTCCGCTTCAACGTATAGGGAGCCGGCCTGACCAGGGGCTGTGTTGCTTGGGCCCTGCGGGCAAGGGGTCCCGCAGCTCGACGCTGGGGGCCGTGGGCTCGCTGCTGGGCATCATCTCCGGGGCCATGGTCACCTTGGCCGGCCTCGTCTTCAGCGCGCTGACGGCCGCCATGAGCCTGGGCGTCACCGCCCTGTCCGTGCGCATCTCGCCGGTCTTCCAGGCCGATCGCGTCATCCAGTGGGGGCTGGGTTGCTCCGTGGGCACGTTCGCCTATGCGCTCCTCATCGCGCTCTCGATCGCGGTGGGCGGGGACGCCTACCGCCCCTGGGACTCGACCGTCGTGGCGGTGGCCATCACCGTGGGCTGCGGCGTCATGTTCATCGCGGTCGCCGTGCGCGTGTGCCGGCTGCTCAACCCCGGCGCGCTGCTGCGCCACCTCGCCGCCGGGGTCCGCGATTCCACCCGCTACGACCCGGCCCGCTTCCACACCCGCGTCGCGGAGCTCGCCACCGGCACCGCCGCCGGCGGCCGCCCGGTGCGCCGGCGCCGCCGCGCCCCGCGGGGGGACGTCGTGCTCGCCGTCAACATCCCGCCAACATCCCGCGCCTGCTCGACTGCGAGGACGCGTGGGGCATGCGCATCGAGCTCGTGCCCAGCCTGGCCACTCCCGCGCCGAGCGGCGGGATCCTCTTCCGGACCTCGGCGCCGGTGGGCCGGGCCCAGTGCCGCGCGCTCGAATCGGCGCTGGCGTTCGGCGACGCGCTCTCGCCCGTCAGCGGGCACTTCGGCGCGATCCGCGCCATGGTCGACATCGCGCTCAAGGCGCTCTCGCCCGCGGTCAACGATCCCAGCCGCGCCGTCCAGGCGCTCGACGAGATCGAGGACATCCTCGCCGAACTCGCCCCGGGTATCGCGAAGCGCGAGGCGCTCCTGGCCGCCCACCCCGACGCGTCGGTGTTGCGCGACGGGACGCGCAGCTGGGCCGACTACGTGGCCGCGGCCACCGACGAGATCCGCCAGTTCGGGACCGGGAGCGTCCAGATCCAGCGGCGGCTGCGGGCGCTCTTCGACACGCTCGCCGAGCAGGCCCCCGAGCCCGAGGCTCCGCCGGCCTGAGCGCGGCGGCTCAGCCCCGCAGGGAGGCGGGCGGGGCGCCGGTGGCCGCCCACACCTCCCGCCACTTCTGCGCCAGCGTCGCGGCGGTCTCATGGGCGTTGAGCCCGCTGGGGTTGGGCAGCGCCCACAGGGCCACCCCGTCCGGCCTCCCCGGCACCCACGGCGCCCCGGACTCATCGGCCACCGGCTGCACCCCGAGCACCGCACCGGGACGGTCGAAGGCCTGACGGCATGCGGTGATGCCCACCACCGCGACGGCCCAGGGCCGCAGCACCGCGGCGCGCCGGATCAGGCGCCGCCCGCCCGCGCGCAACTCCGCGCGGGTCAGCTGGGCGGCGCGCCGTGGTCCGTCCCACGAGGTTGGCGATCCCGATCCCGGCCTCGGCCAGCGGCGAGGGCCGGCGCCAGGGCCGCCAGGCGGCGGGCAGGCGGAATTCGGAGCCGAGGGGAGCGGTCGGCGACATGGGACCAGCCTAGGCGCGCCTCGGGACCGGGCCCGAGGCGCACCCGCGGTGGGCGGGGCTCAGATGAGGCCGTGCTCCTCGAGGAGCTGGCCGATCTCCCCGTGCTCGAGCCTGCCGCGCAGGTAGCCGCGCAGCGCGGCCGGGCCGGGCATCTCCACCTTCTTGCCGTCGCGCATGCGCGCCGAGGCCTCGAGCAGGTCGCGCACATCGTACGTGGAACCCCAGGTCTCCGGCACGCCGCGCTCCACGTCGAGGAGTTCGTAAACGGCCTCCATGCCGGTGCGCACCGAGTACTCGGTCGTGAAGATCGTGTCGCGGCCGGTCTCCGCGAACTGCCCGAGGAACGCGAAGTTCGCCGCCCCCTCCGGCACGACCTGCGGCCGGTCACCCGCGCGGCGGGGCATGAAGAAGCTCGTCACGTAGGGCATCATGACCGGCACGCACCGGGCGCCGGTCGCCGCGAGCTCGGGGATCTCCTCGACGGGCACGCCCAGGTGGTAGAGCCACTCCTGGGTGATCTCCTCGCCGGTGCACTGCGCCAGGGGCTTCTTCACGTAGTCGCCGTCGACGTCGACGAACAGACCGTAGACCCAGACGACGATCTGATCCTTCGGCTGCTTCTTGAAGTGCGGCTGGCGATTGACCGTCCAGCTCAGCAGCCAGGAGGAGTCCTCGGCGGTGACGATGCCGCCGGTGACCACGCGGCCGCTGAACGGATCGCGCTGGGCGATGCGCTCGATGTAGGCGGGGATGCGCTCATCGAGCGTCGTGACGGTGGCCGATTCCCACTTCGTCTCCTCGATCGAGGAGCAGAAGACCTCCGGGCGCCCGAACGCCGGGTCCTTCTTCGCGATGCGCTTCCACAGGTCCCAGGCCGGGGCCGGGCCCTCGTTGAGGGCTGCGGGCGTGTGGTGGTCGCCGTCATCGGAGTTGTCCACGAGCGAGCCGATCGTCATGAGCGCGAGGTCGTGCTCGCCGAGCTCGGTGGTCTCCTCGGCGCCGTCGCGGCGGCAGCGGATCGCGGTGGCGCGGATCTCGCCGTTGCGGTGGGCGAAGTCCACATCGAGGACCTCGGTGCCGGAGCGGAAGACGACGCCGTGCTCGGTGAGGTAGTGCATGAGCGGCAGGACGAAGGACTCGTACTGGTTGTACTTCGTGAACTTCAGCGCCGTGAAGTCGGGCAGCCCGCCGATGTGGTGGATGAAGCGGTGGAGGTAGAGCTTGAACTCGAGCGCGGAGTGCCACTCCTCGAAGGCGAACATCGTCCGCCAGTACATCCAGAACGGCGAGTCGAGGAACTCGCGACCCATCACCTCGTCGATGCGCTTGCCCTCCATCTCGGAGCGCTCGGCGAGGAAGATCCTGAGCAGATCCTTCTGCGCCCGCTTCGGCAGGTCGAAGCGGCCCTCGTGGCCGGCGTCCTCGCCCTGGCGCACGGTGGCGCGACGCAGCGAGTAGTTGGGGTCGTCCTTGTTGAGCCAGTAGAACTCGTCGAGCACGGAGGCGTCCTCGAGCTCCAGGGAGGGGATGGAGCGCATCATGTCCCACAGGCACTCCATGTGGTTCTCCAGCTCCCGGCCGCCGCGGATGACGAAGCCCTTCTCCGGGACGTCGAGGCCGTCGAGGGCACCGCCGGCGATGTCGCCCTTCTCGAGGATCGTGACGTTGGCACCGGGGACCCCGGCGTCGCGGATCAGGAAGACGGCCGCCGCGAGCCCGGCCAGCCCGCTGCCGACGATGTAGGCCTTCGTCTCCTGGGCGTGCCGTGCGGGGCGGGGGCGCGCGAACGCCTCGTAGTTACCTGCCGTGTGCTGCATGGTCCATCCTTCCCGACGCGTGCCGGACGGCGGTCGTCCGGGCTCAATATTGAGTCTACTCAATATTGAGCCGACTACAATGGATGTATGGGAACTCAGGACGACACGAGGCGGGGGTCGTCGGCGCGGCCGGGCAGGCGCGAGCAGGCGAAGGCGGACAAGCGCGCCCGCATCCTCGCCGCCGCGCGCGCCCTCTTCGAGGAGCGAGGATTCCAGCGGACCTCGATGAGCGAGGTCGCGCGCGCGGCCGACGTGGCTGAGGGGACCGTCTTCCAATACGCGGCGACGAAGACCGACCTGCTGATGATGGTCGTCGATGCGCTCTGGGGAGCCCACGAGCAAGCGATGACCACCCCTGCGCGCGCCACGTCCGCCGCGCCCGACGGAGCCGCCGCGGCGCCGCCGGCAGGGGAGACCGCGGACCAGATCGCGGCGCTCGTCTCGCCGTTCGTCGCCGCGATGCGCCGCTGGCCGGAGCCCACGACGTGGGTCGCCCGCGAGATCCTCTTCGGTGCGGATATGCCGCACCGCCAGCGGGTCCTCGGTCGCGTCGAGGGGCTCGAGGAGCAGATCGCCGCGCGCCTGCGCGACGACCGGGTCGGCGCCCCCGGCGCGGCGGCGGCAACCGGCGCCCGGCTCATCGTCACCGGGGTGCTCGCCGAGCTCAACCGCTCCCGGCAGGGGCGCATCGACGGCGAGGACGTCGATGTGGTGCTCCGCCGGCTCATCGACCTCGTGGCGGCGGGGGCGGGCGCCTCCCGGTGACCCGGAAGCCGTCCGGGCCGTTCAGGCCGCCCCTGGCACCGGCCGGCGCCGCCGCGATTGCCCACCGCGCGGCCGGCAGGCGCGTGCCCGCCGCGGTCGTGTAGGGCCCCACGGTCAGGTCCTCGCCCAGCAGGGCGGGGCGATGGCGCCACCGGGGAACTCCACTGCCGGAGATGTCGTTGTCCTCGTAGACGCCTGCTGGAGTCCATCCTCTAGCCTTGATGAGCGCCGCGGCGTCCTCCCTGTGGCGGTCCACACCCAGGCGACGGTTCTCGCGATCCTGAGAGATCCGCAGGTAGACGGCGGCCCGCCGAGGCTCAGCACTCATGAGGCGGCGCGACTGCCGTCCCGGCAGATCGGGTGAGTCTGTGGCTGGTCTACGAGCAGCGGACTCACCCGGTGTGCGTCGGGCGGTGGGTCGCGGAGGCTTGCCTGCCCGTATGCCGGTCCCGCCGTCATGAGGGTTGACGGCATACGTCAAGGCTCCTGACCATGCGCCGACGGCATCCCCCCGCTGCCGGTGCTCAGCGCCACCACGGTCCCGGCCGCGCACGCCCATCGCAGCGGCCCGGTGGTCACCGCCGAGCTCGCCAGCGCGGCGCACCCCCACAGCACCAGCAGCCGGCGGGCGGGTCACGGGCCGTGCGTCCGCGAGCGCCCCGGAATCCCCGGCTGCCGAACCGCGTTGAGGGGCGCATGAAGGCCTTCGGATTCCTCAGCTTCGGCCACTACGGCTACGGGCGGGGCCCTGGCGACCCGAGTGCCCGCGAGTCACTGCTGGACGCCATCGAGATCGCCCGCCAGGCCGACGAGCTCGGCGTCAACGGCGCGTACTTCCGGGTGCACCACTTCGCTCGCCAGTCCGCGAGCCCGATGCCGCTGCTCGCCGCCATCGCCGCGACGACGCAGCGCATCGAGGTCGGCACCGGCGTGATCGACATGCGCTACGAGAACCCCCTCTACCTCGCCGAGGAGGCCGCCCAGCTCGACCTCATCGCCGGCAACCGGATCGCCCTCGGCATCTCCCGCGGCAGCCCCGAGCCGGCACGCCGCGGCTGGGAGGCGTTCGGCTACACGGGGTCCGAGGACCCGCGCGGGGCGGACATCGCCCGCACCAAGTTCGAGACCTTCCTCGACGCCGTCTCCGGCGGGTGGATGGCCGACGCCGACCCCTCCCAGTTCGGTCCCGGGGGCCGGCTGCGGGTCGAGCCCCAGTCGCCCGGCCTCGCCGAGCGCATCTGGTGGGGTGCCGGCAGCCGCGACACCGCCGAGTGGACGGGCCGGCTCGGGCTCAACCTCATGAGCTCGACGCTGCTCACCGAGGCCACCGGCGCGTCCTTCGCGGACCTGCAGCGCGAGCAGATCGAGCGCTACCGCACGGCCTTCCGCGAGGCCGGCCACGAGCGGGTGCCGCGGGTGTCGGTGAGCCGTAGCGTCTTCCCGATCGTGGACAGCGGCGACCTGATGTGGGGCCAGCTGCGCGGCGGCGGCAGCGACCAGGTCGGCACGATCGACGGCTTCACCTCGACCTTCGGCAAGTCGTATGTCGGAGAGCCCGACCGCCTCATCACCGAGCTGCAGGCCGACGCCGCCGTCCAGGCCGCGGACACGCTGATGCTGACCATCCCGTCGCAGCTCGGCCCGGAGGCCAACGTGAAGATCCTGCGCGACTTCGCCGAGCACGTGGCGCCCGCCCTCGGGTGGGAGCCCAACCAGCAGGGCCCCGTCAGCGGGTACGCCGACCCGCCTCGGTGACCACCGGTCCCTCGGCGCCCTCTCGCACGGCGCCCTCTCGCTCGGCGTCCTCGTCACGGTCGGGGCCGCGCAGGCGCTGGGCGACCACCAGCACGACCAAGGCCGCGAGGCCGGTCCACAGGGCCGGCCTCGTGGCGTCCCCGGCGGCGAGCAGCGCGAGCACGCCCACCATGAAGGCGATCGCGAGCCAGCTGCCGACGGGCCACGCCGGCGCCGCGAACGCGCCGGCACCCTCGCGCCGGCGCATCGCCTGGTGCGACAGCAGGATCATCAGCCACACGAAGACCGTCGCGAAGCTCGCGACCGACGCGATGAGCACGAAGACCCCTCCGGGCATGACCAGCTGCAGGACCAGGGCCACGACCAGCGCGACCGCCACCATGCCCACCGCCACGAACGGCACACCGCGGGCGTTGGTGCGCGCGAAGGAGGCCGGAGCGTCCCCCTGGTCGGCGAGCCCGTGCAGCATCCGGCCGATGGAGAAGGTGATCGCGTTGAGCGCGGAGAACGCCGCCGTGATGACGACCGCGTTGAGGACGTTGGCGGCGGCCGGCAGCCCCACCGTGTCGAAGATCTGCACGAACGCGCTGGACCGGCCGGTGATCGTCGACCACGGCGCCAGGCACAGGACCACGCCGACCGCGCCCACGTAGAAGAGCAGCACCCGCCACGGGATCGTGTTGATGGCGCGGGGGATCGCCCGCACCGGGTCCTCGGCCTCGGCCGCCGACAGCCCGAGCGTCTCGATGCCACCGAACGCGAAGACGACGACGGTCAGGGAGAGCAGCACCCCCCAGGCGCCATACGGCGCGAACCCACCGTCCGACCAGAGGTTGTGCACCCCCACCTGGGCGCCTCCAGGCGTGTCGAGCCCGAGCGCCAGGATCACGACGCCCGCCACGATCATCGCGACGATCGCCGTCACCTTGATCAGGGACAGCCAGAACTCCGTCTCGCCGAACACCCTCACGTGGATCAGGTTGAGCGCCGTGACCAGCGCGATCGTCGCGACCACCCAGCACCAGCCCGGCACCTGCGGCCACCAGTGACCGAGGTAGATCGTCAGCGCCGTCACGTCCGCGACCGCGACGACGAGCATCTCGAGCACGAACATCCAGCCGGTCACGAACCCCGCGAGCGGCCCCAGGTGGGTGCGCGCGTAGCGGCCGAAGGAGCCGGCGCCGGGGTCGCGCACCGCCATCTCCCCGAGCGCCCGCATCACCATGAAGACCGCGAGCCCGGAGGCGAGGTAGCCCAGCAGCACGGCCGGCCCGGCCAGCCGGATCGCGTCGGCGGACCCGTAGAACAGGCCCGTCCCGATCGCCGAGCCCAGCGCGATGAACTGCACGTGCCGGGTCGACAGGCCCCGGACCAGGGTGTGCGGCGCGGCGGGGGAACGTCGGCTCGGCGACGACGAAGACGGCACGGTGGTCCTTCCTGGGGGCGACCGGGCCAGGTTAGACGTCCAGGCCACGGGTATGCCGCGGGTGACACATGGCGGTATCGAGGAGGCACCGAGTGGACATCACCGAGATCATCCTGGACCAGCACGACCAGCAGCGGACGGCGTTCGCGCAGCTGGAGGAGTGGCCCAAGAAGGACATCGAGGGACTGACGGCGCTGTGGCAGCGGCTGCAGATCTTCCTGGAGACGCACGCCGAGGCCGAGGAGCGGTTCTTCTACCCGCACCTGCTCGACAAGGGCACCGGCGCTGCGGACGCCGACGACGGCACCGTCGAGGGCGAGGTCGAGGACGCGATCAAGGACCACAACAAGCTACGCGACGCGATCCGCCGGGCCGGCAAGGAGAAGGTCGGCTCGGACGCCTGGTGGGAGGCCGTCACCGACGCCGACGTCGCCAACTCCGACCACATGGCGGAGGAGGAGCGGCAGGACCTGCGCGACTTCCGCGACCACGCGGGGCTGCAGCAGCGTCACGACATCGCCGTGGAGTTCCTGCGCTGGCAGGCCCAGAAGGCGGCCGACGGGATCAAGCCCGTCAACAAGGACGCCGAGGCGTATGTCGAGAACCCCGAGGCCGAGCTCCGCTCCGCCGAGGGCTGAGGACCGTCCCTGCCGCCTGACCTGCCGGCGTCCTGACCGACCTGCGCCGGCAGGTCAACGCGGGCAGGTCAGCGCAGGCGGGGCCGGACCAGGCCGAGCTCGCAGCCCCGGACGACGGCCTGCACCCGGCTGAGCACGCCCATCTTGGTCATGAGTCGACCGAGCCGGGCCTTGACCGTGGCTTCGCTGAGGTCGAGCTCCCGGGCGATCTGGGCTTTGCCGAGACCCTCGGCGAGCAGCTCGAGCACGCGCGCCTCGCCGTCGGACAGGGCGGTGCGCACCCGGGCCGCCTCCGCCGCGAGCTCCGGCGGGCGTGACCTGCCGGATCTCACCTCGTCCACCACCGCGGCCACCACCTGCTCGTCCAGGCTGCCGCGGCCCTCGACGACGGCGCGGGCCGAGGCGACCAGCTGCTCCGGCGTCGCGTCCTTGAGCACGTATCCCGCCGCGCCGGCCCGCAGCATGGGCACCACGGCCCCGGTGGCCGCGAAGGTCGTCACCGCGAGCACCCTTGCTGCCGGCCACTGCTCGAGGACCCGGGCGGTGGCGGCGACGCCGCTCAGGCGGGGCATGTGCAGGTCCATCAGCACCACGTCGGGCCGGTGGGCGAGGACCGCCTCGACCGCCTCGTCCCCGTCGGTGGCCTCCGCCACGACCTCGAACTCGCCGCCCGCCTCCAGGAAGTGCACCAGCGCCCCCCGCATCAGGGCCTGGTCGTCGGCGACGACGGCGCGATGGTCGGCCATGGTTACTCCGTAGTACGTCTGTGGTCCGACCAAGTGTTCCACACGTCCTGGGGAGGGCCGACGTGCGTCGAGCCATGAGTGCTGTCCTGGTCACCGTCATCATGCCGAGCGGCATCTTCGACACCCTGTGCCAGCTCTACCCCCAGCTGTGCGGCCGCTGACCGCGGCCGTCCCCGGCCGCGTCGGGCTGCCGCGGTGGCTGGTCCTGGGCCTCGGGCTGCTCGTCCTCGCCTCGGTCCTGGACGACGCGGTCCTGCAGTGGGAGAGCGCCGCGCCGCTGCTCGACCGCCTCACCGGCATCGCCTCCCAGCTCGGCGCCGCCACCTGCCTGGTCCTGCTCGTCCTCCGGCCGCGCTGGGCCTACCTCGCGCTCGCGGTCACGCTCGCCACGTCCCTGCTGGCCGGTATGCCGCTCCCCGGGGTCGCCGCGCTCGGCCTGTGCCTCGGGGCCGCCGGCCTGCGACGGTGCCGCCCCACCCTGGCGGCCCTCGCCGGGGTCTCGGCGGTCTACGCCGGCGCCGTGACGCTGCGCAACCCGCCCGCCGCCGCGGTGCTGTGGCTGGTCGCGCCTGCGCTGACCGTCGTGGTGCTCGGCACCTGGGTGGTGGGGACCGCGCTGGCGCAGCGGCGGCAGGCCGAGGAGCGGGCGGCCGAGCTCGAGCACGCCGCCGTCGCCGCGCGCGAGCAGGAGCGGCGGCTGCTGGCCCGCGAGCTGCACGACGTGGTGGCCCACGGGCTGACGCTGGTGGCGATGCAGGCTTCCGTCATACGGACCACGCAGGACCCGCAGGTGCAGGAGGGGGCGCGGGCGACCATCGAGACGACCGCGCGGTCCGCGCTGCACGAGCTGCAGCACCTGCTCGGGGTGCTGCGCACCAGCGATGCGATCGCCGCCACCGCCGACGCGGCCACCACGGTGCCCGAGACGGTCGAGCAGCTGGTGGCGGACTGCGGGCGGCTGGGCTACGACCTGACGGCGCGGGTCGACGCGGGGGAGCTGCCCTGCAGCGTGATCCTCGCCATCGACCGGCTGCTGCGGGAGGCGGTCACCAACGTCGTCAAGCACAGCGGCCCCGCGCCCTGCTCCCTCACGATCCGCCGGGTCGGGTCCACCGTCGCGATCGAGGTGCGCAACCGGCTCGGTGCTCCGCGGCAGCCCGGGCCGTCCCACGGCCACGGGTTGCCCGGCCTCGCCGAGCGCGTCCGGCTGCTCGGCGGGACCTTCAGCGCCGGGGTGCGGGACGGCCAGTGGGTGCTGCTGGCCTACCTCCCCGTCTGAGTCGCCCCTCACCGCGATCGTGGTCGGTCTGGGCGCCTGGGCAACCACAACCGTCCACGATCGCGGGGGTGCGGGGGTGGGGGAGGGGGATGGGAGAAGCGGGTCAGAAGGTCCCGGGCAGCCGCCGGCCGAAGTCGCGCACCGTGTGCTGGCGCGAGTCGACGTCGGTGTCGTTGGGCCCGCCCTGGTCGTCCGCGAGGCGGCCGGTCTGGGTGGTGACCAGGTGCTGCACCAGGCGCCCCTCCCGCGTCAGGCCGTCGTTGAAGCTCAGCGAGGCCACCAGCTGGTCCTCGCCCTTCTCGACCGGGTTCGCGAGCGTCACGGCGAAGCTGCGCGTGGACGTCGCCGCGTCGAAGCCGAGGTCCCGCACGTGCGCGCCGTGGAAGGACTGCGGCGTGATCACCCGGTCCACGCCCTGCGGGCCCGACACCGTCTTGACCTTCACGACGGAGCTCGTGAGCGGGTACTCCGCGTAGTAGCGGTCGGAGCCGACGTTCTTGAGGTGGATGGCCACCGACCCCGCGAAGCCCGGCGCCTTGAGCGCGGAGACCTGGTAGGAGACGGCCAGGTCGTGAGCGGGGGCGGCGTCGGCGGCGTGGGCCGGGACCGCGGCGGCGCCGAGAGCGCCCGTGGCGAGGGCTCCGGCGGCGAGCAGGGTCGCGGCGCGGCGCCCGAACGAGGTGCGGCTGCGGGTGGGCATGGAGGTGGTTCCTTCCGGGAGGTGGTGGCAGGGCGGCTGGGACGGCATACGGGCTGGTCGGGCGCCGGTCACGGCTTGGGGGTGGGAATCTCGGCCGGGTCGCGGTAGATCGAGACCTGGACGGCGTTGGCCAGCGGCGCCTCGCCCCGGAAGGCCCACGGCGTCGACCACGTGCCGTCGAGCTTGCAGCGCTGCTGGGTGCCCTCGTAGGCGACCGTGCGGAAGCCGTAGGTGGCCTTGCCCGTGGCGCGCGCGGGCACCTGGTAGGGGCCGATGGTCTGCCCGGCGGTCCAGGCCAGGGAGTAGGAGATGCCCGGCTTGATGCTGGCCTTGACCCCGGAGAACTCCCCGCCGATGTCACCCTCGAGCTTGAGGGTGATGGTCTCGGTCTTGGAGAGGTTCTGGGTCAGCGGGAGCGGCGCGTCGGTGCTGTTGTGGGTGTCGATCGTCCCGACGCCGGTGAACTTCTCCTTGACCTCGTAGACCACCGTCCGGTAGTCCTCCCACGGGTTGCACACCGGGCGCGGGTTGAGGATGTTGGGCTTGACCTTGGCCGAGCCGTGGGTGGTGTGCACGATCGGGAGCCTGGGGTTGGTCTCCGGCACGTTGGGCCAGGAGTCCTCGATCGTGTCGGCGTGCGCGGGCAGCGCGCTCAACGCGGTCAGGGCCAGGGTGCCGGCGAGGGCGCCGGCGGTGCGCAGCAGGGGCGTCTTCATCAGGGTCTCCTCCAGAGCGGTCAGGCGTCGTATGCCGTCCCCCCGGGACGGCGACGCACCGGACGCTAGGCCTGCTGCGGCCCGGCCCGGGAGGGGTCCGCGACGAAGGTCCACGCCGGGGTCGACGAAGGTCGACGTCAGGCCGGCCTGGAGCGGCCGGCGCCGTCAGGCCGGCCTGGGGCGGCCGCTGCCGTCAGGCCGGGACGCCGAGGAACTCGCGCCACCGCGGCAGCTCGCGCCGCGCCTGCGCGAGCCCGAGGTCGTAGCTCTGCTGGAGGCGGGCGACGCGGCGCTCGCCGTTGCTCACCGGCATCCGGTCGGGGACGAAGACCATCGCCCGGCCCTGCCGCTCCAGCTCCCACAGCTGCTCGCGGGTCTCGTTGTAGCGGCGCCACCGCTGCAGGATCGCGTCGGCGACGGCGGGGTAGCGGCGGAAGTACCTGCGGTAGAAGGCCGGTCGCCGCTCGGGCCGCTTGACGTAGTCGCGCTCGCGGGTCAGCACGACGAGGAACCTGTCGTAGCCGTCCTGCTGCGCGACGTCCAGCGGGATCCCGCCGGAGGGGCCCAGCGCCCCGTCGACGTAGCGCACGTCGTCGATCGTCGTGATGGGCATGACCACGGGCATCGTGGAGGAGGCCCGCACCCGCACCGTCAGGTCGCGCAGCTGCGGCATGTCCTCGCGGCCCCAGTAGACGTGCTCCCCGGTGTCGCAGCGCACCGCGCCGATGCGCAGGCGAGCGGGGTTGGCGGTGAAGGTCTCCCAGTCGAAGGGCAGCGCCTGGTCCGGCAGGGAGGTCTCCTCGTAGATGTACTGCGCATTGAACATCCCCTGCCCGCGCAGGAAGGTCCGCAGGTCGCCAAAGCGCGGGTCCGCGGCGAAGTCGACGAAGGACCGCTTGGCGCGGGCGGCGTCGCGGGACAGGTAGTTGCAGGTGTGGCTGGAGCCCGCGGAGATCCCGGCGACGTAGTCCAGGTGGATCCCCGCCTGCAGCAGGGTCGTGACGACGGCCGCGGTGTAGCTGCCTCGCATCCCGCCGCCCTCGAAGACGAGGGCGGTGTCGGTCACGGTGCTCGTCAGGGCGCTCACGTCGCCCATCCTCGCACCGGACCGTGGGGAGTCGGGGTCAACGGCCGAGCTGCGGGTCGCTCACGCTCGGCGCGCCGGTCTCCAGGTGGCCGGCGAGGACCCGCCGGAAGCCGGTGCCGGGCACGGTCACGGTCAGGTCGTACCACCCGCCCGAGCGGCGGGTGTCGACCCGCACCGCCGAGCGGGAGCGGCCCTTGCCGCGCCCGTGGTCGCGCAGGGAGGCGCTGCCGCCGCCCTGCTCGTCGCCGCCCTGCTCGTCGCTAACCTCAGCGTCGCCGCCGGCGCGCAGCGCGGCCGGGTAGGCGCTGGTGATCTCCACGTCGACCTCCCGGCCCAGCCGGGTCACCACGAGGCGCAGCCGGCCGGAGCGGCCCTGCGGCTCGAGCGAGACGGTGACCGCGTCCTGCGAGCGGTCGCCGGCATACGACCGGAAGAACCCGTTGGGGCCGTGCACGTCGACGTGGTAGGCGCCGGTGGCCGGCAGCGTCGCGCTGACCGAGCGTCCCGCCTCGACGGTGTAGCTGCGCGGCGCGTCGGCGGGCTCGAGCAGCCGCGCCTGCAGTGCCGCGCCGAGCCGGCCGCGGTTGGTGAGCGTCAGCGTGAGCCCCTGGTCGCTGGGCCGCTCGTCGAGGCGCAGGTCGTAGCCGAGCGGGCGGGCCGGCCGGGTCCCCGGCTCCTGGCGGGGCATCGTGCCCGCCGCCGGAGGCACCGGCTTGTAGTCGGGGTGGCGCTGCCGGTCGGTGGGCGCCCAGCCGGCGACGTCCATCAGCCGCGGCGGGGTCGCCGGGGTGCGGGAGAAATCGAAGGCGCTGGTCAGGTCCCCGAAGACGGCCCGCCGCCAGGGGGTGATCTGCGGCTCGCGCACCCCGAAGCGCTTCTCCATGAAGCGGATCACCGAGGTGTGGTCGAAGGCCTCCGAGCACACCCAGCCGCCGGTGCTCCACGGCGAGACGACCCACATCGGCACGCGCGGGCCGGCGCCGTACGCCCCCGACGGGAACCTCTTGTCGCCGGCCTTGCCCGGGAAGTACTCGTACTCCGTCGACACGGTCGAGGCGCCCGGGATGTCCGGGTTGGTGGCCATCGGCGGGACGAGGTGGTCGAAGAAGCCGTCGTTCTCGTCGTAGGTGATGAACAGCGCTGTCCTGGACCACACCTCGGGGTTGCTGGTGAGGGCGTCCAGCACCTGAGCGATGTACCACGCGCCGTAGGCGGTCGGCCAGTTGCTGTGCTCGGAGAAGGCCTCGGGAGCGGAGATGTAGGACACCGCGGGGAGGCGACCCGTGCGCACGTCCTCGCGCAGGATCCGGAAGTAGTCGTCCCCGGTGCGGGCGGTGGTGCCGCGGCGGGCCTTCTCGTAGAGCGGATCCCCGGGCTTGGCGTTGCGGTAGCTGTTGAAGTAGAGCAGCGAGGTGTCGCCGTAGTTGCCGATGTAGGGGTCCTGGGTCCAGCCCCACGAGCCCGCGGCGTCCAGGCCGGTGCCCTCGTCCTGGTAGACCTTCCACGACACCCCGGCCGCCTCGAGCCGCTCGGGGTAGGTGGTCCAGCCGTAGCCGAGCTCCTCGTTGTAGAGCTCCGGGCCACCGCCCTTGCCGTCGTTGCCGACCCACCCGGACCACAGGTAGTAGCGGTTGGGGTCGGTGTTGCCGATGAAGGAGCAGTAGTAGCCGTCGCAGACCGTGAACGCGTCGGCCAGCTGGTAGTGGAACGCCGCGTCGCGCCGCTCCAGGTGCGCCATCGTCGTCGTGCCCTTGGCGGGCAGCCACCGGTCGTAGCGGCCGCGGTTGACGGCCATCTGGCCGTCCCACCAGCCGTGCGGCAGCCCCTCGAGGAAGGCGTGGCCGAGCTGGTCCTGGTCGGGGCGGAAGGGCAGCACCTCCCGGGTCCCGTCGCTCTGGTGCCACACGTCCTTGCCGCTCGGCAGCACCGCCGGGTGCGGGTCGCCGAAGCCCCGCACCCCGCGCAGCGCGCCGAGGTAGTGGTCGAACGACCGGTTCTCCTGCATGAGCACGACCACGTGCTCGACGTCGCGGATCGAGCCGTGCCGCCGGCTGGCCGGGATGGACGCGGCGCGGGCGATGCTGTCCGACAGCACCGTCATGGCCGTGGTCGCGCCGGCGACCTGCAGGAACCGGCGCCGGTCCATCGCGGTGACGTGCCGCTCGGGCTGCTGGGGAGGGTGGGGCATGGGGACCTCCGGGTCGGGTGAGCTGGTGCGCAGGAGCCTCCTCGCGCCGGGCGACGGGGGCGTGAGTGCCGGGTGACGGCCGTATGACGAGAGCGTGGCCACCGTCCCGCCCAACCGTCACCGGACGACGGTCGTCGTGAGGGGTGCTGCCACCCGATGACGGCGGAGTCGGCATACGGCCTTTCCGTCTGCGCGACGACGACGGGAGAGGGACCGGATGACCGACCAGGTGGAGGACCACCAGCTGCGGCGCAGCCTCACGGCGCGCCACCTCAACATGATCGCGATCGGCGGGGCGATCGGGACGGGGCTCTTCGTGGCCTCGGGGAGCTCGATCTCGACGGCCGGCCCGGGCGGGGCGCTCGTGGCCTACGGCGCGATCGGCCTCATGGTCTTCCTGCTGATGCAGAGCCTCGGGGAGATGTCGACCTACCTGCCGGTGGCGGGGTCCTTCGAGGCCTACGGGACGCGGTTCGTCAGCCCGAGCTTCGGTTTCGCGACGGGGTGGAACTACTGGTTCAACTGGGCGATCACCGTGGCCGCCGAGCTCGTCGCCGCGGCGATCGTCATGAAGTACTGGCTGCCCGACGTGCCGTCCTGGCTGTGGTCGGCGATCTTCCTGACGCTGCTCTTCCTGCTCAACGCCGCCTCGGTGAAGGCCTTCGGGGAGAGCGAGTTCTGGTTCGCGTCCATCAAGGTCCTGACCGTGATCATCTTCCTCGGGGTGGGCGTCGCGATGATCACCGGCATCCTCGCCGGCCCCTCGCCCGGCTTCCACAGCTGGACCGTGGGCTCGGCGCCCTTCGTCGGGGGCGGCGCCGGGATCCTCGCGATCTTCATGGTGGCCGGGTTCTCGTTCCAGGGCACCGAGCTGGTCGCCGTCGCCTCGGGGGAGGCCGAGGAGCCCGAGCGCACCATCCCCTGGGCCATCCGCGCCGTGTTCTACCGGATCCTGCTGTTCTACGTCGGCGCCATCGTGGTCATCGGCTTCCTGCTGCCCTACACCGACGGCCGGCTCCTCGGCGGCGACGTCAAGCAGGTGGCGGTCTCGCCGTTCACGCTGGTCTTCGAGCGCGCCGGGGTGCTGGGCGCCGCGACCCTGATCAACGCGGTGATCCTGACGTCCATCCTGTCCGCGGGCAACAGCGGCATGTTCGCCTCCACCCGCTTGCTCTTCGGCCTGGCCCGCGGCGGTATGGCGCCCGCCGCGCTCGGCCGGGTCACCCGGCGCGGCGTGCCGCTGGCCGCGCTGCTCGCGACCACCGCGGTCGGGGCGCTGTGCTTCCTCACCAGCCTGATCGGCGACGGCAGCGCCTACGTATGGCTCGTCAACGCCTCCGGGCTCGCCGGCTTCATCACCTGGATGGGCATCGCGTGGAGCCACTACCGCTTCCGCAAGGCCTACGTGGCGCAGGGGCACGACCTCGACGCGCTGCCCTTCCGTGCGCGGTGGTTCCCGCTCGGGCCGCTGGTCGCGCTGGTCATGTGCGCGGTGGTGATCGGGGGCCAGAACTACCAGGCGCTGCTCGGCCGCAGCGACGTGACCGGGCTGGTGGCCTCCTACCTCGGGCTGCCGATCTTCCTGCTGCTGTGGGCGGGGCACAAGCTCGTGACGCGGGCGCCGGCGGTGCGCCTGGAGGAGGCCGACCTGCGGCGCAGCTGAGCAGCGGTCAGGCTGAACGCCGGCAGAGTCTTTCACTCGTTTGGTCCTGTTCCGGCCCAAATGTCGCGCATAGGGTTCCAGGACCCCCAACGAGCGAGGCTGTCCAGCCGCTCGTGCCCATCATGAGGAGCACCATGAAGCGCACCATCGCGGGTGCCACGGGAGCGATGCTCATCGCCCTGGCCCTGGCCCCCACCGCGACCGCCGTGACCGCCGTGACCCCCCAGGACGACCCTGCACCGTCGCAGGCCCGCAAGTCCGACGACCTGGCCCACCCGCTCGGCGACAAGGAGCGCTCGCTGCGCGAGACCGCGGTCGACAAGCTGGTCAAGGGCAAGGCCCAGGTCACGACCAACAAGAAGGGCAAGAAGGTCGTCCAGGTCGCCAAGGGGCAGTACGTCAACTACGACGTCAACCGTGAGGAGGACATCTTCACGATCCTCGCCGAGTTCGGCGACAAGACCTCGACCACCACCGGCGGCACCCCGGGCCCGCTGCACAACTCGATCCCGCAGCCCGACCGCAGCCAGGACAACTCCACGATCTGGGCGCCCAACTTCGACCGGGCCCACTACCAGGACCTGATGTTCGGGTCGGGGGAGTCCTTCAAGGACTTCTACCTCAAGCAGTCCAACGGCCGCTTCCTCGCCAAGGGTGACGTCTCCGACTGGGTCAAGGTGCCCTACAACGAGGCTCGCTATGGCAGCAACAAGATCTCCGACGCCGCCGGCGCCTGGCCCTTCATCCAGGACTCCGCCAACGCGTGGTACGCCGCTCAGAAGGCCGCTGGCAAGACCGACGCCGAGATCGTCGCCTACCTCAAGCAGTTCGACCGGATCGACCGTTACGACTACGACGGCGACGGCGACTTCAACGAGCCCGACGGCTACATCGACCACTTCCAGGCGATCCACGCCGGTGAGGGCGAGGAGGCCGGCGGCGGCGCCCAGGGCGACGACGCCATCTGGTCGCACCGGTGGTACGCCTACTCCAACAACGCTGGCAAGACCGGTCCGGCCGTCAACAAGGCCGGCGGTGTGCAGATCGGCAACACCGGCATCTGGATCGGCGACTACACCACCGAGCCGGAGAACGGCGGCCTCGGCGTCTTCACCCACGAGTTCGGCCACGACCTCGGTCTGCCCGACCTCTACGACACCCAGGGCGGGGACAACGGCACCGGCTTCTGGACCCTGATGAGCGCCGGCTCCTGGCTCAACGACGGCACCGTCGACATCGGCTCCAAGCCCGGCTACATGGGCCCGTGGGAGAAGCTCCAGCTCGGCTGGCTCGACTACCAGACCGTCTCCTACGGCCAGGACGGCGTCGTCAAGCTCGGCCCGGCCTCGCTGGCCGGCAAGATGCCGCAGGCCGCCCTGGTCTCGCTGCCCGACAAGACCCGCGTCACCCAGCTCGTGGCGCCGCACTCCGGCTCCAAGCAGTGGTGGTCCGGCGCGGCCGACGACCTCAACGTCACCCTGACCCGCACCGTCGACCTGACCGGTCGCAGCGATGCCACGCTGTCCGCGTGGGTCAACTACGACACCGAGGCCGACTACGACTACCTCTACGCCGAGGTCAGCGCCGACGGCGGGGCCACCTGGTCCCAGGTGGGCAGCTACAGCGGCAAGTCCAACGGGTGGGTCCAGAAGTCCTTCGACCTGTCGGCCTACGCCGGCAAGCAGGTCACCTTCCGGTTCCGCTACGCCTCCGACGGCGGCCTGCACGGGCTCGGCGCCTTCATCGACGACATCACCGTGACGTCGGGCGGCACCACCATCCTCAGCGACGACGTCGAGGGTGGCGCCAACGGCTGGACCGCCAAGGGCTTCACCCAGGTCGGCGCCAGCTCCTCCGAGCCGGTGTCGCACTACTACCTGGCGGAGAACCGCACCTACACGGGCTACGACCGGTACCTCAAGACCGGGCCCTACAACTTCGGCTGGGCCAACACCCGCCCGGACTGGGTGGAGCGCTTCCCCTACCAGGACGGCATGCTCGTCTGGTACATCAACAACGAGTACTCCGACAACAACACGAAGGCCCACCCGGGCGGCGGCCAGGTCCTGCCGGTCGACGCGCGGCCCACGCCGATCCGCTTCCCCGACGGGGTGCTGCTCGGCAACCGCCGTCAGCCCTTCGACGCGACCTTCGGGCTGCAGGCCACCGACCCGGTGACCTTCCACCGCAACGGTCAGGCGGTTTCCGTGCCGTCGCAGCCGGCGATCCCGACCTTCGACGACAGCGACCCCAACCGCTACTGGTCGGCCGCCAACCCGTGGGGCTCCACCAAGGTGGCCGGCGCGGGCGTCAAGATCACCGTCAACAACCAGGCCAAGCAGGGCGACCAGATGAACATCCACGTGTCGTTCACCAAGTGAGCTCGACCTCGCTGACCTGAACAACGACCGAGGCCCGGTGCGGAGCGATCCGCGCCGGGCCTCGGCGTCTGCGCGGCGAGACGGGCGGTCCGGCATACGGGCAGGGTCGTTAACCTGAGGACATGCCCGCACTCCGCTCCCGCACGACCACGCACGGCCGCCAGATGGCCGGAGCCCGCGCCCTGTGGCGCGCGACCGGCATGACCGAGGGGGACTTCGGCAAGCCGATCGTGGCGATCGCCAACTCGTTCACGCAGTTCGTGCCCGGGCACGTGCACCTCAAGGACATGGGCCAGCTCGTCGCGGGCGCCATCGCCGAGGCCGGGGGCGTCGGGCGGGAGTTCAACACCATCGCCGTCGACGACGGGATCGCGATGGGCCACTCCGGGATGCTCTATTCGCTGCCGAGCCGCGAGATCATCGCCGACTCGGTCGAGTACATGGTCAACGCGCACCAGGCCGACGCGCTCGTGTGCATCTCCAACTGCGACAAGATCACGCCCGGGATGCTGCTCGCGGCGCTGCGGCTCAACATCCCCACGGTCTTCGTCAGCGGCGGCCCGATGGAGGCCGGGAAGGCGATCATCGGCGAGGGCGGCGAGGTGCAGACCCGCCTCGACCTGATCGACGCCATGATCAAGTCGGTCGACGACTCGGTGTCCGACGCCGACATCGAGACGATCGAGCAGAGCGCCTGCCCGACCTGCGGCTCGTGCTCGGGGATGTTCACCGCCAACTCGATGAACTGCCTGACCGAGGCGCTCGGCCTGTCCCTGCCCGGCAACGGGTCCACGCTCGCGACGGCGTCGGCCCGCAGGGGCCTCTTCGAGGCGGCGGGGAGACTCGTGGTCGAGCTCTGTCGTCAGTGGTATGACGGCGACGACGCCTCCGTCCTGCCCCGGTCCATCGCGGGCAAGCCGGCCTTCGCCAACGCCATGCGCCTCGACATCGCCATGGGCGGCTCCACCAACACGATCCTGCACCTGCTTGCGGCGGCTCAGGAGGCGGGCGTCGACTTCGACCAGTCCGACATCGACGCGCTGTCGCGGGTCACCCCGTGCCTGGTCAAGGTCGCCCCCAACACGACCAGCTACTACATGGAAGACGTGCACCGGGCGGGCGGCATACCGGCCATCCTCGGCGAGCTGTGGCGCGGCGGGATGCTCGACGAGTCGGTGCGGTCCGTGCACTCACCGTCGCTGCGAGAGTGGCTGGGGGAGTGGGACATCCGCTCCGGGTCGGCGTCCGCCGAGGCGATCGAGCTCTTCCACGCGGCGCCGGGCGGGGTGCGCACGACGGAGGCGTTCTCCTCGACCAACCGCTGGGCCACCCTCGACACCGACAGCGAGGGCGGGTGCATCCGCTCTGTCGATCAGGCCTACACCGCCGAGGGCGGGCTCGCGGTGCTGACCGGCAACCTCGCGCCCGACGGCTGCATCGTCAAGACGGCCGGGGTGCCCGAGCACCAGTGGTCCTTCTCCGGGCCGGCGCGGGTCGCCGAGTCCCAGGAGGAGGCCGTCTCCAAGATCCTCGCCGGCGAGATCCAGTCCGGCGACGTGGTGGTCGTGCGCTACGAGGGGCCCAAGGGCGGCCCGGGCATGCAGGAGATGCTCTACCCCACCTCCTACCTCAAGGGCGTCGGGCTCGGGCCCAAGTGCGCCCTCATCACCGACGGCCGGTTCAGCGGCGGCTCGTCCGGGCTGTCGGTCGGTCACGTCTCCCCGGAGGCGGCGGCCGGCGGCGCGATCGGGCTGGTCCGCGACGGCGACGTCATCGAGTTCTCCATCCCGGAGCGGCGAGTCAACCTGCTGGTCCCCGACGAGGAGCTCGAGCGCCGCCGGGCCGAGCAGGACGAGCTCGGCTGGGTGCCGCGCGACCGCGACCGACAGGTGTCGGCGGCCCTGAAGATCTTCGCGCGGTTCGCGCAGAGCGCCGACAAGGGCGCCGCCCGCCGCGTCGACTGACCGTCTCCCTCCCTCCCCCTCCCCGCGATCGTGGTCCCTTGTGGCGCGTGGCGAACCAAAAAGGACCACGATCGTGGACCGGACGGGCGGGGTGGGCGCCGCCGCGTCTACGAGCGGGTGGGCTGACCCTCACAAGGTCTTGGCGTCGATGACGAAGCGGTAGCGCACGTCGCTGTCGACGACGCGCTCGTAGGCCTCGTTGATCTGGCTCGCCTCGATCTGCTCGATCTCGGCGGTGATGCCGTGCTCGGCGCAGAAGTCGAGCATCTCCTGGGTCTCGGCGATGCCGCCGATGCACGACCCCGCGAGGGACTTGCGGGCGGGGATCAGCGCGAAGGCCGGCACCTCGAGGGGGTTGGTGGGGGCGCCCAGCTCGACCAGCGTGCCGTCGTAGCGCAGCAGCGCCAGGTAGTCGGCCATCGGCAGGTTGACCGAGACGGTGTTGATGATCAGGTCGAAGGCCCCGGCGACGGCCTTCATGGCGTCCTCGTCGGTGGTGTTGACGTAGTGCTGCGCACCGAAGGTCGCCGCGTCGCCGCGCTTCTTGTCCGAGTGGGACAGCACGGTGACGTCCGCGCCCATCGCCACCGCGAGCTTGACGCCCACGTGGCCGAGCCCGCCCATGCCGATGATGGCGACCTTGGAGCCCTCGGTGACGCCCCAGTGGCGCAGCGGGGAGTAGAGGGTGATGCCGGCGCACAGCAGCGGCGTCGCCGCCGCGGGGTCGAGCGCCTCGGGCACCCGCACCACGAAGCGCTCGTCCACCACCACGTGGGTGGAGTAGCCGCCCTGGGTGATGGTGCCGTCCTTGTCGACGACGCCATACGTGCCGATGTTGCCCTCGAGGCAGTACTGCTCGAGGCCCTCGTCGCACGCGGCGCAGGACTGGCAGGAGTTGACCATGCAGCCCACCCCGACCCGGTCGCCGACGTGGTGACGGTCGACGCCGGCGCCGACCTCCAGAACCCGGCCGACGATCTCGTGGCCGGGGGTCAGGGGGTACTGCTGGGCACCCCACTCGTCGCGGACGGTGTGGATGTCGGAGTGGCAGATCCCCGCGAACTCGATCTCGATGAGCACGTCGTGCTCGCCGACGTCGCGGCGGGTGATCGTGGACTTCTCGAGGGGGGCACTGGCGGAGGGGGCCGCGTAGGCCGCAACGTCCATCATGGCGTCCAGCCTAGGACCGCCCCGGGGGGTCGGCCGCGGGTGATCGCCTGACGAGCACCCCGGGAATACAGGCGCGGGGCCGGTGCGCGGGCATCGTCGTCCGGTGCTCCGTCGGTGTTCACATCACCGTCCCCGGCCGGTCACCCGGGTCTGCCAGACAGGGTCGTATGACGTCCACCCACGTCGACCACACCCGCTCCCGGGCCGGCACCTCCGCGGCCACGACTGGCATGACGGGCACGGCGCCGGACCGGCGGCAGCGCTGGACCCGGGCCGTGATGGTCCTCAGCCTGACCGTCATCATGGTCGACGCGGTCGTCGGGATCCTGCCTGCCGCGCCGGTCGTCGGGCTGCTGACCCCGTTGCGGCTGGTGCTGCTCGCCGGGCTGGTGGCCGGGGTCGTCGGCGCACTGCGCCCGCGCGCCTGGACGACCTGGCTCGACCTGCCGATCCTGCTGCTCGTCGTCGCCTACGCCGCGTCGGCGGTCTGGAGCGGGCAGGGCTGGCCGGTGTGGCGCGGCCTGCTGACCGGGGTCGCGGCCTGCTACCTGACCGTGGTCCTGGTGCGGCGGCACCCGTCGGCGTGGACGGCGGTCACCGGTTCGTCGTTGCTGGGGTGCGCCGTCGCCGGGCTGACCGGGCTGCACCAGTGGGCCGCCGGGACACCGACCGGGTTCTGCCGGGTGGGTCTGGTCGCCGGCCGGGAGACCTGCGGTGACCCCCACGCGATGATCCGGGTGACCGGGACCCTGGCCAACCCCAACGTCCTGGCCGCCGTCCTCGTGCTGCTGCTGCCGATCGCCTGGGCGGGAGCCACCAGCCTGCCGACCTCCTCGGCCCGGCTCGTCGGGCATGCCGTTGTCGCCGCCGGGGCGGTGGCGCTGCTGATGACCTGGTCGCGCGCCGGGGTCGTGGCCGGGGTCGTCGCCGTCGCGGTGCTCGCGCTGCTCCGGCCGGCCCGCCCCTCCCGGCTGGTGCGGGGGCTGTCGGTGGGCGCCGGTGCCGCAGCCGTCCTCGGGGTGGTCCTGCTCGGCGGCAGCCTCGGGGTGCGGCGGGACGTCTGGGCCGCCGCGCTGCGCCTCGCGGCGGCGCACCCGCTCGGGGTGGGGCCGGGCCGCGGCGGCGCCCTGATCGACCGCGAGGTCGCCGGGGGCGAACGCTTCCAGCACGCCCACGACCTGTGGCTGAGCTGGCTGCTCGAAGGCGGCTGGGCCGCCGGGGTCGCGGCGGTGACGCTGACGCTGGTGGCCGGGTGGCTGGTGGTGCGGGGAGCTCGCGCGGGCTCCGCCATGGCCCGCGTCGCCGGGGCGGGGCTGGCCGGGTTTGCCGTGATGTCCCTGGTCGACCACCCGGCCAATGCCCTCGGGGTCGCCACGCTGCTCTGGGTGGTGCTGGGCGTCGTCGCGGGGCACCGCCCGACGGCCGACGACCCCGCGCGGGGCGGCCATGTCGGCGCGCATCGCGCCCGCCCCGCCGGTCGGTCCTAGCCGGTCCCTCGCTCGGTCCGAGCCAGCCCTTGTCGGCCCTAGCCGGCCCTACCTGGGCCCGCCCGCCGGTCGGTCCTAGCCGGTCCCGGTCGCCCTCGGGCGGGGCGTCAGCCCCGCTGGTGGCGCGGCCGCTCGAAGCCCAGCGCCACGAGCGCGCCCACGGCGATCACCACCGCCGGCACGAGCAGCGAGTCGCCCATCGCGTCGCTGAACGCCTGGGCCACCGCGGCCGGCATGTGGCCTCCGCCGGGGCCGGCGGTCGGCGCGGCGCCGCCGGCGTGGCCGGGCAGGTGCGCGGCGAGCCGGTCCTGCATGGCCAGGGCGATCGCGGCGGACCCGAGCACGGAGCCGATCTGCCGGGTCGTGTTGTAGACCCCCGAGCCGGCGCCGGCCTGGTGCCGCTCGAGGTTGGCGGTGGCGGACGTCGAGATCGGGGCCCACATGAAGCCGTTGGCGACGCCGAGCAGGGCCGCGGGCAGCAGGATCTCCCACAGGGCGGTGTCGGCGTGCAGCACGCCGCGCAGCCACACCAGCGACACCGCGTAGCAGCCGAGGCCGAAGCCGGCGAGCAGCCGCGGGTGGGCGCGCCCCACGAGGCGGCCGACGACCGGTGCGAGGCCGCCGGAGATCACGGCCATGGGCGCCATCAGCAGGGCCGCCCCGGTGGGGGACAGGCCACGGACCGACTGGGCCCAGATCATGATCGGGAACATCGTCGCGGTCACCGCGAAGCCCACGGTGGTGATGGCGACGTTGGCCACCGAGAAGTTGCGGTCCCGGAAGAGTCGCAGCGGCACCAGCGGCTCGCCGCGCTGCCGCCACTGCCACACCACGAAGCCGGCCATCACCAGCACCCCGAGGATCAGCAGCCGCCACACGGTCACCGGGCCGCTGATGGTGCCCCAGTCGTAGCTGTGGCCCTCCTCGATCGCGAAGACGATGCAGAACAGCCCCACCGCGGACAGCGCCACCCCGAACCAGTCGAACCGGTGCGGGTGGGTGTCGAGGTGCGGCACCAGCCGGACGGCCAGCACCAGGGCGAGCACACCCACCGGCACGTTGACGAAGAAGATCCACTCCCAGCCGAGCGAGTCGACCAGGACGCCGCCCAGGATCGGCCCGACCAGGGTGGCGACGCCGGCGACGGCGCCCCACAGGCCCATCGCCTGGCCGCGCGTCTGGGGCGGGAAGAGCCGGGTGATCACGGACATGGTCTGCGGTGACATCAGCGCGGCGCCGAGGCCCTGCACGACCCGGGCCACGATCAGGGCGGTGATCGTGGTGGTCAGCCCGCACCACAGCGACGCCAGGGTGAAGATCGTCAGCCCCACGAGGTAGACCCGCTTGGGCCCGAACCGGTCGCCGAGCCGGCCGGTGATGAGCAGGGGCACGGCATACGCCAGCAGGTAGGCGCTGGTCACCCACACGGCCTGGCCGATGTCGGCGTGCAGCCCGCTCATCAGCGCGGGCATCGCGACGGTGACGATGGTGGAGTCCACGAGGATCATGAAGAAGCCGAGGCACAGCGCCCACAGCGCGGGCCAGGGGCGCACCGGCTCGTCGGGCCGGTGCCGCCCGGTGCTGGTGCCGGTGCTGGTGCCGGGGGCGCCGCTCGGTGCGGAGGTGGGCACGGGCGCGGGAGAGGACGTCACCCGCGAAGCGTCTCACGCGGGTGTGACAGACCCCCTGCCCGCGCCGTCGTGAGCGGGCTCCGGGTCCGCGGTCAGGGCCGAGCCGTCGCCGATCCGCATGCCGTAGAAGGAGCGGTAGACGAAGTAGGCCGACACCACGAAGAACACCGCGGCCAGCGAGTGCGTCAGCACCGTCCCCTGGGAGGTCGCCAGCCGCACCGCCAGCTCGACGGCCAGCAGCCCGAACAGGGTGGTGAACTTGATGACCGGGTTGAGCGCGACCGAGGACGTGTCCTTGTAGGGGTCGCCGACCGTGTCCCCCACGATGGTGGCGTCGTGCAGCTGGGTGCCCTTGGCGTGCAGGTCGACCTCGACGATCTTCTTGGCGTTGTCCCAGGCACCGCCGGCGTCGGCCATGAAGATCGCCTGGTAGAGCCCGAAGAGCGCGATCGAGATCAGATAGCCGATGAAGAAGAACGGCTCGACGAAGGCGAACGCCAGCGTGGAGAAGAAGACCCCGAGGAACATGTTGAGCATGCCCTTCTGGGCGTACTGCGTGCAGATCTCCACCACGCGACGGGAGTCGGCCGCGCTGGCCTTGCTCGCGCCGTCCAGCTTGATGGTGTCCTTGATGAACTCCACCGCGCGGTACGCGCCCGTCGTCACGGCCTGGATCGACGCCCCGGTGAACCAGTAGATCGTCGCCCCGCCGGTGATCAGGCCGAGCAGGAAGGGCGGGTGCAGCAGCGACAGGTGCACCATCTCGGCGTCGCGGCCGCCGGTGAGCGCCATGACGATCGAGAAGATCATCGTGGTCGCGCCCACGACGGCGGTGCCGATGAGCACCGGCTTGGCGGTGGCCTTGAAGGTGTTGCCGGCGCCGTCGTTCTCCTCCAGCAGGTACTTCGCCCGCTCCCACTGCACGTCGAAGCCGTGCTCCGCCCGGATCTCCTCGGCCGCACCGGGGATCTTCTCGATGACGGACAGCTCGTAGACGCTCTGCGCGTTGTCGGTCACCGGCCCGTAGGAGTCGACCGCGATGGTCACCGGGCCCATGCCGAGGAAGCCGAAGGCGACCAGCCCGAAGGCGAACACCGCGGGCGCGATCATCAACGACCCCAGCGCGATCGTCGAGATCAGGTAGGCCCCGCCCATGAGCCCCACGATCGCGATGCCCAGCCAGTATGCCGAGAAGTTGCCCGCCACCAGCCCCGAGAGGATGTCCAACGACGCGCCGCCCTGGCGCGAGCTCGTCACCACCTCGCGGACGTGCCGCGAGTGGGTGGAGGTGAAGGCCTTGACCAGCTCGGGGATCAGCGCGCCGGCGAGCGTGCCGCACGAGATGATCGTCGCCAGCTGCCACCACAGCCCGTCGCCGAGGTCGGAGACCAGCGCCCACGACGTGGCGTAGGTGAGCAGGATGCACAGCGCCGACGTCAGCCACACCAGCGCGGACAGCGGGACCTCGAAGTTCATCCGGTCCAGGCGGGCGTAGCGCCGACCCGCCATGAGCTGGTTGCCGGCGTAGGACAGCCCGGACGCGACGACCATGACGGCGCGGATCACGAAGATCCAGACGAGCAGCCTCACCTGCACGGCGGGGTCGTGCACCGCGAGCAGGATGAACGTGATGAGGGCGACCCCGGTGACGCCATACGTCTCGAACCCGTCGGCCGACGGGCCGACCGAGTCGCCGGCGTTGTCGCCGGTGCAGTCGGCGATGACGCCGGGGTTGCGGGCGTCGTCCTCCTTGATCTTGAAGGCGATCTTCATCAGGTCCGAGCCGATGTCGGCGATCTTGGTGAAGATGCCGCCCGCGATGCGCAGCGCGCTCGCGCCGAGCGACTCACCGATGGCGAAGCCGATGAAGCAGGCGCCCGCGAGCGAGCCCGGCACGAAGAGCATGATGACCAGCATCATCAGCAGCTCGATGCTGATCAGCGCCATGCCGATGGACATGCCGGACCTCATGGGGATCTCGTAGACCGGGTAGGGCTTGCCGCGCAGCGCCGCGAACGCGGTCCGGGAGTTGGCGAAGGTGTTGACGCGGATCCCGAACCACGCGACGGCATACGACCCGCCCATCCCGACCAGGCTGAACGCGAGGACGACCAGCACGCGCCCGGGGGAGTAGTCCATGAGGAAGGCGAAGTAGGCGACGATCACCGCGGCGATGAAGACCCACAGCATCAGCAGGAACCTGCCCTGCTGGACGAGGTAGGCGCGGCAGGTGTCGTAGATCAGCTCGGACACCTCGTGCATGGACGGGTGCACCGGCAGCCGTCGCAGCTGGACATAGGTGACGGCCCCGAAGACCAGGCCGAGCAGGCAGACCACGAGCCCGCCCAGCAGGAGGGTGTGCCCGTCGATGCCGCCGAGGAAGCGGACCGACCCCAGGTCCGGCAGGTGCAGGTCGGCCTCGCCGGAGGCGGGGACGCGGAGTGGGGGCGCAAGGACTGTGTCTACCGGCATGATCGGCTCGATCCGAGAACGTCGTCGTTCAGCTGTCGCTGGTCACCGAATCCGTCTAGTGGCAGCTACGACACTACGAGGGCGCCGTGGGCCCCTGCCCGCCGGGGTGGCGGTTGCGCCCGTATGCCGTGCCCCCGCCCGGCGGGGCCCCCGCCCGACGGTGGCTGAAGGGGTCGCTCGGCTGGCTGCTCAGCTCGGCAGCTTGGCCTCGATCACGGGCGCGAGGGTCTGCATGAAGGAGTAGGCGACGTGGTCCTGGTCCATGTAGACCGGGATCCCGCCCGCGACGGCGTAGCAGGTCCGCTGGTCGCAGTAGGCGTCGGACAGGTCCACGAAGCGCACCTTGGGGTTGGTGGTCGACCGGGCGGCCTGGGTCAGCTGGTCGGTCGGGAGGGCTTCCGCGCGCGGGTGGGCGCAGGCCTGCTGGTCGCCGCTGTGCTGGGCCAGGCACTGGGGCATGTTCTGCTCCCCGGTGCGGGGGACGTCGCGCAGCGCCACGACGTCGGCGAAGGAGGTCCACTCGTCCCACACGCGGTGGTAGGCGGCGTCGGAGTCCTTGCCGGGCACCGGGGAGGCGCTGGCGAAACCGCTGGTCAGGATCAGGTCCACGCCCTGCTGCTTGAGCAGCGGGGTGCTGCGGCGCAGCCAGGTGCGGCACTCGTCGGGGTCGTCGCGCCGCTTCTTGCCGAACATCGGCAGCGACGCGTCCACCGCGGGGCAGGCCTGCTTGATCATCACGATGACGCGCCAGCCCTTGCGGCGGGCGACGTCGTGGATGGCGGCGCGGTAGTGCTCCGCGTGGGAGTCGCCGACGATGGCGACGGTGCGGGAGCGGGCGCCCCAGCCGCACTCGAGGTAGGGGTCGTGCTGCGTGGTGCAGCCGTCGACGGTCTTCCACGGCACGTCGCCGGGCCCGGTGCTCACCAGGGGCGCCCGGGTGAACGCGTCGGGGCAGCGGTCGAGGTGCAGGCCGGCGCGTCCGCCCGCGCAGGGCCCGCCCGCCGCCTCGGCGATCGTCGCGTCGCGGCGCCAATCGGCGATGGCGGACGCCCCGAGGACCATCGCGCCCACCAGGACGAGCACCCCCATGGCCGCCGCGGTCGCCTGCAGGGTGCGGCGGGTGCTGGCCCGCACCTGCGGGACGTATCGGGTGGCGTCCTCCACGTAGACCTTGGACAGGTGCGACAGCACGAGCGTCAGCGCGACGATGGCGAGCTGGTGCCACAGCTGGACGGACCCGCCCACGACGTAGGGGAGCACGACGATGAGCGGCCAGTGCCACAGGTAGACGGAGTAGGAGATGTCCCCGAGCCACTGGGCGACGCGGTTGCTGAAGAGCCGGTCGGCGCGGTCGTGGCCCTCGCAGTCGCCGGCCAGGATGATCATCGCGGTGCCCACCACCGGCCACAGCGCCACCCACCCCGGGAAGGGGGTCTGCTGGGACAGGAGGAGCGCGCTGAGCAGCAGCATCCCGAGCCCGACGTAGCGCAGCACCACGGCGAAGGGCCCGGGCGGCGCGTAGCGGCGCAGCACCAGCGGCAGGATCGCGCCGGCCGCGAACTCCCATGCCCGGGTGGGCGTCACGAAGTAGGCGGCGGCCTGGTCGGAGGCGGTGAAGGCCACGGAGAAGACGAAGGACGCCAGGGCGGTGACCGTCAGGACCGCGCCGATGGCGACGACCGGGCGGCTGGGTCGCCGGCGCCGGGCCACGGCCAGCGCGAGCAGGATCAGCGACGGCCAGACCAGGTAGAACTGCTCCTCGGTGGACAGCGACCAGTAGTGCTGGACCGCCGACGCCGCCTCGTTGGAGGCCGAGTAGGTGACGGCCTTGGACGCCAGCCAGAGGTTCTGGACGTAGCCGGTGGAGGCGACGATCTCCGCCGCCGCGCCGCTCCAGGTGTCCTGCGGCAGGAAGACCAGCGTCAGCACCGCGGAGACGAGCAGGACCAGCAGGGAGGCGGGCAGCAGCCGGCGCGCACGACGGGCGTAGAACGCGCCCAGCCGGATCCGGCCGGTCGACTCCACCTCGCGGATCAGGTGGCTGGTGATGAGGTAGCCGGAGATGACGAAGAACGCGTCGACCCCGACGAAGCCGCCCCGGAACACCCCCGTCGGCCAGAGGTGGAAGAGCACGACGAGCCCCACGGCCCACATGCGCAGCGCCTGGATCTCCGGCAGGAAGGCGCGGTGGGCGCGGCGGTCCAGCCGGGCGCGACGGGTGCCGGGGCGGGGTGCTCGGACGGTGGTGGTCTCACTCATCGCCGCTCACGCTAGCGGCGCGGGCCCCCGGCCGGTGGCGCCACACGGGCCCCGGTGGCCTCGGCCCGCTGCCGGATGCGGTGGGCCAGCTCGACGTCGAGCTGGGTGATCCCGTCGCGCCAGTGGGTCCACAGCTCCCAGCGGGTGCGCGCCATCCGGATGTCGATGAACGGGTGGTGGTCCATCTGCTCGGCCTCGTCGGCCACCCACTCGACCAGCCGCACCGCCTCCAGGAAGGTCGGGGACTCGTAGGTCGCCACCAGGTGCCCGTCGACACGCTCCCACCCGGGCAGGTCGCCCAGCTGACGGGTGATCTCCTCGTCGTCCAGCAGTCGGCTCATGGGCACCATTGTGGGCGAGGATGGTCCGTATGACGTCGCCCGCCGCCTCCCACATCGCCGTCGTCGGCGCCGCGATCGTGGACGACCTCGACCGGCCCCGCCGGATGCTCGCGGCCCGTCGCACCGAGCCCGCCGCGCTGGCCGGGGGCTGGGAGCTGCCCGGGGGCAAGGTCGACCCGGGGGAGTCGGAGCTGGACGCGCTGCACCGCGAGCTGCGCGAGGAGCTCGGGGTCGAGGTGCGGGTGGGCGCCGAGGTGGCCGGTCCCCTCACGGACGGGCGGTGGCCGCTGAGCCGGCAGCACGTCATACGGGTCTGGCTGGCCCAGGTGAGCGTGGGAGAGGTGCGCCCGCTGGAGGACCACGACGAGCTGCGCTGGCTCGAGCGGGGCCAGCTCGACGACGTGCCGTGGCTCGCTGCGGACCGCCCCATCGTCGCGGCCGTCGGGGACCGGCTGACGGCCTGACCGGAGGTGGTCGAGAGGTCCGCCGCGGGCTGCGACAATGGAAGGCATGGCCCAGAAGACCCGCGGCGACATCCGTAACGTCGCCATCGTTGCCCACGTCGACCATGGCAAGACGACCCTCGTCGACAAGATGCTCTGGCAGGGGGGTGCCTTCGGGGAGCACGACCACGTCGACGAGCGCGCGATGGACTCCGGTGACCTCGAGCGCGAGAAGGGCATCACGATCCTCGCCAAGAACACCGCGATCCACTACAACGGCCCCTCGGCGGCGGAGTTCCCCGAGGGCGTCACCATCAACATCATCGACACCCCGGGGCACGCCGACTTCGGCGGCGAGGTCGAGCGCGGCCTGTCCATGGTCGACGGCGTGGTCCTGCTCGTCGACGCGTCCGAGGGCCCGCTGCCCCAGACCCGCTTCGTGCTGCGCAAGGCCCTGCAGGCCAAGATGCCGGTCGTCCTGTGCATCAACAAGGTGGACCGCCCCGACTCGCGCATCGCCGAGGTCGTCGACGAGGTCTACGAGCTCTTCATGGACCTGGACGCCGACGAGCACCAGATCGAGTTCCCGATCGTCTACGCCTCCGCCAAGGCCGGCCGCGCCTCGGTCGAGCGCCCCGCCGACGGCGAGCAGCCCGACAGCCCCGACCTCGAGCCGCTCTTCCGCACCATCATGGAGACCATCCCGGCCCCCACCTACGACGACGAGTCGCCGCTGCAGGCCCACGTCACCAACCTCGACTCCTCCAACTTCCTCGGCCGCCTGGCGCTGCTGCGCGTCTTCAACGGCGAGATCCGCAAGGGCCAGCAGGCGACCTGGTGCAAGCACGACGGCAGCCAGGAGCGGGTCAAGATCACCGAGCTGCTCGTCACCGAGGGCCTGGAGCGCAAGCCGGCCGAGGTCGCCCGCCCGGGCGACATCATCGCCATCGCCGGCATCGGCGAGATCATGATCGGCGACACCATCACCGACCCCGAGGACCCGCGGCCGCTGCCGATCATCAAGGTCGACGAGCCCGCCATCTCGATGACCATCGGCACCAACACCTCGCCCATGGTGGGCCGGGTGCGCGGCGCCAAGGTGACCGCCCGCCTCGTCAAGGACCGGCTCGACCGCGAGCTGATCGGCAACGTGTCGCTCCGCATCCTGCCGACCGAGCGACCCGACGCCTGGGAGGTCCAGGGCCGCGGGGAGCTGGCGCTCGCCATCCTCGTCGAGCAGATGCGCCGGGAGGGCTTCGAGCTCACCGTCGGCAAGCCGCAGGTCGTCACCCGCGAGGTCGACGGCAAGGTCCACGAGCCCGTCGAGCGGCTCACCATCGACGTCCCCGAGGAGCACCTCGGCGCCGTCACCCAGATCATGGCCGCCCGCAAGGGCCGCATGGAGCAGATGACCAACCACGGCACCGGGTGGGTGCGCATGGAGTTCCTCGTGCCCTCGCGCGGGCTCATCGGCTTCCGCACCGAGTTCCTCACCGAGACCCGCGGCGCCGGCATCGCCCACCACGTCTTCGAGGACTACGAGCCGTGGTTCGGGGCCATCTCGACCCGCCAGTCCGGCTCCCTGGTCTCCGACCGGTCCGGCCCCGTGACCTCCTACGCCATGGTCAACCTGCAGGAGCGCGGCGTGCTCTTCGTCGAGCCCGCCACCGAGGTCTACGAGGGCATGATCGTCGGCGAGAACTCCCGCGCCGACGACATGGACGTCAACATCACCAAGGAGAAGAAGCTCACCAACGTGCGCGCCTCCTCCGCGGACAACTTCGAGAAGGTCGTGCCGCCGCGCAAGCTGTCGCTCGAGCAGTCCCTGGAGTTCTGCCGCGAGGACGAGTGCGTCGAGGTGACCCCCGAGGCGGTCCGGATCCGCAAGGTGGTGCTGGACGCGACCGAGCGGGCCCGCACCGCCGCTCGCGCCCGCAGCGCCGCCAAGCGCGAGGGCTGACCCCCACCTGCGCCCCGGCGCCCCCGCGCTCCCACGATCGTGGACCCGTTTGGTCGCCATACGACCAGAAGGGTCCACGATCGCGCGAGGGGGGATGGGGAGAGGTGCGGGGGCCGGGTGAGGCAGGTCACGATCAGGACACGGTGACGGCGCGGGTATTTCCCGAGGCGGGCCCAGTCCATAGTGTCTGACCACCGCCGCCCGGGACGCTCACCCGGCGACCGCGGTCCGCTCACCGAAAGGCCGCGACGACGATGTCGACCTCACCCAGCCATGCCGATCAGGCGGAGGCCGCGGTCGAGATCGCCCACGGGGGAGACGTCGCCGAGATCCAGGGCAGGTCCCCGTGGCAGCTGGTCCTCGGGCGGCTGCGCCGCGACCTGGTCACGATGGTGGCCCTGGTCGCCTCGATCGTCATCATCCTGCTGGCCGCCGCGGCGCCCGTGCTCAAGGCCGCCGGCGTCCTCGACCTGGACAACCACGACGAACTGGTGCAGGGCATCGGCTCGATGCCGACCGGCTCGATGGGCGGCATGTCGGGTGAGCACCTGCTCGGCGTCCAGCCCGGCACCGGGCGCGACCTGCTGGCGCTGATCCTCTCCGGCATGACGACCTCGCTGATCGTGGCGGTGTCCGCGACGGCGGTCGCCATCGTCCTCGGCACGATCATGGGTCTGGTGGCGGGCTTCGCCGGCGGCTGGCTCGACTGGCTCATCAGCCGCGTCATCGACCTGGTGCTGTCCTTCCCGCAGACGCTGATGCTGCTGTCCCTGCAGACCGTGCTGGTGACCTTCATCGCCAGCATGGTCGGCATGGCCGACACCGCCTCCACCCCCAAGATCCTCTTCATGATCTCGGTGCTCGGGTTCTTCGGCTGGCCCTACTTCGCCCGCATCATCCGCGGTCAGGTGATGTCGCTGCGGGAGCGGGAGTTCGTCGAGGCGGCCCGCTCGCTCGGCGCCCGGCCGTGGCGGCTCTACGTGCACGAGCTGCTGCCGCACCTGTGGGCGCCGATCCTCGTCTACACCACGATGATCCTGCCGCAGAACATCGCCCAGGAGGCCGCGCTCGGCTTCCTCGGCGTCGGCGTCCCGCCCCCCACGATCTCGCTGGGCACGCTCCTCAACGACTCGATCCAGTACGCCCTGCCCGACCCGGCCTACTTCCTCTTCCCGGGCCTCGCCGTCTTCCTCATGGTGCTGGCCTTCAACCTGCTGGGCGACGGCATCCGCGACGCCCTCGACCCCAAGGCGGACCGGCAGTGACCGACGCCCCACCACCGGCCGCAGCGTGACCGGCCCCCACCGACCCCTCCACCACCCCATCACCGCGCACCCGCGGTGCGCCCCACCCAAGGAGAAACCATGATCCGTACGACCAAGGGCGCCGTCGTCGTCGCTCTGGGCACCGCGGCGACGCTGGGCCTCGCGGCCTGCGGCGGCGGCGGGGGCTCGACGAGCGGCTCCGGCAACCAATCCCCGGCAGCCAAGGGCGGCACGCTCACCGTCATCAACCTGGGCCCCAAGGAGCACCTCGACCCGCAGCGGATGTACGTCGGGGCGGACATCCTCTTCGGCTCGCGCACCTACGCCCGCACGCTGACGACCTACACCCCGGGCAACGACGCCAAGATGGTGCCGGACCTCGCCACCGACACCGGCCAGATGTCCGACGGCGGCAAGACCTGGAAGTTCACCCTCGTCGACAACGCCAAGTGGCAGGACGGCCAGCCCGTCACGTGCGAGGACGTGAAGTACGGCGTCTCGCGCACCTTCGCCCAGGACGTCATCACCGGTGGCCCCAACTACGCCCTGACCTTCCTGGACATCCCCACCAAGAAGACGCCGGACGGCGACGTGCCGGTCTACTCCGGCCCCTACAAGTCGGACGCCGCCGGTCAGGCCGCCTACGACAAGGCGGTCAGCTGCTCGGGGCAGACCATCACCTTCAAGTTCAAGACCCCGTGGACCGACTTCAACATGAACACCGCGGCGCTGACCGCGTTCGCCCCCTTCCGCAAGGACAAGGACCAGGGCGCCAAGTCGGACTACCAGGCCTTCTCCAACGGCCCCTACATGCTCGAGGGCGCCTACGACGCCAACAAGGGCGGCACCTGGGTTCGCAACCCCAACTGGTCCGCGGACTCCGACAAGGTCCGCCAGGCCTTCCCGGACAAGATCGTCGACACGCAGGGCGTGCAGATCGAGACCGGCTACCAGCGGCTCATCGCCGACGCGGGCGAGGACAAGACCGCCATCTCGGCGCTGCAGGCCCAGGCCTCCACGCTGCCGCAGATCGAGAGCAACCCCTCGGCGAAGTCGCGCTCGGTCAACGTCCCCGCGCCCTACGTGGACTACCTGGCGCCCAACTTCAAGTCCAAGACGATGGCCAACCCCAAGATCCGTCAGGCCTTCGCCATGGCGACCAACCGGGGCTCCTACATCACGGCCTACGGCGGCCCGACCGTCATGACCCCCTCCTTCGGCATGTGCAACAAGGCGCTGAAGTGCGCCAAGGACTTCAACCCCTTCGGCAACGACGCCAACGGCGACGTCGAGGGCGCCAAGAAGCTCCTGCAGGAGGCCGGTGCCCCCTCGCCGCTGCCGATCACGGTCGTCTACCGCAAGCGCGGCAACGCCGACAAGGCCCTCACCGCGCTCAAGGAGACCTGGGACAAGGCGGGCTTCAACGTCACCCTGCAGCCCATCGCCGAGAAGTACTACGCGACGATCCAGTCGCCCGGCATGGCCGACAAGGACGTCTTCTGGGCCGGCTGGGGCGCCGACTGGCCGTCCGGCTCGACGGTGCTGCCGGCCCTCTTCGACGGCCGGGTCAACATCTCGGCCGGCGGCTCGGGCCAGGACTACGGCTACTTCAACGACCCGGAGGTCAACGCCAAGATCGACGCGACCTACGGCATCCAGGACGAGGCGCAGCGCGAGAAGGCCTGGGGCGACATCGACGAGATGATCGGCAAGAAGGGCGGCTACATCTCGCTGGTCAACCAGAAGTTCACCTTCATGCGCGGCTCGGGCGTGAAGAACTTCGAGGTCAACGCCCAGATGGGCGGTTACCCCGACCTGGCCCGCATCGCCGTCAAGTGACCTGCCCGTATGCCGGTCCGCGGGGTGCGGCCTCGACCGACCGCCGCACCCCGCACCGGCATACGGCCTCGTCTCCCTGCTGCGGCCGGGCGCCCGTCGCCCGGCCCACCCACGAACCCGAGAGGCGGTGAGGGCGCCACGACCTGGCGCTGACGCCCGATGGTCTTCTACATCCTGAGGCGACTGCTGACCGCCGTCGTCATGCTGCTGCTCGTCGTCCTGGCGACCTTCCTGGTGTTCTACGCCGCGCCGGAGGACCCCGCCCGCCTGACCTGCGCCAAGAACTGCACGCCCGCGGTGATCGAGGGCAACCGCAAGTTCATGGGCTTCGACAAGCCGGTGACGACGCAGTACACCGACTTCCTCACCGGCATCGTCGCGGGCCGGGACTACCCGGCCGACCCGGAGCTGCGCCGCAGCGCGCCGCAGCTGGCCACCCACTGCGACGCGCCCTGCCTCGGCTACTCCGTGCTCAAGAGCAAGTCGGTGACTGACATCCTCAAGGACACACTGCCGATCACGGCCTCCATCGCCATCGTCGCCTTCGTGATCTGGATGGTCATCGGGGTGCTCGGCGGCATCCTCGCGGCCCTCAACAAGGGCAAGTGGATCGACCGCCTCGTGGTGACGCTCGCGCTCGTGGGCTACTCGCTGCCCACGTTCTTCATCGGCCTGCTGCTGCTGACCTTCGTCGCGATCAAGTGGCAGGTCGTCCCGCCGCCCAGCTACACGCCCTTCGCCGACAACCCGGCGCTGTGGCTGCAGGGGCTGCTGCTGCCAGGCCTGACCCTGGCCAGCATCTTCGCGGCGCAGTACGTCCGGCTCACCCGCGCCTACATGATCGAGACCATGTCCGAGGACTACATCCGCACCGCCCGCGCCAAGGGCCTCAAGCGGATCCCCATCATCCGGCGCCACGGGCTGCGCGCCGCGCTGACCCCCATCGTCACCGCGGCCGGTCTCGACCTCGGCGGCATCCTCGGCGGCGCCGTCATCACCGAGTCCGTGTTCAACTTCCAGGGCGTCGGCTGGCAGGCCGTGCGCGCCATCCAGGAGACCGACCTGCCGGTCATCGTCGGGATCGTCCTGGTCGCCGCCACCTTCATCGTCCTGTCCAACCTCGTCGTCGACGTGCTCTACGGCGTCATCGACCCGCGCGTGCGGCTGAGCTGAGCAAGGAGCGCGAACCCATGAGCACCAGCTACGCCGACACCGCCCCCGGGGCGGCGGCCCCGCGAGACGGGGGAGCGGCATACCTGCAGGTCGAGGACCTCAGCGTGCACTTCCCGACCGAGGACGGACTGGTCCGGTCGGTCGACGGGCTGACCTTCTCCCTCGACAAGGGGCGCACGCTCGGCATCGTCGGTGAGTCCGGCTCGGGCAAGTCCGTGACCAGCCAGGCGATCCTCGGTCTGCACCGCGGCACCCGCGCCCGGCTCGGCGGCTCGATCCGCCTCGACGGCCGCGAGCTGCTGACCATGCCCGAGGACGAGCTGCGCCGGCTGCGCGGCAGCACCATGGCGATGATCTTCCAGGACCCGCTGTCGGCGCTGCACCCCTACTACACCGTCGGCGCCCAGATCGTCGAGGCGATCCGGGTGCACCACCCCGGCACCTCCAAGGCGGCCGCGAAGGAACGCACCAAGGAGCTGCTCGACCGCGTCGGCATCCCCAACCCCGCCAAGCGCGTCGACCAGTACCCCCACGAGTTCTCCGGCGGCATGCGCCAGCGCGCGATGATCGCCATGGCGCTCGCCAACGACCCCTCGCTGCTCATCGCCGACGAGCCGACCACCGCCCTCGACGTCACCGTCCAGGCGCAGATCCTCGACCTCATGCGAGACCTGCAGCAGGAGTTCGGCTCCGCGATCATCATGATCACCCACGACCTGGGCGTCGTCGCCGAGATGGCCGACGACGTGCTGGTCATGTATGCCGGCAAGGCGGTCGAGCACGGCGCCGTCGACGACGTGTTCTACCACCCGCAGATGCCCTACACGTGGGGACTGCTGTCGTCGATGCCCCGCCTGGACCGGGTGCGCTCCGAGCGCCTCGTGCCCGTCCCCGGCAACCCGCCCTCGCTGATCCGGGTGCCGCCCGGCTGCGCCTTCAACCCCCGCTGCGCCTACCGCGAGGAGGTGTCCGGCGACCGCTGCCGCCAGGAGGTGCCCGAGCTGCGCGACGCCGGCACCAACGGCCAGCTCGTCCGGTGCCACCTCGAGCCCGAGCAGCGGCGGTCGCTCTTCGACACCACCGTGCAGCCGCGACTGTAGGAGCCCACCATGACCCCTCCCAGCACCGCCGGCGCCCCGGTGACGCGGGCCGCCGCCACCTCGTCGTCCGAGCCGCTGCTCCGCCTCACCGACCTGACCAAGCACTTCCCGCAGTACCGCCAGCGGCTCGTGCGCCGCGCCGACGCCCCCGTCAAGGCCGTCGACGGCATCAGCCTCGAGCTCCGACAGGGCGAGACCATCGGCCTCGTCGGCGAGTCCGGGTGCGGCAAGTCCACCGCCGGGCGCACCATGCTCAAGCTGCTCGAACCCACGGCCGGGACCATCCAGTTCGAGGGCCGCGACATCACCCGCGCCCGCGGCGACGAGCTGCGGCGGCTGCGCCGCGAGATGCAGATGGTCTTTCAGGACCCCTACGGCTCGCTCAACCCGCGGCACACGATCGGGTCCATCATCGCCGCGCCCTTCGAGATCCAGCGGATCAAGCCCGACGGCGGCACCAAGCGGGCCGTCCAGGGCCTCATGGAGCGCGTCGGCCTCAACCCCGAGCACTACAACCGCTACCCCCACGAGTTCTCCGGGGGGCAGCGGCAACGCATCGGCGTCGCCCGCGCCATCGCCCTGCGCCCCAAGCTGATCGTCTGCGACGAGCCGGTCTCCGCGCTGGACGTGTCCATCCAGGCCCAGGTCGTCAACCTGCTCGAGGAGATCCAGGACGAGCAGCACCTCAGCTACGTCTTCATCGCCCACGACCTGTCCGTCGTGCGGCACATCTCCGACCGCGTCGTCGTGATGTACCTCGGCAAGGTCATGGAGGAGGCCGACCGGGACACGCTCTACGAGCGCCCGCTGCACCCCTACACGCACGCGCTGCTGTCGGCAGTGCCCGTGCCCGACCCCCGGCGCCAGTCCCGTCGCGAACGCGTGCTCCTCAAGGGCGACCTGCCCTCCCCGCAGAACCCCCCGTCAGGCTGCGTCTTCCGCACCCGCTGTCCCAAGGCGCAGGAGAGGTGCGCCGCCGAGGTGCCCCTGCCCGTCGAGGTCGAGCCTGGCCACCGGGTGGCCTGCCACTTCCCGGAGCCGCGCGACGTCGTCTGAGCGCGCCGTCTGACGCTGCGTCCCCCGTCCCGGGTTGCGTTCCCGGTCTCGGCTTGCGTCCCCGGTCTGGGGCTGTGTCGTTGGTCTGGTGCTGCAGCTGAAGACGGGGGATGGTCGTCGAGACCGGGGCTGGCGGCCCAGACGGATCCGCGCCCGCGCCGTCCCGCACTGCGCCGCTCCGGTCCTCGACTCAGTCGTCCACGGTGTCCCGGCCCCGACGCACGATCAGCCCGTCCGGCTCGAAGACCACGTCCGGGTCCTTGCCGTCGTAGTCGAACTTGTTGAGGAAGTAGCGCATCGCGTTGATCCGGCCGCGCTTCTTGTCGTTGGACTTGATGGTCGTCCACGGAGCCCAGTCCGTGTCGGTCGCCGTGAACATGGCCTCCTTCGCCTCGCCATACCGGTCCCACTTGTCCAGCGACTCCAGGTCCATGGGGGAGAGCTTCCACTGCCGGACCGGGTCGATCTGCCGGATCGCGAAGCGGGTCCGCTGCTCCGCCCGCGACACCGAGAACCACAGCTTGGTCAGCGAGATCCCCGAGTCGACGAGCATCTTCTCGAAGAGCGGCGCCTGCTGCATGAACTGGGTGTACTGCTCGTCGGTGCAGAAACCCATGACCCGCTCGACACCGGCGCGGTTGTACCAGCTGCGGTCGAACATCACCATCTCCCCGGACGTCGGGAAGTGCTGGACGTAGCGCTGGAAGTACCACTGCCCGAGCTCGGTCTCGGTCGGCTTCACGAGAGCCACGGTGCGGGCATACCGCGGGTTGAGGTGCTCGTTGAACCGCTTGATCGTGCCGCCCTTGCCGGCGGCGTCGCGGCCCTCGAAGACGAGGATGTGCTTGCGCTCGGTCAGCCGCGTCCACTTCTGGAACTTCAGCAGCTCGACCTGCAGCAGGTACTTCTCGATGTCGTACTGCTCGCGGGTCATCCGGTCGTCGTACGGGTAGTCCTCGCGCCACGTCTCGACGGGGTCGCCGAGCGGGTCGATGAGGTCGGGGTCCGATCCCTGGTCGTCCCGCACGGTGTACCCCTGCTCGTGCAGGGTCGCGAGGTACTCCCGGAAGTTCTGCTGCATCGTGGCTCCAGCCTGCTCAGGACGGGTCCGGGTGCCCTGGCACGGCCCCTGCGGACGACTCGCGCGCAGCATAGGGAGCAGCGGTGAACGACGCATGAACGCTGACGCGGTCCGCCCGCGGACCACGCGCCTCGCCGCCCGCAGGAGACGGGTAACGTTCAGGGGGATGACGCTCTCCACACCGCTGACCGACCTGCGCCCGGCTCGGGTCGCGCTGGTGCACGCCCACCCGGACGACGAGACCCTGTGGACCGGGGTGACCATCGCCCACCTGGTGCGCGCCGGCGTCGAGGTGCACGTCGTCACCTGCACGCTGGGGGAGGAGGGCGAGGTGATCCCGCCGGCGCTGCGTCACCTCGAGGGTGACGGCCCGGCCCTCGCCGCGCACCGCCGGGAGGAGCTGCGCCGCGCCACGGCTGCGCTGGGCGCGACCTCCCACGTGCTGGGCGAGGACGGTGACGGTCCTCGCTGGCGCGACAGCGGTATGGCGGGATCCCCCGCCTCGCAGCACCGCTCGGCGTTCGCGAGCGGCGGGGAGGAGGCCGCGGCCGCGCTCGCCGAGGTCCTGGGGACGATCGGCCCGGACACGGTGATCACCTACGAGCGCACCGGCGGCTACGGACACCCCGACCACGTCGCGACGCACCGGACCACGCACGCGGCGCTGCGCCGCCTGGCCGAGCCACCCCGGCTGCTCGAGGTCGTCGTGCCCCGCAGCTGGGCGGTCGCGGACCGCGAGTGGCTCACCGAGCACGTCCACCGCACGGACGTGCGGGTGCCTGGCCCGGACGAGGCCTACCCGAGCTCGGTGGTCCCCGACGAGCTCGTGACGCACGTCGTGGTCGACGCCGCGGCGTCTGCCGTCCAGGCTGCGGCGCTGCGGGAGCACGCTACCCAGGCGACCGTCCACGACGGTTACTACGCCCTGTCCAACGATGTCGCGGCGCGGCTGTCCGGGCGTGAGGCCTACCGCCTCGTCCGGGTGGAGGGTGCGGCCGCGGGAGGTGCCCATGAGTGAGTCCGACGCGGTCCTGCCGGAGCCCGACGTCTACCGCCGCGCGATGGGCAGGTTCGCGACCGGCGTGGCGGTGCTGACCAGCCACCTCGACGGCGTCGATCACGCGATGACGGCTAACTCGCTGACCTCGGTCTCGCTCGACCCGATGATGCTGCTGTGCTGCGTCCAGAGGGACGCGAGGTTCCACGACGTCGTCGTCGAGGCCGGGGTGTGGGGGGCGAGCATCCTGCCCGCGTCGCAGCGGGGCCAGGCGGCGTGGTTCGCGACGCGCGGCCGGCCGGTGCACGGCCAGCTGGACCAGGTGGCCCATCACCGAGGTGCGCAGACGGGCGTCCCGCTCTTCGACGACGTGCTGACCGCGGTGGAGTGCCGCACCACCCAGGTGGTGCCCGCGGGTGACCACTCCGTCGTGATCGGGGAGGTCGTGGGGCTGGAGGTGCCCGCGGCGACGGGCGACGCGCTGACCTACTACCGCGGCGGTTACGGCCACCTCGCCTAGGCTCCCCCTAGGATCCCCCACCCGTCGCACCCCCGTACAGGAGACCTTCGTGGCAGCCAGCCCCCCCGCCTCGCGCCCCGGACGAGTCGCGCTCGTGCGGCTGATCCTGTCCGTGGCCGTCCTCCTCGGCCTGTATGCCGGCCTCGCCGCCGTCCTCACCCGTCAGGCCCCGGCGGGCACCACCGTCGGTGGGGTCTCCATCGGGGGCATGGACCAGGCGACCGCGCGCCGCACCCTGCAGGAGCGGCTCGCGGGGCAGGTCACCGAGCCGGTCACGGTCCGCGCCGGTGACCGGGTGGCGACGGTGGATCCCGCAGCGGCCGGCCTGGCCGTGGACGTGCCGGGCAGCCTCACCGGCCTCACGTCCTTCTCGCTGGACCCGCGCGACGTGGTGGCGCACCTGACGGGCGGGGCGCACCGACCGGTCGAGGTGGACGTCGACCGGGCGGCGCTGGACCGGGCGTTGGAGGCGACCCGGTCGACGCTCGAGACGGCGCCGAGCGACGGCGCCCTGTCCATCGCCAAGGGCACCGTCGAGGCCAAGGACGCCGTCGTCGGGCAGTCGCTGGACCTGGACGCCACGCGGGACCGGCTGGTCGAGGCGTGGCCGGCCGAGCGGTCGGTCGCCGCCGTGACGACGGCGCGCCAGCCCGCCGTGACGCAGCAGGCCGTGGACCGCGCCGTCGCGGACGTGGCCAGGCCGATCCTCGCCGGACCCGTGACGGTGACCGACGGCACCCACCGGGGCGTGCTGGCTCCCGCCCAGGTGGCCGCGGCCACGACCTTCGCCGCCAAGGACGGGGCGCTCGCGCCCGCCCTGGACCCCGACAAGCTCGGCGCCGCCGTGCGCGCGGCCGTCCAGGGCCTGGAGACCCCGCCGGTCAACGCGACGGTCCGGCTCGTCGACGGCAAGCCGCAGGTCGTGCCGGGCAAGAACGGCACCGAGGTGCCGGACGAGGCGCTGACCTCCTCGGTGCTCGCCGCCACCACCTCCCCGCAGCGCACCGCCACGGTCAAGGCCGGGCCGGTCGAGCCGGGCATCACCACCGAGGACGCCGGCCGGTGGGGGATCAAGGAGGTCATCTCCCGCTACGACGCCGACCTGCCCTACAACCCGCCCCGCACCACCAACATCACGATCGCCGCCCGGACCATCGACGGGACCATCATCAAGCCGGGGGAGACCTTCAGCCTCAACGGCATCCTCGGGGAGCGGACCCCGGCCAAGGGCTACCAGGACGCGCTGATCATCCAGGGCACCCGCTACGTCCGCGACACCGGCGGCGGAGTCTCCCAGGTGTCCACCTCCGTGCTCAACTCCGCCTTCTTCGCCGGGATGCAGCTCGTGGAGCACCGCGCCCACAGCTTCTACATCACCCACTACCCCGAGGGTCGCGAGGCGACGGTGCACTACCCGGACCTCGACAACAAGTGGCGCAACGACGGCACCACCGCGGTGCTCGTGCACTCGTGGGTCGAGGACGGCGTCCTGAAGTTCGAGCTGTGGGGCACCAAGCGCTACGACGAGGTCAGGTCGATCAAGGGGCCGCGCCGCAACGTCGTGGATCCCCGCAGCATCGACGACCCCAGCCCGACCTGCAACGCCCAGGTGCCGGTCCCCGGCTTCGACGTCACCATCACCCGTCAGATGGTCAAGGGCGGGCAGGTCGTCAAGACCGACAGCTTCGACACCCACTACGACCCCCAGGACGACGTCACCTGCACCGGCCCCGTCAAGGGGCAGGTCAAGCGCACCTGAGTCCGAGGACGCCGGCGGGACCGAGGCGGGGGAGAGGGTCCCGACGGCATAGAGTTGACCGGCAGACTGCCTGCACCACCCGAGTCCAACCGGAAGGATCACCGCTCATGACCTACGTGATCGCCCAGCCGTGCGTCGACATCAAGGACAAGGCCTGCATCGAGGAGTGCCCGGTCGACTGCATCTACGAGGGCGAGCGTTCGCTCTACATCCACCCCGACGAGTGCGTGGACTGCGGCGCCTGCGAGCCGGTGTGCCCGGTGGAGGCCATCTACTACGAGGACGACGTCCCCGAGCAGTGGACCGACTACTACAAGGCCAACGTCGAGTTCTTCGACGACCTCGGCAGCCCGGGCGGCGCGGCCAAGCTCGGCCTCATCAAGAAGGACCACCCCCTCGTCGCCGCGCTGCCGCCGCAGGGCGAGGACGCCTGAGGCGTGACCGCAGCCTTCGACCTGCCCGACTTCCCGTGGGACTCCCTGGAGCCCGCCAAGCGGGAGGCGGCCGCGCACCCTGACGGGATCGTCGACCTGTCCGTCGGCACCCCGGTGGACGCGACGCCCCCGCTGCTGCGCCGCGCCCTGGCCGACGCCTCGGACGCCCACGGCTACCCGCAGACCTTCGGCACCGCGCCGCTGCGGGAGGCCGTCGCGGCGTGGTTCGAGCGGCGCCGCGGCGTCCCCGGCGTGGACCCCGCGGGGGTGCTGCCGACCGTCGGCAGCAAGGAGCTGGTCGCGTGGCTGCCGCTGCTGCTCGGGCTCGGCCCCGGCGACCAGGTCGGGCTCCCGCCGATCGCCTACCCCACCTACGACGTCGGGGCGCGGCTGGCCCGCGCCGAGCCGGTGGTCGTCGACGCGGCGGGCGCCCTGCCGCAGGCGGGCGGCATACGCCTGCTGTGGGTCAACTCGCCGAGCAACCCGACCGGCGCGGTCCACGACGTGGCGACGCTGCGCGCCGTGGTGCGCTGGGCGCGTGAGCACGGTGTGGTCGTGGCCAGCGACGAGTGCTACGCCGAGCTCGCCTGGGACGGCGCGGCGCTCGAGGGCGGCCTGCCGCGCCCGGGGCACGTCCCGAGCATCCTCGACCCCCGGGTGTGCGAGGGGAGCCACGAGGGGCTGCTCGCGTGCTACTCGCTGTCCAAGCAGTCCAACCTCGCCGGCTACCGCGCGGCCTTCGTGGCCGGGGACCCGGCGCTCGTCGGCCGGCTGCTCGAGCTGCGCAAGCACGCTGGGATGATCGTGCCCTGGCCGGTGCAGGAGGCCATGCGGGTCGCCCTCGGCGACGACGGGCACGTCGCCGAGCAGCGGGCCCGCTACGCCGCCCGCCGGGCGCAGCTGCTGCCGGCGTTGCAGGCCGCCGGGCTGCGGGTGCAGGACTCCGAGGCCGGGCTCTACCTCTGGTCGACCCGTGACGAGGACTGCTGGGACACAGTGGACTTCCTCGCGCGGCGCGGGATCCTGGTAGCCCCCGGCGCGTTCTACGGGGCCGCCGGGCGCCGCCACGTCCGGATCGCGCTCACCGCCACCGACGAGCGCATCGCCGCCGCGGTCACCCGTCTGACCGCTTGACGCGGACCGCCGCAGCCGTCTCGCCCCCCTGACCGGATTCGGGGCGCCGCGGCCCGCTGCGGTAGCGTCCACGACAGAAGGGTCCCGGAGTCCGGGGCCCCTTGCTAGGAGGAGACCCCCATGACCAGTGATGCCGGCAAGGCCGTCCTGACCGACGGCGGCAAGAGCATCGACCTGCCCATCACGCAGGCTACCGAGGGCAACAGCGGCTACGGCATCAGCAAGCTGATGTCCGCCACGGGCAACACCACCCTGGACCCGGGTTTCACCAACACCGCCAGCTGCACCTCGGCGATCACCTACATCGACGGTGACGCGGGGATCCTGCGCTACCGCGGCTACCCGATCGAGCAGCTGGCTGAGAAGTCCAGCTTCCTCGAGGTCGCCTACCTCGTCATCTACGGCGAGCTCCCGACCGGCGAGCAGCTGGAGAGCTTCGAGCGCGGCATCACCCGCCACTCGCTCCTGGACGAGCGCATGCGCGACCTGTTCCGCTGCTTCCCCCGCCGCTCGCACCCCATGCCGGTGCTGTCGGCCGGCGTGATGGCCCTGTCGACCTTCGCCGTCGACACGACCGACCCGCTGGACCCCGAGCAGGTCGAGGGCGCCACCGTGCGGCTGCTGGCCAAGCTGCCGACCCTGGCGGCCTACGCCTACAAGAACTCCGTGGGCCAGCCCTTCCTCTACCCCAAGAACTCCCTGGGGTATGTCGAGAACTTCCTCCGCCTGTCCTTCGGCTACCCCACCGAGCACTACGAGGTCGACCCGGCGATCGCCAAGGCGCTCGACGTGCTGCTCATCCTGCACGCCGACCACGAGCAGAACTGCTCGACGTCGACGGTGCGTCTGGTGGGGTCGGCCCAGACCAACATCTACTCGTCGATCTCCGCGGGCATCAACGCCCTGTCGGGCCCGCTGCACGGCGGCGCCAACCAGGCCGTGCTCGAGATGCTCGCGCAGATCCGCGACGAGGACGGCGGTGACGTCAAGCGCTTCGTGCAGGACGTCAAGGCCAAGAAGGACGGCGTCAAGCTGATGGGCTTCGGCCACCGGGTCTACAAGAACTACGACCCGCGCGCCGCGATCATCAAGAAGCACGCCGACGAGATCCTCAAGTCCTCGGGCCGCACCAACGAGCTGCTCGACATCGCGCTCGCGCTGGAGGAGGTCGCCCTCACGGACGACTACTTCAAGGAGCGCAAGCTCTACCCCAACGTGGACTTCTACACGGGGCTGATCTACGAGGCCATGGGCTTCCCGGTCAACTACTTCACCGTGCTCTTCGCGCTCGGCCGGCTCCCCGGCTGGATCGCGCAGTGGCGCGAGATGATCACCGACCCGGCCACCAAGATCGGGCGCCCGCGCCAGGTCTACGTCGGTGAGGCCGAGCGCACCTACCCCGGGTACGTCGCGCCCGAGGCCTGATCCCCGCAGGGGCCGTATGCCGCCCCGCCCGCCCCGAGAGGCCGGTGTCCGCCCGGACGCCGGCCTCTCGCCGTGCCCGCCACCCGGCCGGTCAGCGCACCACGACGTGGTTGGCCGCGGCGGGGGTCGTGGCGGGGTGCCACTGCCACCCGTCCTGCCCGCGCTGACGGGTCCACTCCCGGTTGCCGACGGTGACGCTGGACAGGCCGTAGGCCTGCGCGTGGGCGACCGCCCAGTGCCCGACCAGCCAGGCCTGCTGCGCGTCGCCGCCGGACACCTCGACCTGGCCGTTGCCCACCACCGTCGCCACCCGCAGCTCCTGCTCGAGGTGGCGCGCCACCGACACGGCGCCCTCGCGGTGGTCGCGGGTCTCCAGCGGTTTGAGGCGGCACCCCAGGCCGCCCGGGGTGTGCCCGGACAGGGTGGACGCGAGCGCCCGACCCTCGCCCTCGTGGTCGGCGTAGGCCTCGGGGAACCCGGAGCGCTGGACCCGCTGGGCGATCTTGGTGATCTCCATGGTCTGCCAGCCGTCGACCTTGACCAGCGCGTCGTAGAACGCGTTGGTGGAGTGGACCGGGTCCATGATCTGCTCCGCCGTGCCCCAGCCCTGGGAGGGCCGCTGCTGGAAGAGCCCCACGGAGTCGCGGTCGCCGTAGTCGATGTTGTGGAGCTTGGACTCCTGCATCGCCGTGGCGAGCGCGATGGTGGCGGCGCGGGCGGGCAGTCCTCGGCGGACCGCGATGCCGGTGATCGTGGAGGCGTTGGCCATCTGGTCCGGGTCCAGCGTCGCCGTGTAGCTCGAGGCGACGGCGCGGCACGTCGAGGAGCCGAAGCCCTCGGCGAAGTCCCGGGCGGTGCGCCATACGTAACCGACCCCGAGGACCACCAGGGCCACGACGACGGCGGCGACGACGAGGCGGTGGGTGCGTCGCCGCTGCTGGCGCGGACTAGTCGTTGGCATGCAGCTCGGAGTTGAGGGCGATGCCGTGGCCGTCACGCGCCTTGGCGAGGACCGCGCCCGTGACGGAGTCGCGGATGAAGAGCAGGTTGGACTGGCCGGACAGCTCGGCCGCCTTGACGACGCGGCCGTCGGCGAGGGTGACCTTGGTGCCGGCGGTGACGTAGAGCCCCGCCTCGACGACGCAGTCGTCGCCGAGGGCGATGCCGATGCCGGACTCCGCGCCGAGCAGGCAGCGCTCGCCGATGGAGACGCGCTCGGTCCCGCCGCCGGACAGCGTGCCCATGGTGGACGCGCCGCCGCCGATGTCGGAGCCGTCGCCGACGACGACGCCCTGCGAGATGCGCCCCTCGACCATGGAGGAGCCGAGCGTACCGGCGTTGAAGTTGACGAAGCCCTCGTGCATCACGGTCGTGCCGCTCGCGAGGTGCGCGCCGAGGCGGACCCGGTCGGCGTCGGCGACCCGCACCCCTGTCGGGAGCACGTAGTCGACCATCCGCGGGAACTTGTCGACGCCGTAGACGGTGACCGGGCCGCGGGCGCGCAGCGCGGCGCGCACCGTCTCGAAGCCCTCGGGGGAGCACGGCCCGTGGTTGGTCCACACGACGTTGGCCAGCGCCCCGAAGAGCCCGTCGAGGTTGATCGAGTTGGGCTGCACGAGGCGGTGGGACAGCAGGTGCAGCCGCAGGTAGGCGTCGCGGGCGTCGGCCGGGGGTGCGTCCAGGTCGATCTCGGTCAGAACGGCCTCGGTGGTGACGCCCCGCGCCCCGTCCTCGCCTGCGAGGGCGACCAGCGCCGCCGGCAGGTCGGAGCCGTCGTGATCGCCGAGCGCGGGGGAGGGGTACCACGTGTCCAGCACCGTGCCGGAGGTCGTGATGGTCGCGAGTCCGTGGCCCCAGGCCGAGCGAGAAGTCATGCGGGCCAGGTTATCGGCCCACCCTGGGCGCTCCCGGCAGCGACGCTCGGCGGTGGTGGGGCGGGCGGGCTGGTCGTTCGGCATACGGCCGGGGTCTGCTCGCTAGATTGGCTCGTATGACGACGCCCCCGCCCCTCGACCTCACCGCCTCGGCCGTGGACCTGACCGAGACCATCTGCAACATCGCCTCGGTGAGCCACGAGGAGCGCGAGCTGGCCGACGCGGTGGAGGCGGCGCTGCGTGGCTTCGGGCACCTGCGGGTGACCCGCGACGGCAACACCGTGGTCGCGCGCACCGAGCTGGGGCGTGACGAGCGGGTGGTGCTCGCGGGGCACCTGGACACCGTGCCCTTCGCCGGGCAGGGGACGGCGGCGGGGCTGCCGATCACCCGCACCGGCACCGAGCTGATCGGCCGGGGCACCACCGACATGAAGGGCGGCGTCGCGGTGATGCTGGCGCTCGCCGGGACCCTCCCCGAGCCGAGCCGCGACCTCACCTACGTGTTCTACGACTGCGAGGAGGTCGAGGCGGCGCACAACGGGCTGGCGCGGCTCGCCCGCAACGACCCGAGCGTCCTGGAGGCGGACTTCGCGGTGCTGCTCGAGCCCACCGACGGCACGGTGGAGGGGGGCTGCAAGGGGACCCTGCGGGTCGAGGTCACGGCGCGCGGCGAGGCGGCCCACAGCGGCCGACCGTGGCTGGGGCACAACGCGATCCACGAGGCGGGGACGATCATCGACCGGCTGCGGGAGTTCGACGCGCAGACGGTGGCCGTGGACGGGCTGGACTTCCGTGAGGGGCTGTCGGCCGTCGGCATCCGGGGCGGACGCGCCGGCAACGTCGTGCCGGACGAGTGCGTGGTGACGGTCAACTACCGGTTCGCGCCGCACATCGACGCCGCCGAGGCCGAGCGGCGGATGCGCGCGCTCTTCGAGGGCTACGAGGTGGTGGTGACCGACGCCGCCGACGGCGCGCGACCCGGCCTGGACCGTCCCGCGGCGCAGGCCTTCGTCGCCGCGCTGGGGCTGCCGGTGCAGGCCAAGCAGGGGTGGACCGACGTGGCGCGGTTCAGCGCGGTCGGGGTGCCCGCGGTCAACTTCGGGCCGGGCGACCCGCTGGTCGCCCACCAGGACGAGGAGCGCTGCGCCATCGCCCAGGTCGAGCACGCCTACGACCGGCTGCGGGCCTGGCTGTCCTGATCGTGCAGGTAGGTTGACGCCATGAAGGACGCGCGAGGCGACTACCACAAGGGCCCGGTGACGCTGCGCGGCAAGCGCGTCCCCGGCTCCACCACCGACCAGCGGCTGCTCGACAACACCGGCGAGTCGGACTGGGTGCACTCCGACCCGTGGCGGGTGCTGCGCATCCAGGCGGAGTTCGTGGAGGGTTTCGGGGCGCTCGCCGAGCTGGGGTCGGCGGTCAGCGTCTTCGGGTCGGCGCGGGTGCCGCGGGAGCACCCCACCTACGAGCTGGGGGTGCAGCTGGGGTCCGCGCTCGTGGCGGCCGGCTACGCCGTGATCACCGGCGGCGGCCCGGGGCTCATGGAGGCCGCCAACCGCGGCGCGCTGCAGGCGGGCGGCACCTCGGTGGGGCTCGGGATCGAGCTGCCCTTCGAGCAGGGCCTCAACGAGTACGTCGACCTCGGGGTCAACTTCCGCTACTTCTTCGCCCGCAAGACCATGTTCGTCAAGTACGCCCAGGGCTTCGTCGTCCTGCCGGGCGGCTTCGGCACCCTGGACGAGCTCTTCGAGGCCGTGACGCTGGTCCAGACCCACAAGGTGACCTCCTTCCCGCTCGTGCTGCTCGGCCGCGACTACTGGAGCGGGCTGCTCGACTGGGTGCGGACCACGATGGTGCCGGCGGGCACGATCAGCGAGTCCGACCTCGAGCTGCTGCAGCTGGCCGACTCCGTGGAGGAGGCCGTGGAGCTGGTGCGCGGCTCGGGGCGCACCCCGACGCCGCGCCCCGCCGAGTGACGGATCCCGGGCAGGCATGGCACGATCGGGGGCGTGCCCGTGCTGACCGTCGTCCTCGCCGTGCTCCTCGTCGGTGCCGTCACCGGGGGCCTGGTGTGGCTGACCGGGACCCGGCCGGCGTCGCTCGCCGACCAGGCGCTCGCCGACCCCGTCTCGTCCTCCCCCTTCGAGGGGCTGGCCCCCGGGCCGGTCGTCCCCGACGAGGTCCGTGACCTGCGCTTCGACCAGGTGCTGCGCGGATACCGCATGGACCAGGTCGACGACACCCTCGACCGCCTCGTCGAGGAGCTGCGGGCCCGGGACGCCGAGATCGACCGGCTCCGCTCGGCCGTGATGCCCGTGGGGTCCGCCCGCCGCGGCTGGGCTGAGGACCCGGCACAGCACCCGGACGTCACCACCGGGCCCCTCGACGTCACCGAGATCGTGCGCCCGAGCGGCGGCTCCACGCTGTGGCGCCGACCCGACCGGCCCGCGGACGACCTGACGCCGTGACGGCGGTCCCGGCCGGGTCGACCCGCACCGGTCCGCTGCGAGCCGGGCCCGGGGGCGGCGCCCCCGGGGACCCCGACGTGGGGCGGGGCAGCACCGTGCGGCTGGTCCTGCTGGCGCTGGTGACGTATGCCGCCAGCCGCGTCGTCTCGGGGCTGCTCGTCGCCCGGGCCGCCCGCCAGCAGGTCCCGATCAGCTGGACCGGGGACCCCGTCGACTACTGGGGCATGACCCTGATGTGGGACGGCACGTGGTACCGCCGCATCGCGGAGACGGGCTACCCCGCGGCGCTGCCGGTGGACCCCGCCGGTCAGGTGCAGCAGAACGAGTGGGCCTTCTACCCCCTCTACCCGATGCTGTGCCGCGCCGTGATGACGGTGACGGGGCTCGAGTTCCGGTATGCCGGAGCCCTGGTCGCGACCCTGCTCGGCTTCCTGGCCGCGGTGCTGCTGGTCCTGCTGCTGCGCCGGCACTGCTCGGACGGGGCCGCGCTGCTCGCGCTCGCGGTGTGGTCCACCTACCTCGCCACCCCGGTGCTGCAGATCGCCTACACCGAGTCGCTCGCGATGGTGCTGCTCGTGGCCTTCCTGCTGCTGCTGGAGCGGGAGCGGTGGTGGGGCGCCGTCGCCGTGGCGCTGCTGATCGGGCTGTCCCGCCCCATCGGGGTGCCGCTCGGGCTCGTGGCCCTGGTCGCCGTGTGGCTGCGCTGGCGCCGCCGCGAGGAGCGCCCGGTGGGTCGCGGGGAGTGGGCCGCGATGCTGGCCACGCTCGTCGGGTGCGGCGTCGCCGGCCTCGTCTGGCCGGCCGTCGTGTGGGCGGCCACGGGCTCGCGCACCGGCTACACCGACACCATGGCGTCGTGGCGCGCCGGCCACGAGATCCACCTCTTCCGCCCCTGGTGGGACAACGCGCAGTACTTCTTCGACGGCTGGGCGCTCCCGGTGCTCGTCGCCTACACAGCGGGGCTGCTGCTGCTGGCGCTCGGGCCGTGGGCGCGGCCGCTCGGATGGGTGCTGCGCACCTGGCTGCTGGCCTACCCGCTCTACCTCTTCGCGGTGCAGGACGCCCAGACCAGCCTCTACCGCTACCTCGTCCTGATGTTCCCGGTGGCCCTGGTCGGGGTCGGCGCGGTGCGGCGGGTCCGCACCAGCACCGTGGTGCGGGCCGCCGCTCTGGTGGGCGTGGGCATCGCCCTGCAGGTGTGGTGGACCCAGACGATCCTGGTGCTGCACCTGCCGGCGTCCTGGCCCCCGTGACCGGTCAGCGGCCCTCGAAGGTCGGCTTCTCCTTGGCCAGGAAGGCCGCGACCGCCGCCCGGTGGTCCGCGCTGCCCCCGGTCTCATGCATCAGCTCGGCCTCGTGCGCCAGGGAGTCGGCCAGGTCGTGCGTCGCCGAGTGGTGCACCACGTCGCGGATGGCGGCGTAGGCGAGGGTGGGGCCGGACGCCATACGGCGTGCCAACGCCATGGCCGGCTCCATCACGTCCCCGGGCACGACCTCGTTGACCAGCCCCAGCTCCTTGGCCTCGGCCGCGCCGATGGTCCGGGGGAACATCAGCAGCTCCTTGGCGCGCGCCGTCCCGACCAGCCGCGGCAGGGTCCAGGAGGCGCCGGTGTCGCAGGAGAGGGCGATGTTGGTGAAGGCGAAGTTGTAGCCGCCCTGCTCGCTCAGGAAGCGGTAGTCGCAGGCGAAGGTGAACGACGCCCCGGCGCCGGCCGCGACGCCGTTGACGGCGGCGATCACCGGCTTGCGCATCGTCGCGACCAGGGTGACCGCCGGGTTGTAGTGCCGCGGCACCGTCTCCCACAACGAGGGGTCCTCGGCCTGGAGCAGCTGCACGTGGGACTTGAGGTCCTGCCCGACGCAGAAGGCACGGCCGGTCCCGGTCAGGACGACGCAGCGCACCTGCGGGTCGTCGGCCACCTGCTGCAGCGCCGCGAGGAGCGCCTCCTTGGTGGGCACGTCCAGGGAGTTCATGGCGTCCGGGCGGTTGAAGGTGACGACGCCCACGCCGTCCTCCACGCGCACCAGCACAGGTGCGGACCGGTCGGTCTCGGGGGGCTGCGGGTCGGTCACGAGGTCTCCTTCGACGACGGCGGTGCGGGAGGCGGGGGCGCCTGCCGTGAGCACAATCTAGCCACGTGCGCGTCCCGTTGCGCGCGGCAGGGGGAGAGGATTAGGAGTCGGGACCGATGCTTTGCGATAATGGTCACAAGTCTGTGGCCGCTGCGGGGCCCGAGGGTCGTGCCATCGAGGTCAGTCCACCCAGGTCTCCTGCGCAGCGGCGGCCGCACCGAGAGGGAAGAGGTAGCTATGGCGGCGATGAAGCCCAGGACCGGTGACGGCCCGCTGGAGGTCACCAAGGAGGGGCGTGGCATCGTCCTGCGCATGCCGCTCGAGGGGGGCGGCCGCCTGGTCGTCGAGATGACGCCGGACGAGATCGCGGCGCTCGGCGAGGCCATCAAGGGCGTCACCGGCTGACCTCAGGTCCTCGGGCCGTATGCCGATGAAGAGGCGCCCACCCGCGACGTTGCCGGGTGGGCGCCTCTCGCATGCCCGGCGTCAGCGCCGGACGGCGGCGAGCATGCCGTCTCCCGCGGCGAGCATCACGGGCAGCAGGTCGTCGCGCTCGCGCAGCTCCTTGCCGAGGTCGCGCAGCAGCGCGGTCGTCTCGTCCCGCGCCGCCGGGTCGGCCACCTTGTCGTGCCACAGCATGTTGTCCAGCACCAGCAGACCACCGCGGCGCAGCAGCCGCAGCGCCTGCTGGACGTAGGCGGGGTACTCCCGCTTGTCGCCGTCGACGACCACCATGTCGTAGGCGCCGTCGGTCAGGCGTGGCAGCACGTCCAGTGCCCGGCCGCTGATGAGCCGGGTGCGCTGGTGGGGGATCCCCGCCTCGGCGAACGCCTCGCGCGCCGCCCGCTGGTTGGCGGGCTCGACGTCGATGGAGGTGAGGATGCCGTCGGGCGCCATGCCCTCGAGGAGCCACAGGCCGGAGACGCCGGCGCCGGTGCCGATCTCCACGACGGCCCGGGCGTCCAGGGCGGCGGCGAGGAGCCGCAGCGTCGCGGCAGCCCCGGGCAGCACCGGGATGCAGCCGAGCTGGTGGCCGCGCTCGCGGGCCCGCTCCGCCACCGGGCTCTCGGCGACGAACTCCTCGGCGTAGGCCCAGCTCGCGGGCTTCTGTGTGCTCATGGCACGAAGTCTACTGACGCGGCGGGCGACGAGCCGATCCCCACCGGGCGGACTTCCCGGGAACTTCCCAGGGATTGCCCAGGGCCGCTGTGCAGGATGGGTCGTGCACGTCGGGCTCGCGCCCGAGCACCCCACGTCGGAGAGGCCCCTCATGACCACCACCACGCCCGTCGTCGAGCAGAGCATGCTGCCGGCCGCCGAGGGCGAGCCCGCGTGGGAGCGCCCCACCTGGGACGAGGTCGTGCGGGAGCACTCCGGGCGGGTCTACCGCCTCGCCTACCGGCTCACCGGCAACCAGCACGACGCGGAGGACCTGACCCACGACGTGTTCATCCGGGTCTTCCGCTCGCTCGAGCGCTACCAGCCGGGCACCTTCGAGGGCTGGCTGCACCGCATCACCACCAACGTCTTCCTCGACCGCATGCGCCGCAAGCAGCGCATCCGCTTCGACGCGCTCTCCGACGAGGGGGCCGCGCGACTCGCCTCGCGGGAGCGGGGGCCCGAGCAGACCCTCACCGACGCGATGCTCGACGACGACGTGCAGCGGGCGCTGGACGCCCTCAAGCCGGAGTTCCGCGCCGCCGTCGTGCTGTGCGACATCGAGGGCCTCACCTACGAGGAGGTCGCGGACGTCCTCGGCATCAAGCTCGGCACCGTCCGGTCCCGGATCCACCGCGGCCGGTCCCAGCTGCGCACCGCGCTCGCGCACCGCGACCCGGCCGCCCGCCGCGCCTCGACGACGCCCGCGCCGCGGCGCACCGGGATGCGCGGCCCCCGGCTCGGCATCGTCGGCGCCTGAGGGACGCCGGCCCGACACGGGCGCGTCGCGCGGAGTTCATCTGCGCGGCGGGGACCGTGCCCCGGGGGCGCCGGTGACTCCCGGGTGGACGCAGTAGGCTCCCCAGCATGTTCGGCATCAACGGCGGGGAGTTCATCATCCTCATCCTGGTCGCCCTGGTCGTGCTCGGCCCGGAGCGGCTGCCGGAGTATGCCGCCAAGCTCGGCCAGCTCGTCCGTCAGGCCAAGGCCTACGCCGAGGGCGCGAAGACCTCGCTGCGCGACCAGATGGGGCCGGAGTTCGACGACATCGACTGGCGGCAGTACGACCCGAGGCAGTACGACCCCCGCCGCATCGTGCGGGAGGCGCTGCTCGACGACTCGCCTTCCTCCGCGAGCACGGCCGCGAGCACGGCCTCGGGAGCGACCTCGGTGGGGGCGGCCGCGGCAGGCGCCGCAGCGACCCCGGCCCACGAGCCGGCGCCCCGGCCCGGCCGCCGCTACGACGAGACCTACACCCCCTTCGACGTCGAGGCCACCTGACCCCCGGCGCCCGGCCCGGCACGACGTGGCCCCCGCGACCGAGCCTCGGTCGCGGGGCCACGTGCTGTGTCAGCGGCCGGTCGGGGTGAGCCCGAGCTTGCGCCCCGCGAGCCCCCGGGCCCGGGAGCCGAGCCCACGGGCGATGCCGTTGAGTGCGGCACCGGCGGCGCTCTCGGGCGCGGACAGCACCGCGGGTGTGCCGGCGTCGCCGCCCTCGCGCAGCCGGGTGTCGAGGGGGATCTGCCCGAGCAGCGGCACCGGGGCGCCGACGATCCGGGTCAGCGAGTCCGCGACGGCCTGGCCGCCGCCGGAGCCGAAGAGCTCCAGCCGGGAGCCGTCGGGCTGCTCGAGCCAGGACATGTTCTCCACGACGCCGACGATGCGCTGGTGGGTCTGCACCGCGATGGACCCGGCGCGCTCGGCGACCTCCGCGGCCGCCTGCTGCGGGGTGGTCACGACGAGGATCTCGGCGCCCGGGATCAGCTGCGCCACGGAGATCGCCACGTCACCGGTGCCGGGCGGCAGGTCCAGCAGCAGCACGTCCAGGTCGCCCCAGAACACGTCGGCCAGGAACTGCTGCAGCGCCCGGTGCAGCATCGGCCCGCGCCAGACCACCGGCTGGTTGCCGGGCACGAACATGCCGACGGAGATGACCTTCACGTCGTGGGCGACCGGCGGCAGGATCATGTCGTCGACCTGCGTGGGCTGCTGCTCGACCCCGAGCATCCGGGGGACGGAGAAGCCGTAGATGTCGGCGTCGACCACCCCCACCTTCAGCCCCTGCCGCGCGAGGGCGGCCGCGAGGTTGACGGTGACCGAGCTCTTGCCGACGCCGCCCTTGCCGGAGGCGACGGCATACACCCGGGTCATGGACCCGGGCTGCGCGAAGGGGATCTCGCGCTCGGCCTGGCCGCCGCGCAGCTGGTCGCGCAACGCCCCGCGCTGCTCGTCGCTCATGACGCCGAGGTCGACGGTGACGCCGTTGACGCCGTCGACCCGGGCCACGGCCTCGGTGACGCCGCGCCGGATGGGGTCCTTCATGGGGCAGCCGGAGACGGTGAGCAGGACGCGCACGCGCACCCTGCCGTGGTCGTCGACGTCGACCGACTCCACCATGCCCAGCTCGGTGATGGGCTTGCGGATCTCGGGGTCGTCGACCGTGGCCAGGGCAGCGTGGATCAGGTCCAGGGACGGTGCAGACATGAGATCCATCGTATGCCGCCCGCGATGCCGCCCCTCACGCCTCCGTCTCGGGCGCCGGCGCGGGTGCGGCCTTCTTCTTGCGAGCCTTCTTGGACCGGGCGTCGGCGTCCTCCTCGGCGGGGGCCGCGGGCACCATGCCGCGGTCCTCGAGCTCCTCCAGCAGGTCCCGCAGCTCGGAGCGCAGGTAGTCGCGGGTCGCCATGTCCCGCATGGCGATCCGCAGGGCCGCGACCTCCCGGGTCAGGAACTCGGTGTCGGCGAGGTTGCGCTCGTCGCGGGCCCGGTCCTGCTCCAGCCCGACGCGGTCCCGGTCGTCCTGACGGTTCTGGGCGAGCAGGATGAGGGGGGCGGCATACGAGGCCTGCAGCGACATGATCAGGGTGAGCAGCGTGTAGTTGAGGCTGCGCGGGTCGAACTGCGCGGACTCGGGCATGAAGGTGTTCCACGCCAGCCACACCGTCACGAAGACGGTCATGTAGATCAGGAACTGCGCGGTGCCCATCCAGCGCGCGAAGGCCTCGCTGGCGCGGCCGAACCGCTCGGGGTCGAAGACGGTCGGGCGCGACCAGCGCAGCCGCTGCTCCTGGGGCTGGTCGAGCCGGTTGCGGTCGGCCGCCCGAGGGGTCTTGCGGTCGACGCGCAGCTCGGCGCGGCGTTCTTCGCGGCGCTCCGCCGGACGCTCACTCATCGGTCACCTCGTGCCTCTCCTCGCGCCAGTCCTCGGGGAGGATGTGGTCGAGCACGTCGTCGACGGTGACGACCCCCAGCAGGTGGCCTTCCTCGTCGACGACCGGCGCCCCGGTCAGGTTGTAGTTGGCGAGCATGCGCGTCACCGAGCCCAGGCTGTCGGTGGGCTGCAGCGGCTCGAGCTCCTTGTCCAGGATCGAGCCCAGGGCGCTGTGCGGGGGCTCGCGCAGCAGCCGCTGGATGTGCACGATCCCGAGGTAGCGACCCGTGGGCGTCTCCAGCGGGGGCCGGCACACGCACACCAGCGAGGCCAGCGCCGGGGAGACCTCCTCGCGGCGGACCCACGCGAGGGCCTCGGCGATGGTCGCCTCCGGCCCCAGCACGATCGGCTCGGGGGTCATCAGACCACCGGCGGTGTTGTCGTCGTAGGCCATCAGCCGGCGCAGCGGCGCCGCCTCGTCCGGCTCCATGTGCTGCAGGTAGTGCTCCTGCGTCGCCTCCGGCAGCTCGGAGAGCAGGTCGGCGGCGTCGTCCGGCTCCATGAACTCCAGGACGTCGGCCGCGCGCTCGGTCTCCAGGTGGGTGAGGATCTCGATCTGGTCGTCGGCCGGGAGCTCCTCGATCACGTCGGCGAGCTTCTCGTCGTCCAGGGCGCTCGCGACCTCCACGCGGCGGCCCGGGGTCAGGTCGTGGATGACCTCGGCCAGGTCCGCGGGCTTGAGGTCGTCATACGCCTCCAGCAGGCGCGCCGCGCTCTGCCCCTCCGTGCGCGTGGCCAGCCCGGTGGTGTCCAGGACGTCCACGAGGAGCGTCTCCCCGCGGCGACCGGTGAGGCGACGCAGCGTGCTCGCCCCCTGCCCGCGGCGGACGAAGACCTTGGTGACCGACCACTCGCGCGGTCGGTCCTGCTCGATGGCGACGTCCTCGACGGTCGCGACGAAGTCCTCCTCGCCGCGCTGACGCACCGTGACCTCGCGGTCGAGCAGGTCCGCCAGCACCAGCGACTCCGTCGGCCGCTGCTCGAACCGGCGCATGTTGACCAGCCCGGTCGTGATGACCTGGCCGCCGTCGATGCTGGTCACCCGGGTGATCGGGACGAAGACGCGCCGTCGGCCCGGGACCTCCACCACCAGGCCGAGGACGCGAGGCTTGCGGCGGGTCGCGGAGAAGCTGACGACGACGTCGCGGACACGCCCCACCTGATCGCCGAGCGGGTCGAAGACCGCGATGCCGGCGAGGCGGGCGACGAAGACACGGCGCAGACTCACGCAGCGCAGCCTACCGGCGTCGACCGGACGCCCTGACCGTGGTGGTCGCGGCGGTTGCGCAGGGTGACCACGGGTCGCCCGATCAGCCTGCAACCTTTGGTCTGGGCGCGTTCGTCGTGGGTGTACCAGTGTCACACCTCAGGGGGAATCATCATGAGCAGCAACCTCATCGGTCGACGCGTCGCGCTCGCGTCTGCCTCCGCCGTCCTGCTCGGGGGCGTCGTGGTCGGGGGGACCACGGCCCAGGCCGCGCCGGCGACCGCCGCGCCGCCGGCTGTCTCGAGCGCCTCGACCGCGGCGAGCATGTCGGGCGCGTCCCGCGCGGCCACGGCCTTCGCGGGCGACCTGCGACCGGGGTCCCGCGGCCAGCGGGTCACGGCCCTGCAGATCCGCCTCAACCAGCTCGGCTACAGCGTCGGCAGCCCCGTCGGGGTCTACGGAGCCCGCACCCGGCAGGCCGTCATGGCGGTGCAGAAGGTCGCCGGCCTGCCGCGCACCGGGGTCTACGACGCCCGGACCGCCCAGCGGGTCGCCGCCGGGGTCCGGCCCAAGGCGCGCAGCACCAAGGGTCACGTCATCGAGATCGACAAGGCCCGCCAGGTCCTGCTGGTCGTCGACAACGGCCGCGTCTCGCGGATCTACAACGTCAGCACCGGCAACGGCCAGCGCTACTGGGACCACGGCTGGCACCGGGCCACGACCCCGTCCGGGTCCTTCCGCTTCTGGACGCAGTACCGCGGCGGCAACGGCTGGCAGCACGGTCGCCTCGGGTCGATGTACCGCCCCATGTACTTCAACGGCGGGATCGCCGTCCACGGCAGCAGGTACGACATCGGCGCGCGCCCGAGCAGCCACGGCTGCGTGCGGATCCACAACGCCAACATGGACGAGCTGCGAGGCACCCGCTCCATCGCCCTCGGCGGCAGCGTCCTCGTCTACTGACGGGAGCTCCCGGGCTCGCCGAAAAAAGCCGGCCCGACGCCCCAACCCCGCACCGGGCTGGGGCGTCGGACCGGACGCGCAGACCTTGCGGGGGCTCGGTCAGCGCGTGGGCCGGCACTTCCGACACCCCTCGGGCCGGCTGAAGGGCCGTCGGCATGGGGGTGCCGGCGGCCCTTCGTTCATGTCGGCAGTCAGACGTGCCGGCGGTCAGAAGCGCGAGGTGGCCTCCGCGACCAGCTCGCCGACGAGCTCGCCCGCGTCCACCGCGAGACCGCGGCGGGCAAACCAGTCGGCCATGGTCGTCGCGTCCCGCTCCAGGATCGGAAAGCCGTGGGGGTTGCCGACCACGTCCACGATCTGCGGCCAGTCGATGAGCACGAGTCGCTCGTCGTGCAGCAGGACGTTGTAGGGGGACAGGTCGCCGTGCGTCCACCCCATCGCGGCCAGCCGCAGCAGCGCCGCGCGCAGCTGCTGCCACAGCTCCGCCAGCAGGTCCGGGGACGGGCGGGTCTGGACGAGGCGGGGTGCCGCGACGGGCGTCGGGTCCGGCATACCGATGAACTCCATGAGCATCTCGGTGCCGTCGAGGGAGACCGGGTAGGGGACCGGCAGCCCGGCCTCCCACAGGGTCCCGAGCGCCTGGAACTCGGCGCCCGCCCACAGGCCGGAGATGACCTCCTTGCCGAAGGCGGTCCGGCGGGCCATGGCCCGCATCTCGCGGGACTTGCGGACCCGGCGGCCCTCCAGGTAGCCGCTGTCGCGGTGGAAGAGGCGATGGTCTGAGCCGCGAAAACGTTTGGCCGCCAACGTGATCTGCCGGTCGGTGTCGGGGACCCAGCGGCGGACGACGTGGACGTCGGCCTCCTTGCCGGTCTTGAGGACCCCGAGGTCCTCGTCCACGGCGCCGAGCTCGGTGATCACCCAGTCCGGGCGCGGCTCGGGGCCGTAGGTCGCGCCGTCCCAGGTGGACCAGCGCTCGCCCTCAGGTGGGGCGTCAGGGATGGTGTCGCGTGAGAAGTCCTGCGGTGCAGGCGAAGTCATGGGTGGGCTCCAGGTGGGAGAAGAGGCAGGGGCGGTGCTGGCGCACGAGGACCGTCATGTCGCCACCTCCTTCGGGAGCGTTGTCGTGCTGGCCGTATGGCGCAGCGCCCGTCCACTCTCCTGGCCGCCGCCTCGCGCGCGCAACCCGTTTTCGCACCCACCAAACCCCCGCCACGATCGGGGGTTGCGACAAAGACTGGGACGAGCTATGTGTGTAGCACTACTAACTATGACAAAGGGGTGGTTGTCCATGGACGGGAGCATTGGTGCTCCTGCTCGTCGTCGCGCAGCTCACCGACCGCGCCTGGATCGGAATGCCCGCCACGCCGGCCGTGAGGTGGCGCGATGATCCTCACCATCGACACGGGTGACCCCGCTGCGCCATACGAGCAGATCGTCGCTCAGGTGACCGACGCGATCGCTGCCGGCACCCTCGCGACCGGCGCCCGGCTGCCCACCGTCCGCCAGCTCGCCGGCGACCTCGGGCTCGCGGTCAACACGGTGGCCAAGGCCTACAAGCAGCTGGAGGCCGAGGGGCACGTGGCCACGCGCGGGCGCAACGGCACCGTCGTCCTCGAGCACGTCAGGGACGGCGCGGCCGACGAGACGCAGGCTGCTGCGACCCTGCTGGCGCGCACCGCTCAGCGGCACGGGCTGGATCTGGCCGAGGCGATCGGGGTGCTGCGCCGGGCCTGGTGAGCAGACCTACCGGCGGCGGCTCGATCAGCCTGGGGAAGGAAGGCCGGTCGATCCGCCTGCCCCCGGTAGGTGGTGAGGGTCACGGCGGCTACGGCTGTCCGTGGCGACGGGCGTTCGTCATACTCCCTGGTAGTCACAGGTGAGCCACCAACGAAGCCGGAGAGACCCCATGGGACGCATCCAGACGACCGACGGACTGACCGAGGAGCAGGGTGAGCTGCTCGCGCTGGTGCGGGAGTTCGTGGACGAGCAGATCATCCCCGTCGCGACCGAGCTGGAGCACCGGGACGAGTACCCGACGCAGATCGTCGAGGGCATGAAGGAGATGGGGATCTTCGGGCTGATGATCCCCGAGGAGTACGGCGGCCTGGGGGAGTCGCTGCTGACCTACGCGCTGACCGTCGAGGAGATCGCGCGCGGCTGGATGAGCGTCAGCGGCATCATCAACACCCACTTCATCGTGGCCTACATGCTGCTGCAGCACGGCACCGAGGAGCAGAAGCAGAAGTACCTGCCCAAGATGGCGACCGGCGAGATCCGCGGCGCCTTCTCGATGAGCGAGCCCGGCTGCGGCTCGGACGTCTCCGCCATCAAGAGCAAGGCCGTCCCCGGCGAGGGCGACGCCTGGACCATCAACGCCCAGAAGATGTGGCTGACCAACGGCGGCTCGTCCACCCTCGTCGCGGTACTCGTCAAGACGGACACCGGCGCCGACTCGGTCTACAAGAACATGACGACCTTCCTGGTCGAGAAGGAGCCTGGCTTCGGCGAGGTCGCGCCCGGCGTCACGGTCCCCGGCAAGATCGAGAAGATGGGCTACAAGGGCGTCGACACGACCGAGCTCGTCCTCGACGGCTACCAGACCACGACGGCGCAGATTCTCGGCGGCGAGCCGGGCAAGGGTTTCTACCAGATGATGGACGGCGTCGAGGTCGGGCGCGTCAACGTCGCGGCGCGGGCGTGCGGCGTCGCGCAGCGCGCCTTCGAGCTCGGCATCGACTACGCCCAGCAGCGCGAGACCTTCGGCAAGAAGATCGTCGACCACCAGGCGATCCTCTTCCGCCTCGCCGACATGGCCACCAAGTGCGAGGCCGCGCACCAGATGATGGTCAAGGCCGCCCGCCTCAAGGACAAGGGCGAGCGCAACGACCTCGAGGCCGGCATGGCCAAGTACCTCGCCGCGGAGTACTGCGCCGACGTCGTCGAGCAGTCCTTCCGCATCCATGGCGGCTACGGCTACTCCAAGGAGTACGAGATCGAGCGCCTCTACCGCGAGGCCCCCATGCTGCTCATCGGCGAGGGCACGGCGGAGATCCAGAAGATGATCATCGGCCGTCGCCTGCTCAAGGACTACGCCGCTCGCTGACGCTCGCGCCCGGGGCCGTATGCCGCCCCGCCCGCGCGTCCTCGCGCTGCGTCCAGGCGATGCTCAGGCGGCACCCAGGGGTGCCGGGGCGAACGACGGCATAATGGAGGCATGTCCCAGACCCCCATGAACCCTGCGTCCGGCCTGACGGCGGAGAGGCTCCAGCTGGAGTGGCCCGCCTCCGTCGGCGTCTTCGACCGCTACACCGACGCGCAGAAGGCCGTGGACCACCTCGCGGACCACTCCTTCCCGGTGCAGAACGTCATGATCGTCGGCACCGGCCTGCGCCAGGTCGAGCGCGTCACCGGGCGGCTGTCGCAGCAGAAGGTCGCCCTCGGCGGGCTGCTCTCCGGCATGTGGATGGGTCTGTTCGTGGGCCTCGTGTTCTCGATCTTCGACGGCCAGGGGATGCGCACGGTGGTCACCACGGTGCTCTTCGGTGCGCTCTTCGGCCTGGTCTGGGCGCTGATCGGCTACGCCCTGACCCGCGGCCGCCGGGACTTCACCTCGGTGTCTCAGGTCGTCGCGACCCGCTACGAGGTGCTCGTCGAGCACCAGCTGCAGGGCCAGGCCCGCGAGATGCTGCGCGCCGCCGGCCTGCTCGGGGCGCAGGCCACCCGTCCGGCGGGTGCGCCGACCGGTAGCCAGTCCACCCCGGTGGGGCAGCCGGCCCCGACGGGCAGACAGTCCACCCCGGCGGGGCAGCCGGCGCCGACGGGCCAGCCCTACGACCGGCCCGCGCCCGGCGGGGTCCCCACCGACGGGAGCCACGGCGACAGCGCCGGCCCCGGGCCGGTCAGCGGCCCGGGCCAGGCCGGTGGCGGCGCGACCCGCTCCGGCCAGGACGACCAGCGCCGCTGACACACGAGCCAGCAGAGGCCACGGGCCCGCATCCCCCACGAGCGGGGGTGCGGGCCCGCGGCATACGTGCCGGTCGGTGGGCCGGCGGCGTCCCGACGACGCCGCGCCACCCCGGTGTCAGGGTCGGCCGCGCTCCTGCACCTCGGCGATCCACCGCTCCACGTCCGCGACGGTGCGGGGGATCGCCGCGGACAGGTTGTCGCAGCCGTCCTCGGTGACCAGGACGTCGTCCTCGATGCGCACGCCGATCCCGCGCAGCTCGTCGGGGACGAGCTCGTCGTCGGCCTTGAAGTACAGCCCGGGCTCGACCGTGAGGATCATGCCCGGCACCAGCTCGGCCTCCATGTAGTCCTCGCGCAGCGCCAGCTGGCAGTCGTGCACGTCCATGCCCAGGTGGTGGGAGGTGCCGTGGACCATCCAGCGGCGGTGGTACTGCCCGTGGTCGGGGTCGAGGGTCTGCTCCACGGTGACGCCCTCGGGCAGCAGCCCCCAGTCGTGCAGGTGCTCGGCGATGACCCGGATCGCGGCCGCGTGGACGTCCTTGAACCGGTTGCCGGGGCGCACGGCCGCCAGGCCCGCCTCCTGCGCCGCGAGCACCGCCTCGTAGACGCGCCGCTGCGGCGCCGAGAACCGGCCGTTGACGGGCAGCGTGCGCGTGACGTCGGCGGTGAAGAGGGAGTCGACCTCGACGCCGGCGTCCACGAGGATCAGGTCGCCGTCGCGGACCTCCCCGGTGTTCTTGATCCAGTGCAGCGTGTTGGCGTGGTCGCCGGAGGCGCAGATGGAGTCGTAGCCCACGCCGTTGCCCTCGTGGCGGGCGTAGAGGCCGAAGACCCCCTCGACCCACCGCTCGCCGCGGCCGCGGCGGACCGCCTCGGGCAGGTCTGCCACGACGCCCTCGAAGCCGGTGTGCGTCGCCGCCACGGCCGCCCGCATCTGCTCGACCTCCCAGGCGTCCTTGACCATGCGCCGGGTCGACAGCGAGCGGGCCAGAGCCTGGTCCTGCTCCTCCTGCGACTCCGTGACGCCGGCCTCGGCGCGCACCTGGTCGACGAGGGCGGCCACGGCCGCGTCGGCGTCGCGCACGACGCGCAGCTGCACGGTGCCGGCGTCCTTGGCGAGGACGTCCTTGAGCTCGTCGATGTGGCGGGCCCGCACGCCCAGCTCGGACTCCACGTCGGCGACCGTGGGGCGAGCGCCGACCCAGAACTCGCCATACCGGCTGTCGGCGAAGAATTCCTCGCTGTCGCGCGGGGCCAGCGGCCGGAAGAACAGCGTCGTCTCGTGGCCGCCGTCGGCCTGCGGGTCCATGACGAGCACGGCGTCGGGCTCCCGGTCGGCGCCGAGGCCCGTCAGCCACGCGAAGGCGGTGTGCGGGCGGAAGACGTAGTCGCAGTCGTTGGACCGCACCTTCAGGCCGCCCGCCGGGATGACCAGCCGCTCCCCGGAGAACTCCTGGGACACCGCCTCGCGACGCGGCTCGGTCACGTCGGCGACCTCCGCGCGTGGCGTCGGATCGCTCGAGCGCGGCGCCCACCCCGACGCCACGAACTCGCGGAACTCCGCGCTGCTGGGCCGGCTGCGGTGCTCGGCCTTGGGCTGCTCCTCGCTCATCATGGCTGCCATGGTGCCACGCGGCACGCCGGTCGCTTGCGTCGCGGCCCACCCGCCAGGGACAGTACGGAGCGTGACGACCTCGCAGCACCCTGGAGCCGTGCCGCCCCGGCGTTCCGCCGCCGTCTACGGGCTGCGTCGCACCGCGGCGCAGGCGGCCCGCGTCTTCCGGCCGAGCGACGGCACCGGGGTGCTGCAGCTCAGCCCGGACGAGGTCGACCCCACCACCGCCCGCAAGGTCCTCGACCTCGCGATGCGGGTGGCCGAGATGATGCTGAGCCACGGGGCGTCCGCCAACGACGTCACCGTCAACGCGCTGCGGATCACCCGCGCCTACGACCTGCGCTCGGTCCACGTCGACGTCACCTACACCTCGATCTACGTCTCCTACTACCGCGGCCACGACCGCGAGCCGCTCACGACCTTCCGGGTCGTGCGGGCCCGCTCCATCGACTACACCCGCCTGCAGCGGCTCCAGGGGCTCGTCAGCCGGATCGGCGAGGGCCTGCCCGTCGACGAGGCCTTCGACCTCTTCGCGGCGATCGTGCGCGCCCCCCACCCCTACCGGCGGTGGGTCGTCACCGTCGCCAACGCGGGTGTCGCGGCCAGCGTCTGCGTGCTGCTCAACGCCTCCCCGCTGATCATCCTCATCGCCTTCCTGGCGTCGGCGGCGATCGACCTGCTCATGGGCTGGCTGGCCAAGAAGCAGGTCCCCACCTTCTTCGTGCAGGCGCTCGGCGCCTCGATCCCGACGCTGGCGGCCATCGGCCTGATGAAGCTCGCCTACGACCAGGTCTCCTGGCTCGGGGACATCCGCCCCGAGCTGATCGTCGCCGGTGGCGTCGTGCTGATGCTGTCCGGGCTGTCCGCGGTCGGTGCCGCCCAGGACGCCATCGACGGCTACTACGTCACGGCCGGGGCGCGCACCTACGAGGTCCTCGTGCTGACCCTCGGCATCGTCGTCGGGATCCTCGCGTCGCTGCAGCTCGGGGACCGCCTCGGCGTGCCCGTCGTGCTCAGCGGCGCGGCCCCGCCGGTCGGCAACCTCGCCCAGCAGATCGGTGGCTCCCTGCTCATCTCGATGTTCTTCGCCGCCAGTACCTACGCCGGCCCCCGCACCGTCGTGCTGTGCGGCGGCATGGGCGTCCTCGGCTGGCTCGGCTACCTCGGCGGGACGCTGGTCGGGCTGGGGACCGTCTCCGCCAGCGCCCTCGGCGCCTTCGTGCCGGCGCTGCTGTCCGTGCCCATGGCGCGTCGGCTGCAGGTCCCGTCGCTGGCCCTGATCACCGCCGCCCTGGTCCCGCTCATGCCGGGCTCCATGGTCTACCGCGGCATCCTGGAGATCGTCGCCCACACCGGGTCCAAGACCAGCTTCGGCGACGGCGCCATGACCCTCTTCAACGCGGCGGGCGTCGGTATGGCGCTCGCGGCCGGCGCCTCGCTCGGCACCTACCTGGCCCGCCCCGGCCGCGCCAACCTGCGGCACGCGGGGCCGCGCGGCGGCGCGTCCGCGGCCGAGACGTCGATCTCCCCCGACAGCCCCGACGCGCAGCGCACCACGGCCCGCGCCGAGGAAGCGACGACCGGCACCCTGCCGGTGGTGCGGCACCCGCACGACCAGCACGGATGACCCCGCCCCGCACGGGCGGGCGGGTGCGGCATACGGCTGGGGACGTGACCAAGGGCACGCCCCGTGCGGGTGCCGCCGCCCGACCGGCTGCGGCAGCATGGGCGCCATGTCCAAGACCATGGCCGGCAACTACTTCGAGGACTTCGGGCTCGGGCAGGAGATCGTGCACGCCACGCCCCGCACGATCACCGCGGGCGACGTCGCGCTCTACCAGGGGCTCTACGGGTCGCGGTTCGCGCTGACGTCGGGGGAGACCTTCGCCAGGGGGCTGGGGCTGGAGCGGATGCCCGTGGACGGGCTGCTGGCCTTCCACGTGGTCTTCGGCAAGTCGGTGCCGGACATCTCCCTCAACGCGGTGGCCAACCTCGGGTACGCCGGAGGGCGGTTCGGGGTGCCGGTCTACGTGGGCGACACCCTCACCGCCACCTCCACCGTGATCGGCCTCAAGCCCAACTCCAACGGCGCGACGGGCAACGTCTACGTCCGCACGGTGGGCCGCAACCAGGCCGGCGAGGTCGTGCTGGACTTCGTCCGGTGGGTGATGGTGCGCCGCCGCGAGCGGGTCGCCACCGACGCGCTGGAGGAGGCGACGATCCCCGACCTCCCCGGCGCGGTGGCGGCCGCCGACCTCGTCGCGCCGTGGCGCGTCGTCGGAGGTTACGACACCGCGCTGGCCGGTTCGACCCACCTGTGGGACGACTACGAGGTGGGGGAGCGCATCGACCATGTCGACGGCATGACCATCGAGGAGTCGGACCACATGCTGGCCACCCGGCTCTACCAGAACACCGCCCGGGTCCACTTCGACCAGCACGCCCAGGCCGCCTCCCCGGCCGGGCGCCGGCTGATCTACGGCGGCCACGTCATCTCCCTCGCCCGCGCCCTGTCCTTCAACGGCCTCGGCAACGCGCTCTCGGTGGCCGCGCTCAACGGCGGGACCCACGCCAACCCGACCTACGCCGGCGACACGGTCTACGCCTGGTCGGAGGTGCTGGAGCGGCTCGAGCTGCCGGGGCGCCGCGACGTCGGTGCGCTGCGGGTCCGGACCGTGGCCGCCAAGGACCACCCGTGCGGCGACTTCCCCCTGCGCGGCGACGACGGGAAGTACCTCCCCCACGTGGTGCTGGACCTCGACTGCACGGTGCTGCTGCCGCGCCGCTGACCCTGCGCGTCTCTCCCCTCTCCCTCCCGCTCCCGCGATCGTGGACGTTTCTGGTCGTCCACGAGCACAACCCGTCCACGTTGGCGGGGGCGTCTAGATTGGCGGCATGCGCATCGACCTGCACACCCACTCGGTCGCGAGCGACGGGACCCAGGCCCCTGCGGACGTGCTGCGGGCGGCGCGGGCGGCGGGGCTCCAGGTGGTGGCTTTGACCGACCACGACACCACCAGCGGCTGGCAGGACGCCGCGGAGGTGGTCCCCGAGACCGGGGTGGCGTTGGTGCGTGGGATGGAGCTGTCCTGCTCCCACCGGGGCATCTCGATCCACCTGCTCAGCTACCTGCACGACCCCGAGCACCCCGGCCTGGTGGCCGAGATCGAGCGCGCCCGGGAGTCCCGGGCGACGCGGGCGCGCCGGATAGTCGAGCGGCTCCAGGAGCGGTTCCCGGAGCTGACCTACGACGAGGTGCTCGCGCAGGCGGGGGATGGCGCGACCATCGGCCGCCCCCACATCGCCGACGCGCTCGTGGCCCTCGGCGCCTGCCGGGACCGCGGCGAGGTCTTCCGGGACTACCTGTATGACGCCAGCCCCTACTACGTCCCGCACTACGCGCCCGACCCGGTCGCCGCGGTCCGGCTTGTGCGGGCGGCCGGGGGTGTGCCGGTCATGGCCCACCCCTTCGCCGCGGCGCGGGGGCGGGTGGTCGACGACGCCGTGATCGAGGAGATGGCGCAGGCCGGTCTCGCCGGCCTCGAGGTCGACCATCGGGACCACGACGAGCGTCAGCGCGCCCACGCCGCCGCGCTGGCGCGGGGGTTGCGGCTGGCGCAGACCGGGTCCAGCGACTACCACGGCGACGGCAAGCTCAACCGGCTGGGGGAGCGGACCACGTCGCCCGACGTGCTGGCCCGCATCGAGGACGAGGCGTCCGGGGTCCCGGTGCTGCGGCCCTGACGGGCCCTGATCAGCCCTGATCGCCCCGGACCACGCCTGCCGGGCCCGGTATCCACAGCCGGTCGCGTCGCGGACGGCGTCGTCCACAGGGGCGGCGTGGGCGCTGGGGTCGGGCCGGCCCCCGTGCCTAGGGTCGGACCATGACCGAGCCGACGACGCCACCACCCGCCCAGGGCTCCTTCCCGGGGATGCCGGAGCGGCTCTACGTCGCGAGCCCCTCCCGGCTGCTGGCATATGTCGACTGCCCGCGCCGCTACCGGTTGCAGTACCTCGACCGGCCCAAGCCGACCCCGGCGCCGCAGCGTGCCCACACCAGCCTCGGGATCGCCGTGCACAACACGCTGCGGGACTGGTGGGACCTGCCGGCGCAGCAGTGGTCCGCGAGCCGGGCGATGGAGCTGGTGCGCGCCTCTTGGGTGGCGACCGGCTTCCGCGACGAGGCGATGTCGCGGCGGTGGCTCGAGCGCAGCCAGCGCCACGTCGTGGACTACCTGCGGGGGCTCTCCCCGGCCAACCGGCCGATCGGGGTCGAGCGCACCGTGTCCCTGCGGACCGGCTCGATCATCGTGCAGGGACGCATCGACCGGCTCGACGACCGGCCGACGAGCGACGGTGGGCGCGCCCTGGTGGTCGTCGACTACAAGACCTCCCGGCGCACCTCGACCGAGCAGGAGCTGCGCACCTCCCTGCCGATGGCGCTCTACGCCGTGGCCGTCGGGGCGATGTTCCGCCGCAGCTGCGTCGACGTCGAGCTGCACCACGTCCCCAGCAGCACGGTGGTGCGGCACCGGCATACGACGGAGTCGTTGCAGCGCAAGGTCGCCGAGGCCGAGTCGATCGCGGCCGACCTCAAGCGGGCGGACGCCGACTACGCCGAGCGCGGGGTCGAGTCGCCGCACTTCCCGCCGCGGCTCTCGGCGCTGTGCGGCTGGTGCGACTTCCGGGCCCACTGCGCCGAGGGTGCGGCCCACGCCCCCGAGCAGTCGCCGTGGGCGGCGCTCGAGCCCGACACCGCGCCGGCGCCGGGGCAGGGCCGGGCGAGCCCTGCCGACTGACTACTCTCGCCTGCCCACTCTCGCCCGCTCACTCTCGACGGATCACCGGCGCGCGCCCCCGACACGACCGGGCGGCCGCCTCCACGAGGGGGACGGCCGCCCGAGATGCCCGGTGACGGGCTGGTCGGTGCCGAGAAGTCAGCCGCGGGTGTACCTGCCCACCAGCCGGTCCCAGATCCGCTCGGGCGCGGGAGCCTCGTCCTCGTGCCCGGCGGAGCGCACGACGATCTCGAGCTCGTCGTGTCCGTGCTCGCTGATCCCCCGCACCACGGCCTCGTTGACGAGCCGGGTGGCGAGGTCGGCCCGCCGGACCACGGGGTCGGTGCGCAGGTCCTTGACGAGCGCGACGCACAGGGCCGCCATCACGACGGCGAAGGGGAGCGCCGAGACGATGGTCAGGCTCTGCAGCCCGCTGAGCGCTTCCTTCATGTCGCCGTCCAGGCTGCCCGCGAGCAGCATGACGGCCGCCACGGCGCCGGTCGCCGCGCCCCAGAAGACCACCGTCTTGCGGGTCGGCTCGATGGTGCCGTGCTCGGACAGGGTGCCCATGACGATCGAGGCCGCGTCGGCGCCCGACACGAAGAAGATCGCGACCAGCACCATCACCAGCACCGTGGTCACCCCGGACCACGGGTAGTGGTTGAGCAGCTGGAACAACGAGGCGTCGGCGTTGACGGCCAGCGTGCCGCTGACCTCCGAGGCCATGTCGTGGAAGGTGCGCTGCGCGTCGATGGCCGCGCCACCGAAGATCGCGAACCACACCAGCGACACCAGGCTCGGGACGAGCAGCACCCCGGTGACGAACTGGCGGATCGTGCGGCCCCGCGAGATCCGGGCGATGAACATCCCGACGAAGGGGGTCCAGGAGATCCACCAGGCCCAGTAGAAGACGGTCCACGTGGACAGCCAGACCCTCATCGGCTCGAGACCGCTGGCGTCCGAGCGGGAGGCCATCCGCGCGAGCTGGTCGACGTAGGAGCCGAGCGCGTTGGGCAGCAGGTCCAGGATGAACAGCGTCGGCCCCACCAGGAAGACGAAGACGGCCAGCAGCAGCGCCAGCACCATGTTGACGTTGGAGAGCATCTCCACGCCGCGCGCGATCCCGCTGACGGCGGAGGCGATGAAGCAGATGGTGAGGACGGTGATGATGACGACCAGCAGCGTGGAGCCGACCTCGTGCACCCAGCCGTTGAGCTGCAGGCCGGCGCCGATCTGCAGCGCGCCGAGGCCGAGGGAGGCCGCGGAGCCGAAGAGCGTCGCGAAGATCGCGAGGATGTCGATGACCCGGCCGAGCGGGCCCGTGGCGCGGCGCCGGCCGATCAGCGGCGCGAAGACCGAGGAGATGAGCTGGCTGCGCCCCTTGCGGAAGGTGGAGTAGGCGATCGCGACGCCGACCACGGCGTAGATCGCCCACGGGTGCAGCGTCCAGTGGAAGAGCGTCGTGGCGAGCGCCAGCTGCACGGCCTCCGGCTGCTGGGCCGTCACGCCGGAGCGCGGTGGCGGCGCGATGTAGTGGGACAGCGGCTCGGCCGTGCCGTAGAACATGAGTCCGATGCCCATGCCGGCGCTGAACATCATCGCGATCCACGACTTGGTGGAGAACTCCGGCTCCTCACGGTCCGAGCCGAGCGGGATGTCGCCGTACCTGCTGGCGGCCAGCCACAGCACGAAGACCACGAACATGCTCGCCAGCAGCACGAACGCCCACCCGGCGTTGGTCATCACCCAGTCCAGGGCGTTCGAGGACGCGGTCGACAGCGACGCGGTGCCGACGAAGCCCCACACCACGAACGCGATCGCCAGCGCCGCCGTGATGCCGAAGGTGATCCAGTCGACGCCGGGCCGGCGCGGCCGCGACTCGGGCACCGCGGTGGTCAGCCCGGAGAGCAGCTCGTGGTCGTGCCCCGCGGCGGGCTCGGCATCCACCGTCGCCAGGGTGCTGCCGGCGGTGCCCGACGGTGGTTCGACGCCTGGTTCGCTGGTGACGGAGCGTGGCGGTTGTTCGGTCATCCGGGGATCCTCCTTGGAGGCCGAGACCTCCCCCGAGAGCACGGCCCGTCGTTGGTTTGTCCGCAAAGACCTGTCACCCTCCCGCGTCCCCAGGTGCGCTGGCAAATCCGGGGGATGTGCGACAGGGCCCCTGGGGAGTCCCCAGAGGCCCTGTGACCAGCGACGACGGCCGTATGCCGCCCGCCCGACGTCAGCTCTCGGAGCCGCCTCGCGCGGCGTCCTGCCCCTCGGCGGGACGGCCGCCACGGGTGCGCCGGCGGCTGCGGGCCCGCCGGGGGCGGCTGGCACCCTCTGCGCCGGTCGGGGAGTCGCCGTCACGCTGCGCAGCGTGGTCGCCGTCCCGGCCGCCGGGTCGGCCACGGCCGCCACGACCAGCACCGGCACCGGCACCGCGCTCGCCGCGGCCCTTGCCGGCGCGCTGGCCGGTCTCGCCGAGGTCCTCCAGCTGCTCGGCGTCCAGGCCGGCGCGGGTGCGCCGGTCGCGCGGCAGCCGGCCCTTGGTGCCCTCGGGGATGTCGAGGTCGGTGTAGAGGTGCTCCGAGGAGGAGTAGGTCTCGACCGGCTCGGGGATCCCGAGGTCCAGGGCCTTGTTGATCAGCCCCCAGCGCGGCGCGTCGTCCCAGTCCACGAAGGTCACGGCGGTGCCGGTGTGACCGGCACGGCCGGTGCGCCCGATGCGGTGGACGTAGGTCTTCTCGTCCTCGGGGCACTGGTAGTTGACGACGTGGGTGACGTTCTCGACGTCGATGCCGCGGGCGGCGACGTCGGTGGCGACGAGGATGTCGATCTTGCCGTTGCGGAAGGCCCGCAGGGCCTGCTCGCGGGCGCCCTGGCCGAGGTCGCCGTGGATCGCGCCGGCCGCGAAGCCGCGGTCCGTGAGCTCGTCGGCGACCTTGGCCGCGGTGCGCTTGGTGCGGCTGAAGATGATGGTCAGGCCCCGGTCGCGGGCCTGCAGGATCCGCGCCAGCATCTCGACCTTGTCCAGGGCGTGGGCCCGGTAGACGAACTGCTCGATCGCCTTGACGGTGTGCTTGTTCTCGGTCTCGTCGCCCATCGCGCGGATGTGCGTGGGGCGCGTCATGTAGCGGCGGGCCAGCGCCACGACCGCACCCGGCATGGTCGCCGAGAAGAGCATCATCTGCCGGGTCGGCGCGGTCAGCGCCAAGAGCTTCTCCACGTCGGGCAGGAAGCCGAGGTCGAGCATCTCGTCGGCCTCGTCGAGCACCACGATGCCCGCGTGCGACAGGTCGAGATGCCCCTGCTTGGCGAGGTCCAGCAGCCGGCCCGGCGTGCCGACGACGATCTCGACGCCCTGCTGCAGCTGCTCCACCTGCGGCTCGAAGGCGCGGCCGCCGTAGATCGTGGCGATCCGCACGCCACGGTCGCGCCCGGCCTTGGCGAGGTCACCGGCGACCTGCACCGCGAGCTCGCGGGTCGGGGTGACGGCCAGGGCCTGCGGCTTGCCCGCGTGGCGCAGCGTCGCGAAGCCCTCGTCGGTGGGGGAGACCACGCGGTCGAGCATCGGGATGCCGAAGCCGAGCGTCTTGCCGGTGCCGGTCTTGGCCTGCCCGATGATGTCGTGGCCGCCGAGGGCCACGGGCAGCGTCATCGACTGGATGGGGAAGGGGTGCTCGATGCCGATGGCGGCGAGCGACGCGACGATGTCCGGGTGGACGTCGAAGTCGGCGAAGGTCAGCTCCGACGCCACGGCGGCGGCGTCCTGGGAGGCGGTAGGGGTCGTCATACGGACTGGATCCTGTCGGCGAGGTGAGCCGGTGCGGCCGGGCGCCCTCGGCACGAGCGAGGGGCGGCACCGCAGCGCGGGCCCACGTGGTGGCGGAGCCGATCGGAGGTCTTCGGGCAGCGCTCGCGCTGCTGAGGGGACGTCGGGTCCGCCTCGCCTGTCACACCAGAGTCGGGCCGACCGGGCACCGTGGTCGTCACAAGTCTACCGGGCGGCGGCTACTGTGGGTGCACATGAGCACTACCGCGTCCGGGGACGGTGTCGTCGAGCTGTTCGCAGCCCTGGCCTACGGGGAGCTGACCGGCTTCTCCCGGCTGGCGAGCGACAGCGAGCTGGCGCCCACCACGGCGGCGCGCGTCGAGCTCGCCCGGCTCGCGGCCCGCGAGTTCCGGCACTACGAGGCGCTCGAGGCGCGGCTGCTCGAGCTGGGGGTCGACCCGCACGAGGCGATGGCGGCGTTCGTGGCTCCCGTGACCGCCTTCCACGAGCGCACCATGCCGCGCACCTGGGCCGAGCGGCTCGTCAAGGCCTACGTCGGCGACGGGCTCGCGATGGACTTCTACCGCGAGGTCAGCGCCTTCGTCAGCGACGCGGACCGGCCCCTCGTCCACCGGGTGCTGCAGTCCGAGGGCAAGGCCGAGCTGATCGAGGCCGAGCTGCGCACCGTCCTCGCCACGGACCCGGCCGTCGTCGGGCGGCTGTCGCTGTGGGGGCGCCGCCTGGTCGGGGAGGCCATGTCCCAGGCACAGCAGGTCGCCGTGGAGCACCCGGCGCTCGTGGAGCTGCTGGTCGAGCGCGGCGACGTGGGGGAGCTGGGGCGCCTCTACACCCGGCTCGCCGACGCCCACGGCGAGCGGATGGCCCGGCTGGGCCTGACCGTCTGACCTCTGCCGTCAGGCCTGTGACCAGCTGACCGTATGACGAGCGCGGCCGGCACCCCGGGTGGGGTGCCGGCCGCGCTGTCGTGGCGAGCCTGTCGCGTCAGACGCGGCTGCGGCCCTTGGTGACGTTGAGGTAGATCGCGATCAGGATCGCGGCGACCACGACGCCGGCGAGGACGGCGATCCAGGCGATGCCGCCGGAGGCGTTCTTGTAGCCGAACTGCGCGACGAGCCAGGACCCGATGGCCGAGCCGAGGATGCCGAGGACGATGGTCATGAGGATCGAGATGTTCTGGTGGCCGGGCATCACGAGACGCGCGAGCCCCCCGATGATGGCGCCGATGATGATGGCGGTGATGATGGTGCCGAGCATGTCACTCTCCTTGACGTGGTGGTCGGTCCGACAGCTGCCGGACCGGTGTGCCGCCCCACGATCACGAGGGGTCGGCTACACGTTGTCACCTGAGGGATACCCCGTCACGGATGTTTGATGCACTCCAGCATCACGTCTTGATGACGAAAGCGCAGGCCGGAGCGGTGTGGTGGCGTGCAGCCGTCGTGCCGCAACCGTGCTGCCGTGGTGCTGCCGTCGGGCCCGGCGGGGTGGTCAGAGGCTGCCGAAGCCCACCCGGGTCTTCGCCGACTCGCCGATCTCCACGTAGCCGACGCGGTCACCAGGGACGATCACGGTGCGGCCGCGCTCGTCACGCAGGGTCAGCAGGCTGCCGTCCTTCGCCGCGGCGGCCACGGCCTGCGCGACCTCGTCCGGGGTCTGGTCGGACTGGAAGGTGATCTCGCGGGCGACGTGCTGGACGCCGATCTTGACCTCCACGGAGGGTCCTTTCGTCGATGGTGGGCACCGGCCGGCGGCCGATGCTCTCGTGGGTGACCAACTCCGGGTCACCGCGGGGTGTTCCCGCTCGTGGTCAGGGGAGGGGTTGAGCGGGTGGGGGCTAGCGGGCAGGGGCTGGGCGGGAAGGCGCGCGGCGTGACGTGGTGACGGACCGGCTCAGGCGCTCTGCTTGGGGAAGCCGCCGATCCCGCGCCACGACAGCAGCTGCACCAGCTGGGTGGCCTCCGGGCGCGTGACCCCCGACCGGGAGGCGCTGGTGACCCAGTGGCGGGCGGAGTTCTGGGCGGCCCCGGCGAGCGCCATACCGAGCAGGAGGGCGTGCTCGCGGGGGAGCGCGGCGTCCTCGCTGATGACGTCCGCGATGGCCTCGGCGCACTCGGTCTCGACGCGGTCCAGGCGCTCGCGGACCGCCGCCTCGCCGGTGAGGTCCGACTCGAAGACCAGGCGGAAGGGCGCCCCGTCGCGGTCGAAGAACTCGTAGTAGGCGGCGATCGTCGCCGCCACCCGCTCGCGGTTGTCGTCGGTCGACGCCAGGGCCGTCCTCACGAGGTCCACGATGGCCTGGCAGTGCTGGTCCAGCAGCGCGAGGTACAGCTCCTTCTTGCTGGGGAAGTGCTGGTAGAGGACGGGCTTGGAGACCCCCGCGCGCTCGGCGATGGCGTCCATGGCGGCAGCGTGGTAGCCGGCCTCGACGAAGACGTCCTGCGCCGCCTCCAGCAGCTGGGCGCGGCGCTCGGAGCGCGGCAGGCGGCCGTGCCGGGTGGTGTCGCCGGCGGGTTCGGTGGAGGTCGTCATCGAGGTCCTTAGCAGATGCGGTCGTCCTGGGGCCCGCTCGTCGCCGCGGGTGGCGGCCATGCTACTCGGCGGGCCCGCGCGTCGGCGGCCGGGCCCGGGTCGCATCCCGCGCGGTATTGTCGGGCCATGGATCGACACGCCCTGGTCGACGTCGGCCGCGACCTGTCGGCCGAGGAGGTGCAGCGGTACTCCCGGCACCTGCTGCTGCCCGAGGTGGGCCGCGAGGGGCAGCGACGGCTGGTCAACGCCCGGGTGCTCGTCGTGGGTGCGGGGGGCCTCGGCTCCCCGACGGTGATGTACCTCGCCGCCGCCGGCGTCGGCACCATCGGCATCGTGGACCCGGACGTCGTCGACGAGTCCAACCTGCAGCGCCAGGTGGCGCACGGCCAGGACGACGTCGGACGCCCCAAGGTGCAGTCCGCCGCCGAGACGATCGCCCGCATCAACCCCGGGGTGACCGTCGTCCAGCACCCGGTGCGGCTCGAGGCGGCCAACGCGCTCGAGGTGCTGCGCGGCTACGACCTCGTCGTGGACGGCGCCGACAACTTCCCCACCCGCTACCTCGTCAACGACGCCTGCGCGCTGCTCGGCATCCCGCACGTGTGGGGGTCGATCTTCCGGTTCCAGGGGCAGGTGAGCATCTGGTGGGCGGGTCACGGGCCCTGCTACCGCTGCGTCTTCCCCACGCCCCCGCCCCCGGGCAGCGTCCCCTCGTGCGCCGAGGGCGGGGTGCTCGGGGTGCTGTGCGCGGCCGTCGCGTCGGTCCAGGCCGCGGAGGCCATCAAGCTCGTCGTCGGCATGGGGGAGCCGGCCATCGGGCGGCTGCTGCTGCACGACTCCCTCGCCCAGCGGTGGGACACCCTCACCGTGCAGCGCAACCCCGACTGCGCGTTGTGCGGCGACCACCCCACGATCCACGAGCTCATCGACTACGAGCAGTTCTGCGGGCTGCCGACCCAGCAGGAGGACGACATGCATGCGATGCTCCCCACCGTCACGGCGACCGAGCTGGCCCAGATGCTGCGCGAGCGGCCCGGCAGCTTCCGCCTCGTCGACGTCCGCGGCGAGGACGAGCGCCAGATCGTCTCGATCCCCGGCGCGGAGGCCGTCCCCCTGGACGACTTCGTGAGCGGGCGCGCCAACGCGATGTTCGGCGAGGACGAGGAGGTCGTCATCCACTGCAAGGTCGGCGGCCGGTCCGCCACCGCGCTGCAGGCCTTCGTCGCCGGCGGCCACACCAACGCCCGTCACCTGGACGGCGGCGTGCTGGCGTGGGTCCGCGACGTCGACCCCTCGTTGCCCACCTACTGACGGCGTGCCGGTCGCGGGTCCTCCCGGCGAGTTCGCCGAGGACGTCCTGGAGGTCGTCCACCAGGTGCCCGCCGGGCGCGCGGTGACCTACGGCGACGTCGCTCGCCTGCTCGGACGCGGCGGAGCGCGTCAGGTCGGGCAGACGATGAGCCGGTATGCCGGCGACGCGCCCTGGTGGCGGGTCGTGCGCGCCGACGGGTCGCTGCCCGACGAGCTCACGGCTCGCGCCCGGCAGCGGTGGCGGGCCGAGGCGACCCCGCTGGTGGGTGGGCTGGTGGACGGCATACGGGTGGACCTGGCACGGGCGAGGTGGGACGGCGAGGGCGCCTGGATCCCCGGGGAGGGCCTGCCGCACGACCGCGCGGCCCCCTGATCGGGCTCGCCCGCCGCGCCGCCGAGGGTCTGTCAGTGGTGGGTGATGAGATCGGAGCATGCTGCAGGTGCAGGAGATGGATCAGCTGCTCGACGAGGCTCCGGCCCTCGACGAGCAGCAGCGCGCAGCGCTCGACAGCACCGCGGCGTTGGTGCAGGTCGTGGGTCCGCCGGGGTCGGGACGCTCCACGCTGGCCGTCGAGCTCGTCGTCGACCGGGTGCGGCGGGGGCTGGTGGCGCCGGACCGGGCGCTGCTGCTCACCTCCAGCCGGGTGGCCGCGGCACGGCTGCGCGACCGCGTGACGGCGCGGCTGGGCGTCACCACCACCACGCCGCTGGCGCGGACCGTGCAGTCCCTCGGGTTCGGGCTGCTGCGCTCCGAGGCCGCGCTCGCGGGTGACCCGGCGCCGCGGCTGCTGTCGGGGCCCGAGCAGGACACCATCCTCAAGGAGCTCCTCGACGGCCACGCGACCGGTGTCGTGCCGGGGCCGCGCTGGCCGGACTCCGTGCGAGAGGCGCTCGGCACCAGGGGTTTTCGCGGGGAGCTGCGCGACCTGCTGATGCGGGCCGTGGAGCGCGGGCTGGTGCCGGAGGACCTCGTCGCCCTCGCCGAGCAGCACGGGCGCCCCGAGTGGCGCGCCGCCGCCGCGGTGCTGGAGGAGTACGACCAGGTCACCGCCTTCTCCCGGCCCGGCGCCTATGACCCCGCGTGGGTCCTGTCGGCCGCCGCCGACCGGCTCGAGGCCTCCGAGGAGGCCCTGCGCCGCGCCCGCGACCGGTTCGGCCTCGTGGTCGTGGACGACGCGCAGGAGCTGACGTGGTCCGCGGCGCGCCTGCTGTCGGTGGTCCGGGACCCGTCCTGCCAGCTCGTCCTCCTCGGTGACCCGGACGTGGCGGTCGAGACCTTCCGCGGCGGTGACCCCCGCGTCTTCGCCCGGGACTGGGAGGAGTGGTTCGGGGGGCAGGACCTGCTGAGCCTCGGCGAGTCGTTCGTGCTGAGCGGGTCCCATCGTCAGGCGCCGCTCCTCGCCGCCGTCACGGGGCGCGCCGCGCGACAGGTCGGGGTGCTGGGGTCCGCGACGCACCGGCTCTGCGCGGACCCGCGCGAGATCCCGGCGTCGGGTGGCGACGGCGCCTCGGGTGCTGCAGCTCCGTCCGGACCGGTGGAGGCCGTGGTGCTGGCCAGCGCGGCGCAGGAGGCCGCCTACATCGCCGGCCGGCTGCGCCGAGCCCACCTGCTGGAGGGTGTGCCCTGGTCCCGCATGGCCGTCATCGTCCGAGGCCGCGCCCGCAGCGTCTCGCTGCGGCGCGTCCTCGGCGGCTCCGGGGTGCCCGTCGCCTCCTCGATGACCGACCTCCCGGTGCGCGACGAGCCCGCCGCCCGGGCCCTGCTGACGTTGCTGCAGGTGGCCGTCCGGGTCGCGCGGCGCGACCCGCGCCCGCTGGAGCCGGACGTGGCGGTGGAGCTGCTGCTGTCCCCGGTCGGCGGCTGCGACCCGGTCACGGTCCGCCGGCTGCGCCGGTCCCTGCGTCGTGCGCACCGGCCCGGCGGCGAGCGGCGCCGCAGCGACGAGCTGCTCGTCCAGGCCGTGCTGGACGGGACCATGCTCGACGACGTGCCCGATCGCGAGGCGGCCGCAGCCCGGCGCGTCGCCCGGGCGCTGACGTCGGCAGCCACCGTGGCGCGGCTCGGTCCCGACGGTCGCTGGCCCGCGGAGGTGACGGCAGAGCTGGTCCTGTGGCACCTGTGGTCCGGCCTGGGCGTCGCCGACGGGTGGCGGGCGGCGGCGATCGCCGGCGGCCCGGTGTCCGCCCGCTTCGACCGGCACCTGGACGGCGTCGTCGCGCTCTTCGGCGCGGCGGCCGGGTTCGCCGAGCGGCTGCCGGGGGCGGGGCCGGAGGCCTTCCTCGAGCAGGTCCTCGCCCAGGAGCTCGCCGCCGACTCGCTGGTCCCGCAGGCACCGCTGGAGGAGGTGGTCCAGGTGCTCACGCCCCAGGGCGCCGCCGGCGAGGAGTGGGACCTGGTGGTCGTCGCCGGGCTGCAGGAGGGGGTCTGGCCCGACCTGCGCCTGCGCGGCTCGCTGCTGGGCTCCGAGCATCTCGTCGACCTCCTCGCCGGGCGCGGGCACGGTCCTCGTGAGGCGCTCGCGGCGGTGCGCTCCGACGAGGCGCGCCTGCTCACCGTCGCGGTCAGCCGTGCCAGGCAGGTGCTCGTCGCGACCGCCGTCAGCTCCGAGGACGAGCAACCCTCCTCCTACCTCGACGTCATCGACCCCTCCGCGGGTGACGCGCGGGCGACCGTCGAGGTGCCCCCGCCCCTGTCGCTGACCGCGGTCGTGGCCGAGCTGCGTCGGCGCACGCTCAGCGACGACGAGCAGCTCCGCACCGAGGCCGCCCAGCGTCTGGCCGTGCTCGCCTCCGCCGGGGTGGCCGGCGCCGACCCGGACTCCTGGTGGGGGATGCGGTCCCCGACCAGGGACGACCCCGTGCACCCGCCCGACGCCCCCGTCCCGGTGTCCCCCTCCCGCCTCGAGACCGTCCAGCGCTGCGGCCTCATGTGGTTCCTGCGCAGCCACGGGGGAGAGGCAGGAGACAGCTCCGCCGCCCAGGTCGGCACCCTCGTGCACGAGATCGCCGCCGACCCGGCCATCGACCTCACCGACCCCGCCGCCCTGCGAGCGGAGCTCGACCGGCGCTGGCCCGAGCTCGAGCTCTCCGACAGCTGGGCGAGCCGCAACGAGCACCACCGCGCGGTGGCGATGGTGACCAAGCTCGCCGCCTATGCGCAGGCATCCCATGACCAGGGCTGGCGGCTCGTCGGGGTGGAGCGCGACGCCCGCGTCGCCGTCGGACGCGCGCTGCTCACGGGTCGGGTCGACCGGCTCGAGCAGGACGCCTCGGGTCGGTTGCGGGTGATCGACCTCAAGACGGGTTCCGGCTCGGGGCCCACGCAGGCCGAGATCGGTGAGCACCCCCAGCTGGCGGCCTACCAGGCGGCCGTCGCCGCCGGCGCCTTCGAGGAGTCGAGCGAGTCCGCCGGGGCAGCCCTGCTGCAGGTCGGGGGCAAGGCCCAGAGCTATCGCCTGCAGCCCCAGGCCTCCGTCCAGGACGCCGAGGACCCCACCTGGGCACGTCGGCTGGTCGAGGAGGCCGCCGGCGCCATGTCGGGCGCCGCGTTCGCGGTCACCCCGGGCGACCACTGCGGCTACTGCCCGGTGCGGCGCTCCTGCCCCGCCATGCCCGAGGGACGGCAGCTGTGACCGCCCGCCACAGCGCCCTCGACATCGCCCGGGCCCTGGGCCAGCCCGCGCCCACCCCCGAGCAGCAGGCGGTCATCGAGTCGCCGCTGGAGTCCCTGCTCGTGGTCGCGGGGGCCGGGTCCGGCAAGACCGAGACCATGTCCGCCCGCGTGGTGTGGCTCGTGGCCAACGACCTGGTCGCCCCCGCGGAGATCCTCGGGCTCACCTTCACCCGCAAGGCGGCCGGTGAGCTGGCCGACCGCATCGGCCGTCGGCTGCGTCAGCTGGTCGCGGCGGGCCTGTGGCAGCCCGCGGACGGCGGCGAGGTGGAGCTGGCCCCCACGGTCTCGACCTACCACGCGTATGCCGGCCGCCTGGTGTCCGAGCACGGTCTGCGCCTCGGCGTGGAGCCGGGCGCCCGCCTGCTCTCCCAGGCGTCCTGCTGGCAGCTGGCCCACGAGATCGTGCAGGGCTACCAGGGCCCGTTGGACGAGGCCGCCCGCCGCGCCGGTCGACCCGTGCCTGCCGTGTCGACGGTGGTCGACGCCGTGCTGGCGCTGTCCGGGCAGCTCGCCGAGCACCTGCGGACCCCGCAGGACCTGCAGCGGCACCTGGACCTCGTCGTCGACGCGTGGGACGCCCTGCCGCCCGGCTCCCGGCGCCGGGCGGACCTCGCCGAGGTCGCCGACGCCCTGGGGGTGCTGCGCACCAGACGGGCCGTGGTCCCGCTCCTCGAGGCCTACGCCGCAGCCAAGCGGGAGGCCGAGGCCGTCGACTTCGCCGACCAGATGTCCCTGGCCGCCCGCATCGCCTCGACGTTCCCCGACGTGGGCCGGGCCGAGCGGAGCCGCTACCGCGCCGTGCTGCTCGACGAGTTCCAGGACACCAGCGAGGCCCAGCTCGTGCTGCTCCGCGAGCTCTACGCCGCCGCGCAGGCCGACGTCCCGGTCATGGCGGTCGGCGACCCGCACCAGTCCATCTACGGCTGGCGCGGCGCCTCGTCGACCACCCTGACCTCCTTCCCGCGCCACTTCCCGACCGCCGCCGGGCCCGCCCGCACCCTGCCGCTGTCCACGTCCTGGCGCAACGACGAGTCGATCCTGGCGGCGGCCAACGTCGTCGCCGGCCCGTTGACCCAGGCCTGCGCGGTCGACGTGGCCGTGCTCCGCGCCCGTCCTGACGCCGCGACCGGGGCCGTCACCGCGGCCCGGCTGCCGACGTCGCAGGAGGAGGCCCACCTCGTCGCCGCCTGGATCCACGACCGGCTCGTCCCCTCCCCGCCGAGGGGCGCGTCGAGCCCCGGCGACCTCGGACGACCGCCCAGCGCCGCCGTCCTGTGCCGCAAGCGCAGCCAGTTCCCCGCGATCGTCGAGGCGCTGGAGCAGCAGGGCCTGGCGGTGGAGGTCGTCGGGGTCGGCGGCCTGCTGACCATGCCGGAGGTCACCGACCTCGTCTCCTTCCTGCACGTGGTGGACGACCCGGCGCGCGGCGACCACCTGGTCCGCCTGCTCACCGGGCCGCTCGTGCACCTGGGGGCCGCCGACCTCGCCGCGCTGCACGACTGGGCGCGGGCCCTCGGTCACGACCTCGACCAGGACGAGGCCATGGTGGGCCTGGTCGAGGCGCTCGACCGGCTTCCCCCCGAGGGGTGGGTGTCCGGACGGGGGCGCAGCCTCAGCGGGCAGGCGCGGCTGCGGCTGCGCGACCTGCGTGGCCGGGTCCGACGGGTCCGTGAGCTGCTGAGCGCCACCCTGTCCGAGGTCGTCGGGGAGGCAGAGCGGGCGCTCGGGCTCGACCTGGAGCTCATGGCGCGCCCGGGACGCCCGGCCGCCGAGGCCCGGGTGCACCTGGAGGCCTTCGCCGACGTGGTCGCCGACTATGCCACGGGGTCGGACCGCCCCACCCTGGCCGGCCTGCTGGCGTGGTTGGCCGCAGCCGAGGCCGAGGAGCGGGGTCTGGCCCCGGGAGCCGTCACGCCCGCACCCGGGGCGGTCCAGGTGCTCACCGTCCACGCGGCCAAGGGCCTCGAGTGGGACCTGGTCGCCGTGCCCGGGCTGGAGGAGGGGACCTTCCCCAGCCACGAGGCGCGGGTGGTCACGGACTCCCAGGGCGGGTGGCGCATGCCGCCCCCCAAGGACAAGACCTGGCTCATCGGCCTCGACACCGTGCCGTTCGGCCTCCGGGGGGACCGGTCCGGGCTGCCCGCCCTGACCTGGCAGAGCAGCCCCGACCAGGCCGAGCTCTCCAAGCGGATAAGCGACTTCGTGCTCGCGTGCGGCGAGCACGGCGTGATGGAGGAGCGACGGCTGGCCTACGTGGCGGTCACGCGCGCGCGCCACGAGCTGCTGCTGACCGCCTCGGTCTGGGGCCAGCAGCGCAAGCCCCGGGTCACGTCCCGGTTCCTGGAGGAGCTGCGGGACGCCGGCGCCTGCACGACCGTGGGGTGGGCACCCATGCCAGACAGCGATCCCGCCCCCACCAACCCGATGCTCGAGCAGGCCGTGCAGGTCAGCTGGCCCGCCGCGGTCGCCCCGGCAGCGGCGCTGCACCGGGCTGCCGACGCCGTGCGAGCGGCCCAGGCAGCCCTGGCCGAGGCGCCCGACCTGGCGGCGCCCCGCCCCGTCGCCACGACGCAGCCGCCCCCCGACAGCGCCTGGGCGGAGCTCGACGCCGAGATCGGCGTGCTGCTCGCGGAGCGCGACCGCGCCACCCGCCCCCGTCCGGGGACCGCGTCGCCGCTGCCGGGACACCTGTCGACCTCGGCCCTGGTGTCCCTGGCCGACGACCCCGAGGTCTTCCGGGCCGAGCTGCGGCGGCCCATGCCGGCGCCGCCGGCGACGGCGGCCCGCCGGGGGACGTCCTTCCACGCCTGGGTCGAGCAGCACTACGGACAGGCCGCCATCGTGGACCTGGACGAGCTCCCCGGCAGCGCCGACGAGGGGACCCTCGCCGATCACGACGTGGCGACCATGAAGGAGCACTTCCTCGCCAGCGAGTGGGCCGGGCGGACCCCCAGCGACATCGAGCTGGCCGTGGAGTCCACGATCGCCGGCCTCAGCGTCCGGGGGCGCATCGACGCAGTCTTCCCCCGGCCTGAGGGCGGCTGCACCGTCGTGGACTGGAAGACCGGGGCGCGTCCCCACGGCCGTCGCGCGCGGGTCCGGGAGCTGCAGCTCGCGGTCTACCGCCTGGCCTACGCGCGGCTGCGCGGGCTACCTCTCGACCAGGTGGATGCCGCCTTCTACTACGCCGCCAGCGGCGAGACGGTGCGCCCGCAGCTGCTGGACGAGCCGGAGCTGGAGCGAGCGGTCGCGGCCCTGCTCGACGAGGGGTGACGGGACCGTCAGCTGCGGCCGGGCGTATCGTTGCGCGCGGGACCTAGTGCCTCGGCGGCGTCCTGCGTCGCGGAGGGGCGGTGCGCGACGATGGGCTGCGCCGGGCCTCCGTCCCCTGCGGCCGGCTGCGGGTCGTCAGTCTCGACAGGCTCGACAGGCTCGTCGGGCTCGCCCACCGGCCCGGGCGCGGTCACGGCTGGCACGTGGGCGACCAGCTCGTCACCCTCGACCTGCTCCGCCAGGCGGTGCAGAGCCCGGGTGGCCTCCTGCACGCCTGGCTCGTCCTCGGCCGCCGCGGCGTGGACCAGGTCCCGGACGAGGCGCAGCTCCCCGGCGAGTTGCGCCCGCATCTCCAGCGCGCGGTCGGGACGCTCGTGCCGCGTCGCGGCATACGCCTCCAGCACGGTGTCGAACGCCTCCGGCGTGGTCTGGGCCCACAGCACCGCGAAGTCGTCCGCGGGGTCGGCGACCTTGGCCTGGTCCCACCCGGTGATCGCGACGATGCGCCCGGTCGTCGCGTCGTCGTCGACCTCGAAGTCCGCGAGCACCAGCTCACCGGAGAGGCGACCGTGCGTGGGGGCGGGGGCGAACCTCCAGTGCGCGACGTTCTCCAGGGCCCGCTCCCAGCGCCCCAGCAGGGCGGCCGGGACGTGGCCGGTGGCGGCCGCGCGGTCCAGCTCCGCCAGGTGGCGGGAGCGGTAGGTGTCGGCGTCGTAGGTCGGGACGCCGGCCTCGTCGAAGAGGCGCACGTCCAGGTTGTGGATCTCGCCCAGCGCTCGCCCCAGCGCCGAGGCGAGCCCCGGACCGGCAGGCAGGAGCCGGAAGTCGAGGTTGCGGCCCGCCACCTGCGGGTAGACCATCGCGCGACCGTTGTCCCGCAGCGGCACGCTCCCGCTCTCCGAGGGCACGGCGAAGGGGAGCCGCTTGTCGAGGTGGGGCAGGAGCGCCGCCGCGGAGTCCATCTGGGCGGCGTCCGCGGCCGACCGCGGCACCCGCACCGTCCACCGGCGCTGCCGGCTGTCCTGCACGTAGGCCACGTCGCAGCGGTCGTCCTCGCCCTGCACGAGCTCCACCGAGACCGGGTCCAGCCCCTTGACCGCCGCGCTGGCGAGGGCGGCGAGCTGCAGGGGGCTACGGCGGGCGACTGTCACGCCCCCACGGTAGGGGAGGCCCGACGTCTAGGGTGTGAGGCGTGACCGGAGCGCCGCGAAACCTTCCTCAGCTCGCCCTTTCCCGGACCGGTCTGGACCGCGCCGGGTGGCGCCGCAAGGAGCCAGGTCTGCTCGACCAGCTGCTCGCCGACCCCGCCACCGCGGTGGTGGAGCTGCGCGGCGAGCGCCTGGAGACGTATGCCGACGGCACGGCGCTCGTGCGTCGGCGGCCCTCGGAGGCCCCGCTGCGGCCGGGCGACGTCGCGCTCTACCTGGGCCAGGACCCACGCGGCGTGGAGGTCGTCGGTCTCGTCCGCGACGCCGTCGAGGACGACCCTGCCCCGGGGTGGTCGGGGCTGCGCGTCCTCGGCCTGTCCCTGGACGCGGTGGACGTGCACATCGCGGCCAGCCTGGTCGGGATGGGGCACTGGCACCGCAGCCACCGCCACTGCGCCCGCTGCGGGCAGCCCACCACGCCGGTGGAGGCCGGGTGGGTCCGTGCCTGCCCGCTGGGGCACCACTCCTTCCCCGTGACGTCGCCCGCGGTCATCATGGCCGTCACCGATCCGCACGACCGGCTGCTCCTGGCCCGCAACACCGCCTGGCCGCAGGGGCGGTGGTCCGTGCTGGCGGGTTTCGTGGAGCCGGGGGAGTCGCTGGAGGCCGCCGTCGCCCGCGAGGTCGCCGAGGAGGTGGGGGTCCTGGTCGAGGACGTGCGCTACGCCGGCAACCAGCCGTGGCCGTTCCCGGCGTCGCTCATGCTGGCGTTCACGGCGCGGGCCGCGCGGGGCACGGCGTTGCGCTTCGCCGACGCTGAGATCGCCGAGGCCCGGTGGTACTCCCGCGAGGAGCTGCGGGCTGCGGTCGGGTCGGGCGCCATCCTGTCCGGCGGCACGCCGGTCTCGGTCGCGTACCACCTGATCGAGTCCTGGCTGGGCGAGCCGATCGCGGGGTTGCAGCCGGCACGCGGCTAGGACGGTGTGCGGCCAGGGCGGTGTGCGGCTCCCCACCGCGACGCGGCCAGGCGGTGGGCGGCTCCCCACCGCGACGGGGTCTGTCGGTGGGCCGTGGGAGACTGCGGGGCGATGGCTGCCACCCCTGACGAGATCCTGGCCGCGCTCGACCCCGAGCAGCGGGCGGTCGCCGAGCGTCCCACCGGGCCGATGTGCGTCCTGGCCGGGGCCGGCACGGGCAAGACCCGCGCGATCACCCACCGGATCGCCTACGGCGTGCGGTCGGGCGTCTACGTGCCCCAGCGCGTGCTCGCCGTCACCTTCACGGCGCGCGCGGCCGGGGAGATGCGCACCCGGTTGCGCGACCTGGGTGCCGCAGGGGTGCAGGCCCGCACCTTCCACGCCGCCGCGCTGCGCCAGCTGCACTACTTCTGGCCCCGTGCGATCGGGGGCGCCGCGCCCGAGGTCATGCCGCACAAGGCCGGCGCGGTCGCGGAGGCCGGGGCCCGGCTGCACCTGCAGCTGGACCGCCCCGCGATCCGGGACCTGGCGGCCGAGGTGGAGTGGGCCAAGGTCAGCCTGCTGACCCCCGAGAGCTATCCGGCGGCGGCCCGGCACGCTCGACGAGACCCCGCCGGGCTCGACCCGACGGCGATGGCCCGGTTGCTCCAGGCCTACGAGGAGGTCAAGGGCGAGCGCGGCGTCATCGACTTCGAGGACGTGCTGCTGGTCATGGCCGGGATCCTCGACGAGCACCCGGCCATCGCCCGGGAGGTGCGGGGGCAGTACCGCCACTTCGTGGTCGACGAGTACCAGGACGTCAACGCGCTGCAGCAGCGGCTGCTGGACCTGTGGGTCGGCGACCGCCAGGACGTCTGCGTCGTCGGGGACGCTGCGCAGACCATCTACTCCTTCACCGGCGCGTCGCCCGCGCACCTGCTCGGCTTCTCGGCCAGGTATCCCGAGGCTGCCGTCGTCAAGCTGGTGCGCAACTACCGCTCCACCCCGCAGATCGTCGGGCTGGCCAACGTCATGCTGCGGGCGCAGGGGCAGTCCGGCCGCGGCGGGGTCTCCCGGGCCCTGGTCCAGCTCCAGGCCCAGGCCGGCGACGGCCCGGCGCCCGAGCTGACCCGCTACGACGACGACCAGGCCGAGGCGCGCGGGGTGGCCGCCGCGATCAAGCGGCAGCTGGCGGAGGGGACCCCTGCGGCCGAGATCGCGGTGCTCTTCCGCACCAACGCCCAGAGCGAGGCGGTCGAGTCGGCGCTCGCCGAGGAGCAGATCCCCTACCTCGTGCGCGGCGGGGAGCGGTTCTTCTCCCGCCGCGAGGTCCGCGACGCGATGCTGCTGCTGCGCGGGCAGGCCCGCGGCGACGACGGGTCGGTCCCGCTCGGACAGCTCGTGCGCGACGTCCTGGCCGGAGTCGGCTGGACCACCGAGGCGCCGGCCAGCGGCGGCGCGACCCGCGAGCGCTGGGAGTCCCTGCAGGCGCTGGTCGCCCTGGCCGACGACCTGGTCGCCGCCCAGCCCGAGGCCCGGCTCCCCGAGCTCGTGGCCGACCTGGGGGAGCGGGCCGCGGCGCAGCACGCCCCGACCGTGCAGGGCGTCACGCTTGCCTCGCTGCACAGCGCCAAGGGGCTGGAGTGGGACGTCGTCCACCTCCTGGGGTGCAGCGACGGGCTGCTGCCGATCTCCATGGCGGAGGGCTGGGAGGCGATCGAGGAGGAGCGCCGGCTCCTCTACGTCGGCCTGACCCGGGCCCGTCGTCGGCTGTCCCTGTCGTGGGCCGCCTCCCGCAACGTCGGCGGGCGGGCCTCGCGGCGCCCCAGCCGATTCCTGGACGACGCCGCCTCGGTGCTCGGCGAGGGAGCACGGTCCGCGCCGCGACGTGCGTCGGGCGCGGCGGGCGGGCGGCAGCGCTCGCTGACCGTGGCGCGGCCCGCCCACTGCCGGGTCTGCGGGACCGAGCTGACCACGGCGTCCGAGCGCAAGACCGGACGCTGCGGCGACTGTCCTCCCACCTACGACGAAGCCGTCTTCGAGTCGTTGCGGACCTGGCGCAAGGGGGCTGCCGCGGCGGCGAGCGTCCCGGCCTACGTCGTCTTCACCGACGCGACCCTGACGGCCATCGCCGAGCGCCGACCTGACGACCTCGGGGCGCTGGCCTCGGTGTCGGGGGTGGGCGCCCGCAAGCTCAGCCTCTACGGCGAGCCGGTCCTGGCAATTCTTCGCGGTGCCGACCCTGACGAGATCCTCGCTGCCGCAAGAGATTCCGGCGACGACTGAGGGGTCCGGTCCGGTCAGCGCGAGCCGGAGCCGTCAAAAGGCGTTGCCCCCGTGCGACGCCAGCGCATACAGTCCCAGGTGTCCTGTCGCGGGCGTGACACCCGCGACCCACGTCGGCAGCAGTGCCGCAGCGAGCCAGAGAGGAGGGTCGACCAGATGATCACCACGATGACCTTCGTGACGCCTGACCGTGTCCAGTCGACCCCGTCTGCCCGCTCCGCCATGCCGCGCGTCCTGGGCTCCGCCCTCACCTCCACCGAGGGCAACGGCCGGCTCCACGGGACCGGTCCGTCCATCGACGCTTCCTCCGGCCAGGACTTCGTGGCCGGCGACCGTCGTGATGGCACCGGCGTCGTCGTCACCCGCCCGACCCCTGTCGTGGTCCCGACCTTCGGGAGGCCACCGGTCTAGCTCCAGACCCTGGCCCCGCTCGAAGGCCGCGGACCCGACACCCGGGTTCCGCGGCCTTCGTGCATCTCCGGGGCGTCCGCTCCGGCTCGAGGGCCGCTCACCCACCGCACCGCCCGCCCGACCCCGGGCACCCAGCGCCCCACCACCGAGGGGCATCACCACGAGGAGGCAGTCATGACGCTCACCGAGCTGATCGACCACAGGGTGGCCGCAGCCGCCGCCGACGGGGACATCCCCTGCCAGGACAACGACGCAGAGCTGTGGTTCGCCGACACCCCCGAGGGCGTCGAGTTTGCCAAGGCACTCTGCGGCACCTGCCCGGCTAGGGTCGCGTGCCTCGCCGGCGCCCTGGAGCGTCGGGAGCCCTGGGGCGTGTGGGGCGGCCAGCTGGTCATCGCCGGCGTCGTCGTCCCCCGCAAGCGCCCGAGAGGTCGGCCCCGCAAGGACGAGGTGGCGGCCTGACCCAGCAAGACCACAAACACCATGAAGACCACCACAGCACAAGGAGACTCATCATGTTCGCTCACGTCAGTGCAGAGCTGGCGCGGGTCCGCGTCGAGCGGCTCCCCGAGCGGCCTCGCCCGCGCAGCGCGCACGAGGTGCGTATGGCGGTCCGCCGCCGACAGCGCAGGTGACGCCAGCACCAGCAGCCCGATGAAGCGGGCGGGACAGCGAAGCGGTCCCGCCCGCTTCGCTGTCCCGGGGGGGCCACGGCGCGCGGGAGGTCCTACGGTGGTGCGGTGGACGAGGACACGATGACGTGCAGCTCCTGCGGGCGGCAGGCCGAGGGGCCGGACCTGGCGGTGGCGCGGGTGAGCTGGACCTTCGGGGTGGAGCGAGGGCGGCCGGTCTGGACGTGCGCGGAGTGCAGCCGACGGCACGCCCGCTCCATCGAGGCCAAGCTTGACGCGGAGTGGTGGTGACCCGGGCTCAGCGGGACAGGTCGAGGTCGTCCAGCCAGTGCTCGAGGATGGCGCGGGTCTCCACCTCGCCGCCGATCTGGCAGAGCACGCCGAGGCCGCCGGCCCAGACCCGGTGGATGAGCAGGTAGTCCGGGGGCAGGTCCAGCTCGGCGATCACGGGCTGCCACCGCGCGTCGGTGACGTGCGCGAAGCACTTGCGCAGCCACGCTCGGGTGAACCGGTAGCGGTCGTGCCGCGCCGGCTCGAGGAAGGGCTGCAGGAAGTCCAGGAGCACGCGCGCGTCGAGGTGCGCGTCCTGGCGGACCCACCCCTCGCTGCGCAACCCCTCGAGCACGTGGTCGGCGGTGTCCTCGCCCCCCAGCGCCAGGCCGAGGAGGCGACCGACGGCGGGCGGCATACCGTCGGGCAGTCTGTTGACGGCGCCGAAGTCGAGGATCCCCAATCGGCCGTCGTCGAGCAGCCGGAAGTTGCCGGGGTGCGGGTCGGCGTGCAGGAGGCCCACGTGGTCCGGCCCGGCGAGCAGGAAGTCGAGGTAGCCGTTCGCCGCCTGCCCGCGCTGCTCGGGGGTGCCCTCGCGGATGACGGTCGACAGCGGCGTGCCGTCCAGCCACTCGACGACGAGCACCCGCCCGGTACCGGTGACGACGTCCGGGACGGCGAAGAACTCGCTGCCGGCGAAGGCGCGCGCGAACGCCCGCTGCGAGCTCGCCTCGGTGAGGTAGTCGAGCTCCTCGGCCATCCGGTCCTGCAGCTCCTGGGTGACCGCGCGCATGTCGATGCCGGTGCGCCAGGAGCCGGTCACCCGCGCCAGGCGGGACAGCTGGCGCAGGTCGGACAGCAGGGCGTCCCCGGCCCCGGGGTACTGCACCTTGACGGCGACGTCCCGGCCGTCGCCCCACACGGCGCGGTGCACCTGCCCGATCGAGGCGGCGGCGACGGGCGCGTCGTCGAAGTCGCGGAAGAGGTCGCGCCAGTCCTCGCCGAGCTCGGCGGCCAGGACCCGGTGCACGGTCGCGGCCGGCATGGAGGGGGCGGCGTCCTGCAGCGCCGTGAGGGCCCCGCGGTAGTGCACCGCGACCTCCTCGGGAAGCGCCGCCTCGAAGATCGACATTGCCTGGCCGACCTTCATGGCGCCACCCTTGAGCTGCCCGAGCACGGCGAAGAGCTGGTCCGCGGTCCGCGCCGCCACCTCCGCGGCGATCGCCTCCGCGGGGGCGCCACCGAGCCGGCGCCCCACGCCGAGGGCGGTGCGGCCGGCGTAGGACAGGGGCAGGGTGGCGAGCCGAGCGGTGCGGCGCGCGGTCCGGCGGGGGATGTCACTCACCCCTCGATTGTCACCCGGCGAGCGGCTGGCGGGCGGGTAGGTGCGTGTCGCACCGGGGATGCACGGACCACAGGCGGCGGTGCGGCTCCGGGTCGCCGTCGGTGACGTCGGTGGCCAGTCCGCTCGGGAGCTGCCGCTGCCCCACGGCGTCCAGCGCCTGTCGGGCCACGAGCCCGCACACCAGGGCGGTCGTGGCGGGGTCGGCGGCGGCCGGGCGGACCCCGCCGTCCGGCCCGTGGGTGGTGAGCTGCGCCAGGATCCGCGGCCAGGCGGGGTCGCGGTCGGTGCGGTAGTGGTCCAGGCACATGGGGCACGGGTCGTCCAGCCCCGCCCACAGCGGGCCGACGGTCACGGTGCCGTCCGCGGCGACCACCGGGAGGACCATCGCCCAGGGCGCCCACTGCCGGGCGAGGATCGGGTCGATGGCGCCGTCAGCCACGAGCACCGCCAGCGCGGGTGGCCGCGGGCTGCCCGGCACCAGCGTGGGCGGCAGGGGGAGCGCGTGCGGGGAGAGCGAGTGCTGGGTGTGCACCCGGGCGTGCTGTCGGGCGAGGACGCGGGCCACCTCGCCGGCGAGGTCGCCGAGGCCGGCGACGAGCACGGGCAGGCCGCCCGGCCGGCGCCAGGGGTGACGCACGTGGTGGGGGTCGGTGGGCGGCTGGTCCGCGGGGTCCGCGAGCTGCGCGTGCCGGCGCAGCAGCGCCAGGAGGACGTCGAGACGGCCCGGGTCCTCCCCGCGGGCGGTGTACTCCCGCGCGAGCTCGGTCTCTGAGCGGCTCCCATCCAGTCCGTCGAGGACGACCCGATCCGTGGTGCTGAGGCCCGACAGGACCACGGCGCTGCCGTGGTGGGCCCCGAGCTGCACCTCGCCGTCGCCACGGTCGAGGACGCGCCGTCCGGGGCGCAGGGCGGGGCGGTGGCTGCGGGTCATGACAGCTCTCCTTCAGGCGGGTGCTTCGTCATACGGAGAATATGACATGCAAACGCAAGCAAATGACATCAAGCGACCCACTGTGGATAACTCTCGGGGAATGACAACGGGGAGGCACCGACCCTCAAGTCGGTGCCTCCCCGTCGGACGGCTCGCGGTGGTTCAGGCCTTGCCGAGGATGCGGTTGAGGTTGGTGCCGCACTCGGGGCACTTGCCCTTGGCCATGCGGCGACCGTTGGTCTCCACGATGTTGCCCTCGGCCTCGCGCTTGGCCTTGCACTTCACGCAGTAGAACTCACCCTTGTAGGTGTCGGCCATGTCGTCTCTCCTTGTCGTTCGTGCCGCCGGTGCGGCAATCGGACTTCGGTCACCATAGAGCACGACCTGCGGCGTACCGGGGATTACGCCGTGTCCGCGCTGAGCACGGACCGGCCCGCACGAGGGCTCAGGGCCGGGGGTCGCCGGAGCCGTCCGGCTGGTTAGGCTCGACGGGACGACGTCCGACCGGGTGGCCACCGGCCCACCCACCCCCTGACGAGGTGTGCGATGACCGATGAGATCCCCTGGTGGGAGCAGGATTACGCCGACCTGACGGTGGCGCTGCGGGAGCAGGGCGAGCGGCGCACGTGCGTCGTCACCCTCGACCTGCCGCAGCAGCGCAACGCGATGAGCGAGGCCATGACCGCCTCCTGGGCCCGCCTGGCCGACCTGCTGCGGGGCGACACGCGCCTGGCCTGCGTGGTCGTGACCGGGGCCGGCTCGGCCTTCTGCGCCGGCGGCAACCTGTCCTGGCTGGTCGCCGAGCCGGACGCGACGGTGGCCGACCTGCGCGCCCGGATGCTGACCTTCTACCAGCAGTGGCTGTCGGTCCCGGCGTTGGAGGTCCCGGTGATCGCGGCGGTCAACGGCCACGCCGTCGGGGCCGGGCTGGCCCTGGCGCTCGCCTGCGACGTCCGGTACGTCGCGAGCACGGCCAAGCTGTCCGTCCCCTTCACCTCCCTGGGCCTGCACCCCGGTATGGCGACCACGTGGTCGCTGCCCCGCGTGGTCGGGGAAGCGGTGGCGGCGGACCTGCTCCTGACCGGGCGCGTGGTGACGGGCGACGAGGCGGTCGGGCTGGGCCTGGCCTCCGCGAGCGCCGCGGCGGACGACGTGCTGGACCTGGCGCTGGCGGCCGCCGACCGGGTCGCAGCCGCGGCACCGGTGGCGACCCGCCTGACCCTGGCCGCGCTGCGGCAGGGCGGCCACGCGAGCAGCGGGGTCGCGCTGCAGTGGGAGGCGCTCGCGCAGGCGACGACCATGGCGACGCGGGACCTACGCGAGGGTATCGAGGCGGCGACCGAGCGCCGCCCGGCCCGGTTCACGGGGCGCTGACGGGACGTGCCGCCTGGCTGCGCGGCGCCCTCGGGCGCGGGGGAGCCACGCGCTAGGGTGCGGCCATGAGCGAGGTGGAGGTGCGGCGCAGCACCCGGCGCCGGCGCACCGTGAGCGCCTACCGCGACGGTGACCGAATCGTCGTGCTCATCCCCGCCGGCCACTCGGCGCGGCAGGAGCGCGAGTGGATCCACCAGATGGTGTCCCGGCTCGAGGCCCGCGACGGTCGCGACAGCCTGGGGGACGAGCGGCTGGCGGCGCGGGCCGCCGACCTGTCCGCCGCCTACCTCGGCGGCCTCGCCAAGCCGGCGAGCATCGTGTGGGTGAGCAACCAGCGGCGCCGGTGGGGCTCGTGCACGCCGGTCGATGCCACCATCCGCATCTCCGACCGCGTCGCGCGGCTGCCCGGGTGGGTGCAGGACTACGTCATCCTCCACGAGCTGGCGCACCTGCTGCAGCCCGGCCACGGGCCTGAGTTCTGGACGCTGCTGCGGTCCTACCCCAAGCTGGAGCGCGCCAAGGGCTACCTCGAGGGCTACGCGCACGCCGCGCAGGACGGGCCGAGCGTCCCGGGGGAGTCGGGGGACTGCGTCGACGGGTGACCCGCGTCAGGGGACCCGCAGCCCGGCCCGCTCGATCAGCCGCGGCAGCTCCTCGCCGTGCGGGTGCGGCAGCGCGTCCACCGGCCACCACGCGACGTCGAGCGACTCGTGGCTGACGACGGGGGTGACCTCGCCCACGACCGCGACGAACCTCAGGTCCAGATGCTCGCGGCACACCGCGAAGCCGGTCCCCAGCGCGTGCCGGTCCACGTCGACCAGGCGCGGGGACACCTGCAGGTCGGGGATGCCGGACTCCTCGCGCCCCTCGCGGCGGGCGACGCCGACGACGTCCAGGTCACCGGGCTCGGCGTGACCGCCCAGCTGGAACCACGTGCGGGCCTTGCGGTGGTGGGTGAGCAGCACCTGGCGCCGGTCCTCGGAGAGCACCAGGACGCTGGCGGTGAAGTGGGCCGGGGGGCCGTACTTCCACCACGCGTCCGGGTGGCGGTCCAGGTGCGCCAGCAGGTCCGCCCGCACCTGGTCCTCCCGGGCGTCCACGGGCTCGAGCTCGCTCACCAGCCGTATGGCGTCCGCCCGCAGCTGCTCGAGGTTGCCCGGTCGCGCGGGCGCCATCTCGGGGGCGAGGCCGGTCACGCCGGGCCACCGGCGGGAGCGGAGGGGCTCCCGCCGTCGCCGTCCAGCAGCCGGTCCAGCTCGGCGTCCAGGTCGTCGCCGCTGCCGGAGCGCACCCGCTCGACGTAACCGAGGACGTCGTCGAGGTCCTCGCCGGTCGGGGCGAGGTCCGGGTGAGCCCACGCCCCGTCGCGCAGCTCGGCGCCGCCGGCGTCCTCGAGCGCGGCGAAGAGGTTGGCGGCGTCCCGCAGCCGCCGCGGGCGCAGCTCGAGCCCGACGAGCTGGGCGAAGAGGGTCTCGGCGGGGCCGCCCGTCGCGCGCCGCCGCCGGACCGCCTCGCCGAGCGCCGCGGCGTCGGGCAGGTGGGGTCGGGTGGCGCGGTCGGTGACGACGTCCACCCACCCCTCGACGAGCGCGAGCAGCGTCTCCAGGGAGGCGAGGGCTCGTTGCTGCGCGGGGGAGGGCTCGGACGCGAAGAGGTCCGACCCGATGGCGCGCTGCAGCGCCTCGGGGTCGCTCGGGTCGACCGAGCCCATCCGTTGCTGGATGCCCTCGACGTCGATGGTGATGTCCCGGGCGTACGCGGTGACCGCAGCCGTCAGCGACGCCGCGAGCCAGGGCGCGGCGGTGAAGAGCCGCGACCGCGCCGCCTCCCGGGTCGCCAGGTAGAGGCGCACCTGCGCGGGGTCGACCTCGAGGCCCTCCTGGAAGGCCTCGACGGCCGCGGGGAGCAGGGCTACGTCGTGACGGGGCACGAGCGGCAGCCCGACCTCGGTGCCGGAGACGACCTCCGCCGAGAGCCCGCCGACGGCCTCGCCGGTCTGCGCCGCGAACATGGCGGCACCCATGCGGTGCACCATCGGCCCCATCTGGGCCATCATCGCCGTCGGGTCCATCCCCGCCGGCACCTGCGGCATGCCCGGCATCGACCCGAGCTGCTCGAGGCCGCCGTGCTCCGCGAGCTCGTCGAGCTGGCGGCGCATCGCCCCGGTCATCGCCCCCGTGACCCCGTCCGCGACGGGCCCCACGAGGTCGACCCAGGTCGGCATCGTCGCCTCGATCCACTCGGCCCGGCTCCACACGGCCCCGGCCGCGGGAGCCCCCTCCAGACCGGTGGCCTGGTCGAGCCAGAGCTGGGCCACGTGGATGGCCTCGGCATACGTGCGGCGCTCGGCGTCGGTGACGCTGCGGTCGCCGGTGGTGGCGGCGCGGCGGCGCGCGAGGTCCAGCGCCACGCCGGCGTCGATCGGCCCCTCCGGCGCCGGTCCGCTGAACATCGCCTGCACCTGCCGACGCACCATCGCCAGCTGCGCCGGGTCGAGCTGCTCGGCGCCGAGCTGTCGCAGCGCGTCGCGGACCTGCGGGTTGTCGGCCAGGGACGGGTCGCCCAGCATCTCCCCGAGCATCCGGGCCAGGTCGTCGGGGTCCTGGGGTCCCGGGTCGGGGGTGTTGGCGGGCGGGACGGTCACGACGGGCTCCTCGGGTCGGGGTCGTACTCCTAGGGGCAACGCTAGGAGGTGGCCCGCCGTTCCGTCACGCCCGTCCAGCCTCGCCCGGCCCGGGCCGTTACCCTCTCCGCAGACGTTCCCCACCAGGAAGGGCACCCGTGACCCAGGGATCCGCTGCCGTGCGGCTGGTCGACGTGCGCGACGAGCCGCTGTCACTCGACGAGGTGGTCTCCGCCGTCGGTGACCCGCGCGCCGGGGGCATCGTCCCCTTCGTGGGGGTCGTGCGCGACCACGACGACGGCAAGGGGGTCACCGGGCTGGACTACTCCGCCCACCCGAGCGCCCTGGCCCAGCTGCGCGCGGTCGTGGAGCAGGTCGCGGGCCGTCCGGGGGTCGTGGGGGTGGCCGCCGTCCACCGCGTCGGCCGGCTGGACATCGGGGACCTCGCCGTCGTGTGCGCGGTCAGCGCCGAGCACCGCGGGGAGGCCTTCGAGGCGTGCCGCGAGCTCATCGACACGCTGAAGTCCACCGTCCCGATCTGGAAGCACCAGGGCTTCGCCGACGGCACCGAGGAGTGGGTGGGCCTGCCATGAGGGCGGTCGGTGCGGCTCGCTCGCGCGACCTCGGCCGGGCCCCGGGCCGGCGTGCGCCGCGGTCCCGGCTGCTGCTGGGCCTGCTCGCCCTCGTCTGCCTCGCGCTGCTGGTGCTCGCCTTCCTGCCGCTGCCCTACGTCATCATGGGCCCCGGCCCCGCCACCAACACCCTCGGCACCACGGCGGACGGCAAGCCCCTCATCTCGGTGCCCAAGGACAAGGACCACCCGGCCTCGGGGGTGCTGAGCTTCACCACGGTGTCGGTGCGCGGCGGGCCGGGCGGGACGGTGACGGCATACGACCTGCTCGGGGCGTGGGCCGCCGGGCACCGCGCGATCGTGCCCGAGGAGCAGGTGTTCCCGCGGGGCATGACCGGGGAGGACGTCAAGCGCGAGAACGCCGCCGAGATGAGCCTGTCCCAGGAGGACGCCATCGTCGTCGCGCAGCGAGCGCTCGGCATGACCGTCCCCGAGACGGTCACGGTCGGGGCCGTCCCCCAGGGCTCGCCGGCGGCCGGCAAGTTGCAGGTCGGGGACCGGCTGCTGCGCATCGGCGACCGGCCGGTCACGGGGAGCGTCATGCTCCGCAGCGCCATCCAGTCGTATGCCGAGGGCCAGTCGGTCCCGCTGGCCGTCGGACGCGCCGGGGCCGAGCAGCAGGTGTCCGTCCCGGTCCGCGTGGTCGACGGGCGCAAGCTCGTGGGCGTGGGTCTCAAGGTGGCCTACGCGCTGCCCGTCAAGGTGACGATCGACGCCGGCGACGTGGGTGGCCCGTCGGCCGGGCTGATGTTCTCGCTCGGGGTCTACGACCGCCTCACGCCGGGCGAGCTGACCGGTGGGCAGCGGATCGCCGGCACGGGCACCATGGCGCCCGACGGCACGGTGGGGCCCATCGGGGGGATCCAGCAGAAGCTCGTGGGGGCCCGCTCGGCCGGGGCGCAGTGGTTCCTCGCGCCCGCCGGCAACTGCTCGGAGGTGACGGGCCACGTGCCCGACGGCCTCCGGGTGGTGCGGGTGCAGTCCTTCCAGCAGGCGCTGAAGGACGTCGAGCAGATCGCGGCAGGGACGGCGAGCGCCCTCCCCACCTGCTCCTGATCCCTCTCGGTCGAGATCCCGCGCGATCCCTCGCGGTTGCTCTCGGTCCCTCGCGGTTCCTCTCGGTCCCTCGCGGTCCTTCTCGGTCCCTTTCTCAGTCCAGCAGGGTGGCACGCAGCGCGGCGACCAGCCCGGGCGCGATGTCCGCCCCCATGGCCACCGCGTCGTCGCTGTCGTGCGCGCGCTGCCGCAGCAGGGTCACCTGCTCGCCGCTGCGGTCGACCGCCACGAGCAGCCGCACGTCCTGCCGGTCGGGGTGGTGCATGAGGTAGTCCGTCGCCTGCTGCGGGTCCTGCGGCATGGCCGACTCGGCGGCGGGCGGGACGACCAGGCGCTCGACGCTGATGGCCGTGCCCGCGACCTCGGGCGGCCAGGCGATCTGCGCCAGGAGCTCCTCCAGGCCGTCGGCGTCGGGCAGGTCCTCCTGCTCCACGGCGCTCAGCCCGTCCGGGTCCTCGCCGTCGAGCCGGGCCGCCAGCTGCGGCTCGGCGGCCAGCAGCTCGGAGGTGCGCACCAGCGCGAAGAGGCGGGTCGGCTGGTCCCACCCGGAGCGGGACACGTGCTGCTCGGTCTCGACCGCACAGGCGATCAACGGGGTGGGCACGATCTGTGGAGTAGACGTCACGCGACCATTCTCCCAGGGTGGGGCGGTAGGTTGGGCCGCGACGATCACGCCGCGGCGCTGCGGCGACGTGACCTTGGCGCAGGAGGACCACAGCGTGACCGACCACGAGCGACCCGAGCCGGATCCTGCCGCCGCGGGGGGCGCGCGTCGGGTCGTGCCCCCGCGAGGCCGGGCCGGGCGGCGGGGGCGAGGGGTGCTGGGGCCGCTGCTGACCATCGTGGCGGTGGTGCTGCTGGCGCTCGGTGCCCTGGCTGCGCTGTGGACCCAGGTGCTCTGGTACGACGCCCTCGGGTTCGGTCGCGTCCTCACCACCGAGCTGCTGACCAAGGGGCTGCTCTTCCTCGTCGGGCTGCTGCTGGCCGGGGGCCTGACCTTCTCCAGCATCGCCCTCGGCTACCGGCTCCGCCCGGTCTACGCCCCGGTCACCGACGAGCAGCTGGCCCTCGACCGCTACCGCAGCATGCTGGACCCGCTGCGACGCCTCGCCGTCTGGGTGGTGCCGGCCATGCTGGGCATCTTCAGCGGCACCGCCCTGGCCAGCCAGTGGCAGACCTTCCTCCTGTGGCGCAACCAGGTGCCCTTCGGGGTCACGGACCCGGAGTTCGGCAAGGACGTCGGCTTCTTCGTCTTCACGCTGCCGTGGGTGCGGTTCGTGCTCGACTTCACCCTCATGGCCTTCGTGCTGGCCGCGATCGTGGCCGCGCTGACGCACTACCTGTATGGCGGTCTCCGGCCCCCGGGGATGGCCGGCCGGTCGACGAAGGCGGCGATCGTCCATCTCTCGTCGCTGTTCGCGGCGCTCGCGCTGCTGCAGGGCCTCAGCTACTGGTTCGGTCGTTACGACCTGGCGCTGCAGGACTCCGGCCGCATCACGGGCATCACCTACACCGGGGCGCACGCCGTGCTGCCGGGCAAGTCCATCCTCGCGGTGGCGGCGGTCCTGTGCGCGCTGTTCTTCCTCGCCTCGATCTGGACCGGTTCGTGGCGGCTGCCGATCGTCGGGGTGTCCCTGCTCGCCGTGACGGCCCTGGTGATCGGCACGATCTATCCGACGCTGGTGCAGAGCCTCAAGGTCAAGCCGAGCGAGCGGACCCTGGAGCAGCCCTACATCCAGCGCAACATCGACGCCACCCGTGCGGCCTTCGGCCTGGACCAGGTCAAGAAGGAGGTCTACAAGGCACAGACCTCCGTCACGAGCGGGCAGCTGCGGGGCGACGCCGCAACGGTGCCCGGCATCCGCATCGTGGACCCGGCCGTGGTGGGCCAGACCTTCGAGGCGTTGCAGGCGGTCAAGGCCTTCTACTCCTTCCCGAGCAGCCTCGACGTGGACCGCTACGTCATCGACGGCAAGACCACGGACGCCGTCGTCGGGGCCCGGGAGCTGCGGCTGGACGACCTGGACCGCTCCTGGCGCAACTGGGTCAACGACCACACCGTCTACACGCACGGCTTCGGCCTGGTGGCGGCATACGGCAACAAGCGCGGCCCGGACGGCCAGCCGGTGTTCTTCGAGCAGAACATCCCGTCCACCGGCAAGCTGGGCCCCTACGAGCCGCGCATCTACTTCGGCGAGGAGTCCCCGGAGTACTCCATCGTCGGTGCGCCCGAGGGGAGCGGGGACGCCGAGCTGGACCACCCGGACGGCTCGGCCGGCGGGCAGCGCAACACCACCTACCGCGGCACCGGTGGGGTCGCCATCGGCAGCCTCACCCGGCGTCTCGCCTACGCGGTCGCCTACCGCGAGCCCAACATCATGCTGTCCAGCGCCGTCAACGAGCAGTCGCGTCTGCTCGACGTGCGCAAGCCGCGGGACCGCATCGGCAAGGTGGCGCCCTGGCTGACCCTCGACGGGGACCCCTACCCGGCGGTCGTGGACGGCCGGATCCTGTGGATCGTCGACGGCTACACCACGACGGCCAACTACCCCTACGCCCAGCGCACCGAGATCGAGGAGGTCACCTCGGATGCCCTGACCAACGCCTCCCGCAGCAACGTCACGGCGCAGGCGCCGGCCAAGGTCAACTACGTGCGCAACTCGGTCAAGGCGACGGTCGATGCGTATGACGGCAAGGTCCACCTCTACGCCTGGGACGACCAGGACCCGCTGCTGAAGGCGTGGACGAAGGCCTTCCCGGGGACGGTCGAGCCGATGTCCGCCATCACGGGGGAGCTGATGCAGCACCTGCGCTACCCCGAGGACCTCTTCAAGGTGCAGCGCTCGATGCTGGGGAAGTACCACGTCACCGACGCCAACAGCTTCTTCGGGGGCCAGGACTTCTGGCGGGTGCCCACGGACCCGAGCAACCGGTCGCAGACCGCGCCGAGCCAGCCCCCCTACTACCTGTCGCTCGCCATGCCGGGGCAGCAGGACCCGACGTTCTCGCTGACCACGAGCTTCACGCCCGAGAACCGGGATGTCCTGTCGGCCTTCGTGGCCGCCGACGCCGACGCCGGGTCGGCCGACGGGAAGCGGCGGGACGGCTACGGCACGCTGCGGATGCTCGAGCTGCCCCGGGACACCCAGGTGCAGGGGCCGCGGCAGGTCGCCAACAACATCTTCTCGAGCAACGACTCCTCGCCACGGTTCGCCCTGACGCTGAGCCAGTTCCTCAACAACAACTCCCAGGGCGGCTCGAAGGTCTCGATGGGCAACCTGCTCACGCTGCCGATGGGCGGCGGGGTGCTGTACGTCCAGCCCATCTACGTGCAGGCGTCCTCGGGCTCCTCCTCGTCGTACCCGCAGTCCAAGGCGATCGTCGCGGCCTTCGGCGACAAGCTCGCCTGGTCGGACACCCTCGACGGGGCGCTGGACGGGCTCTTCGGGGGCAGCTCGGGGGCGACCGCCGGCGACCAGGGGTCGGCTCCGACGCCGCCGCAGCCTCAGCAGCCCGGTCAGCCGGCGCCTGCCCCCCAGCCGGGGGCCGGGTCCGAGGTCGCGCGCCAGCTCCGGGCCGCGCAGACGGCGATGGCGGACGCGGACAAGGCGCTCGCCGCCGGCGACTTCGCCGCGTATGGCGAGGCGCAGAAGCGGCTGCGGTCGGCCCTGGAGGCGGCGGTCAAGGCGCAGCAGCCGGGCCAGACCGTGGTCGTCCCCACCGTGTCGCCGTCCGCCACCCCAGGCTCGGCGACCCCGTCCTCACCTGCACCCGGTGGCTGAGGCCGGTGGCTGAGGACGCCGCGATTTGCACCTGCTGTCCACGTTCACGTAACCTGTGGTCATACCGACGCGGGGTGGAGCAGCTCGGTAGCTCGCCGGGCTCATAACCCGGAGGTCGCAGGTTCAAATCCTGCCCCCGCTACCAATCGCATCGGCGTGACGAAGGCCCGGACCACACGGTCCGGGCCTTCGTCGTGCTCCGCAGACGTTCCGGTCGTGCTCCGGTCGGTCCGGTCGTGATCGGGTGGCGTCGGTCGTGCTCCGGTCGGTCCGGTCGTGATCGGGTGGCGTCGGTCGTGCTCCGGTCAATCCGGTCGTGATCGGGTGGCGTCGGTCGTGCTCCGGCCCCGGCTCGCCGCACCCTCGGCTCCTCTCGGCCACGGTCCGGGGCCGGTCCGGTCCGGTCGTCGCGCTGGGGCCGGGTGCCAGGGCCCCGGCGGCCCGGCCGAGCACGATCGCCCTGCCCCCACGCCCGATTTGGACCGTCCCGGGGGAGTGTGTACTGTCTTCCCTCGTGCCCCGGCCACGGAGCACACGACGCAGACACGCTCCGCAAGGAGGCGAGGACGCGAAGTTGACACAGTGGCCCGCACGAAGTAAGTTAGACGAGTTGCTCTCAGCGCAGACACTCGATCGCCGGGCCCGACAGGGTGCGGAGGGCAAGTTGACACGCCGAAGCAGACGAAGTAAGTTTGAGTAGTTGCCACGGAGCGAGAGCGGCCAAGCCGCTCGGACGATGTGTGCGTCCGATGTTTGAGAACTCAACAGCGTGCCGAAATTTGATGCCAAGTTTTACCTCGTTTGAGGTTCCTTTGGTAGACGGACAGCAATGTCAGATTGTTGTTCTGTTTGCTGGGGTTTGAATTTTCTACGGAGAGTTTGATCCTGGCTCAGGACGAACGCTGGCGGCGTGCTTAACACATGCAAGTCGAACGATGAAGCCCAGCTTGCTGGGTGGATTAGTGGCGAACGGGTGAGTAACACGTGAGTAACCTGCCCTTCACTCTGGGATAACTCCGGGAAACCGGGGCTAATACTGGATATGACCCTCCCTCGCATGGGGTGGGGGTGGAAAGCTTTTGTGGTGGAGGATGGACTCGCGGCCTATCAGCTTGTTGGTGAGGTAGTGGCTCACCAAGGCGACGACGGGTAGCCGGCCTGAGAGGGCGACCGGCCACACTGGGACTGAGACACGGCCCAGACTCCTACGGGAGGCAGCAGTGGGGAATATTGCACAATGGGCGGAAGCCTGATGCAGCGACGCCGCGTGAGGGATGAAGGCCTTCGGGTTGTAAACCTCTTTCAGCTCTGAAGAAGCGAGAGTGACGGTAGGAGCAGAAGAAGCACCGGCTAACTACGTGCCAGCAGCCGCGGTAATACGTAGGGTGCGAGCGTTGTCCGGAATTATTGGGCGTAAAGAGCTTGTAGGTGGTTTGTCGCGTCTGCGGTGAAAACCCAACGCTTAACGTTGGGCTTGCCGTGGGTACGGGCAGACTAGAGTGTGGTAGGGGAGACTGGAATTCCTGGTGTAGCGGTGAAATGCGCAGATATCAGGAGGAACACCGATGGCGAAGGCAGGTCTCTGGGCCATAACTGACACTGAGAAGCGAAAGCATGGGGAGCGAACAGGATTAGATACCCTGGTAGTCCATGCCGTAAACGTTGGGCGCTAGGTGTGGGGCTCATTCCACGAGTTCCGTGCCGCAGCTAACGCATTAAGCGCCCCGCCTGGGGAGTACGGCCGCAAGGCTAAAACTCAAAGGAATTGACGGGGGCCCGCACAAGCGGCGGAGCATGCGGATTAATTCGATGCAACGCGAAGAACCTTACCAAGGCTTGACATACACCGGAAAAGTGCAGAGATGTGCTCCCCGTAAGGTCGGTGTACAGGTGGTGCATGGTTGTCGTCAGCTCGTGTCGTGAGATGTTGGGTTAAGTCCCGCAACGAGCGCAACCCTCGTTCTATGTTGCCAGCGCGTGATGGCGGGGACTCATAGGAGACTGCCGGGGTCAACTCGGAGGAAGGTGGGGATGACGTCAAATCATCATGCCCCTTATGTCTTGGGCTTCACGCATGCTACAATGGCCGGTACAAAGGGCTGCGATACCGCGAGGTGGAGCGAATCCCAAAAAACCGGTCTCAGTTCGGATTGGGGTCTGCAACTCGACCCCATGAAGTCGGAGTCGCTAGTAATCGCAGATCAGCAACGCTGCGGTGAATACGTTCCCGGGCCTTGTACACACCGCCCGTCAAGTCACGAAAGTCGGTAACACCCGAAGCCGGTGGCCTAACCCTTGTGGGGGGAGCCGTCGAAGGTGGGACTGGCGATTGGGACTAAGTCGTAACAAGGTAGCCGTACCGGAAGGTGCGGCTGGATCACCTCCTTTCTAAGGAGCATTTGCCTCTTCATCACCGAGTGTGTGGTGGGGGTGCTCATGGGTGGAACATCGAATGGTTGGCTGCTGGTTCTGCTGGTTGTGAGTACGGCTCGCCCTTGTTGGGGGTGGGTGTGGAAAGCGTCTGGTGGGGGTGGTGGTCGTGGCGCGCTGTTGGGTCCTGAGACATCGGTTTCCCTGTTCTGGTGGCTCCTCGTTGTGGGGGTTGCTGGGTGGGGGTCTGGGGTCTTTGCCTGGACTGCTGATAGCTCGAGCGTGTGCTTGGGTGTGTAGGTGGTTGGGGTTTGTGTTTTGAGAACTACACAGTGGACGCGAGCATCTTTGTGGCCAAGTTTTTAAGGGCGCACGGTGGATGCCTTGGCACCAGGAACCGATGAAGGACGTAGGAATCTGCGATAAGCCTCGGGGAGTCGATAACCAGACTGTGATCCGAGGGTTTCCGAATGGGGGAACCCGGCTGGAGTTTGTGTCCAGTCACCTGCACCTGAATATATAGGGTGTGTGGAGGGAACGTGGGGAAGTGAAACATCTCAGTACCCACAGGAAGAGAAAACAACAGTGATTCCGTCAGTAGTGGCGAGCGAACGCGGATGAGGCTAAACCGGTCGTGTGTGATACCTGTCAGGGGTTGCACGGTCGGGGTTGTGGGACTTGCCGGCCCGTACTGACATGCGGGCGCGCAGTAAGAAATCTCGTGGATAGGCGAACGGTCTTGAATGGCCGGGCAGAGAAGGTGGCACCCCTGTAGCTGAAATCTTCGAGACTGTGGGCGAGTATCCCAAGTAGCACGGGGCCCGAGAAATCCCGTGTGAATCTGGCAGGACCACCTGCTAAGCCTAAATATTCCCTGGTGACCGATAGCGGACAAGTACCGTGAGGGAAAGGTGAAAAGTACCCCGGGAGGGGAGTGAAATAGATCCTGAAACCGTGCGCTTACAATCCGTTGGAGCCTCTGTGTGGGGTGACAGCGTGCCTTTTGAAGAATGAGCCTGCGAGTTAGTGCTCAGTGGCGAGGTTAACCCGCGTGGGGTAGCCGTAGCGAAAGCGAGTCCGAACAGGGCGTTTGAGTCGCTGGGTCTAGACCCGAAGCGAAGTGATCTACCCATGGCCAGGTTGAAGCGCGGGTAAGACCGCGTGGAGGACCGAACCCACCTAGGTTGAAAACTGGGGGGATGAGCTGTGGGTAGGGGTGAAAGGCCAATCAAACTTCGTGATAGCTGGTTCTCCCCGAAATGCATTTAGGTGCAGCGTCACGTGTTTCTTGCCGGAGGTAGAGCTACTGGATGGCCGATGGGCCCCACCGGGTTACTGACGTCAGCCAAACTCCGAATGCCGGTAAGTGAGAGCGTGGCAGTGAGACTGCGGGGGATAAGCTCCGTAGTCGAGAGGGAAACAGCCCAGATCACCAGCTAAGGCCCCTAAGCGTGTGCTAAGTGGAAAAGGATGTGAAGTTGCCTTGACAACCAGGAGGTTGGCTTAGAAGCAGCCACCCTTTAAAGAGTGCGTAATAGCTCACTGGTCAAGTGATTTTGCGCCGACAATGTAGCGGGGCTCAAGCACACCGCCGAAGCTGTGGCATTGACATATTGCTAAGCCGTTTGTGGTTCAGGCGTGTCGATGGGTAGGGGAGCGTCGTGTGGCGAGTGAAGCGGCGGAGTGATCCAGTCGTGGACGCTACGCGAGTGAGAATGCAGGCATGAGTAGCGAATGACGGGTGAGAAACCCGTCCGCCGAATAACCAAGGGTTCCAGGGTCAAGCTAATCTGCCCTGGGTAAGTCGGGACCTAAGGCGAGGCCGACAGGCGTAGTCGATGGACATCCGGTTGATATTCCGGAACCGGCGCAGTACCGCCCCTAGCGAGGCTGGTGATACTAAACCTGGTGAAGCTTCTCTAACCGCCTTCGGGTGGGTGAGGAGTGGATGAGGTGACCTGAGCCAGTAGTAGTTAAGCGATGGAGTGACGCAGGAAGGTAGCCGCCGCGTGGCGATGGTTGTCCACGTCTAAGGATGTAGCCCGGTGTGTAGGTAAATCCGCATGCCATTCGGGTGAGATCTGATAGTGACCGCGTATGCGGGAAGAGGGTGATCCTATGCTGCCGAGAAAAGCTTCTAGCGAGGGACTGAGCCGCCCGTACCCCAAACCGACTCAGGTGGTTAGGTAGAGAATACCAAGGCGATCGAGTGAATCGTGGTTAAGGAATTCGGCAAAATGCCCCCGTAACTTCGGGAGAAGGGGGGCCATGATCGTGACGCACCTTGCGTGTTGAGCGTGAGTGGCCGCAGAGACCAGGGGGAAGCGACTGTTTACTAAAAACACAGGTCCGTGCGAAGAAGTAATTCGATGTATACGGACTGACGCCTGCCCGGTGCTGGAACGTTAAGGGGACCGGTTAGCCTCACGGCGAAGCTGAGAACTTAAGCGCCAGTAAACGGCGGTGGTAACTATAACCATCCTAAGGTAGCGAAATTCCTTGTCGGGTAAGTTCCGACCTGCACGAATGGCGTAACGACTTCCCTACTGTCTCAACCGCGAGCTCGGCGAAATTGCACTACGAGTAAAGATGCTCGTTACGCGCAGCAGGACGGAAAGACCCCGGGACCTTTACTATAGCTTGGTATTGGTGTTCGGTACGGCTTGTGTAGGATAGGTGGGAGACTGTGAAGCATGCACGCCAGTGTGTGTGGAGTCATCGTTGAAATACCACTCTGGTCGTTCTGGATGTCTAACCTCGGTCCGTGATCCGGATCAGGGACAGTGCCTGGTGGGTAGTTTAACTGGGGCGGTTGCCTCCTAAAGGGTAACGGAGGCGCCCAAAGGTTCCCTCAGCCTGGTTGGTAATCAGGTTTCGAGTGTAAGTGCACAAGGGAGCTTGACTGTGAGACAGACATGTCGAGCAGGGACGAAAGTCGGGACTAGTGACCCGGCGGTGGCTTGTGGAAGCGCCGTCGCTCAACGGATAAAAGGTACCCCGGGGATAACAGGCTGATCTTGCCCAAGAGTTCATATCGACGGCATGGTTTGGCACCTCGATGTCGGCTCGTCGCATCCTGGGGCTGGAGTAGGTCCCAAGGGTTGGGCTGTTCGCCCATTAAAGCGGTACGCGAGCTGGGTTTAGAACGTCGTGAGACAGTTCGGTCCCTATCCGCTGTGCGCGTAGGAAACTTGAGAAGGGCTGTCCCTAGTACGAGAGGACCGGGATGGACGAACCTCTGGTGTGTCAGTTGTTCTGCCAAGGGCACCGCTGATTAGCTACGTTCGGGAGTGATAACCGCTGAAAGCATCTAAGCGGGAAGCACGCTTCAAGATGAGGTTTCCATGCCCCTTGTGGGTGAGAGGCTCCCAGCTAGACTACTGGGTTGATAGGCCGGATGTGGAAGCACAGCAATGTGTGGAGCTGACCGGTACTAATAAGCCGATGACTTGACCCGAAGATTGCTCGCGTCCACTGTGTAGCTCCCGACACACAAACCCTGTGGTGGGTGGTGAAGTCGATAGAGTTACGGCGGTCATAGCGTCAGGGAAACGCCCGGTCCCATTCCGAACCCGGAAGCTAAGCCTGACAGCGCCGATGGTACTGCACTGGTGACGGTGTGGGAGAGTAGGACGCCGCCGGACAACATTTCAGAAGAAGGCCCCGGACCATTGGTCCGGGGCCTTCTTGCATGTCCGGATCCGTCAGGACTTCACAGATGGCCCTCGAGTGCCACGAGGACGCCCGCGACCGCGAAGAAGCGGTTGGAACCGAGGTCGCGGACGGTCTTGATGCCGAGCTCCGCGAGCCGTGCGTCGTCCTTCTCCGTGAGGCCGGCGAGGGCCGAGGGAGGGGCCGCGGGGCCGCGAGGATCTCGCGCAGCGACTTGTCCTCGTAGGCCTTGTCCAGCTGCTTGGCCAGGTCGATCGAGACAGCCATGGGGGTGTCCTTCCAGGAAGGGAGCGCCCGTGCGGCACTCCTGGATGTCACTGTGGCGGCGGGTGCCCCGTCACGCAAGCATCAGTCCGTCGAGTCCGTGCCCGGTGCGCCTCTGGCCTAGGGTGGTCCGCATGCCGCTGAACTACCAGATCGAGGAGCGCACGCTGGCCAACGGGCTGCGGGTGATCGTCAACGAGGACCACTCGGTCCCGACGGTCACGGTCAACCTGTGGGTGGGTGTGGGATCCCGTCACGAGACGCCGGGCCGCACCGGGTTCGCCCACCTCTTCGAGCACCTCATGTTCCAGGGGTCGGCCAACGTGCCGTCCGGTGACCACTTCGCCGTCCTCATGGCCCATGGCGCCCGGCTCAACGCCACCACGTGGTTCGACCGCACCAACTACTTCGAGACCGTGCCCCGGGGAGCGTTCGAGCTGGCCCTGTGGCTCGAGGCGGACCGCCACGGTCGCCTGCTGGCGGCGGTCACGCAGGAGAACCTGGACAACCAGCGGGACGTGGTCAAGGAGGAGAAGCGGCAGCGGTACGACAACCAGCCCTATGGCTTCGCGCTGGCGGACCTCTACGCGTCGCTCTTCCCCGAGGGGCATCCCTACCACCACCCGACGATCGGCTCGATGGAGGACCTGGACGCCGCCAGCCTGCAGGACGTCCACGAGTTCTTCCAGCGGTACTACGGGCCCAACAACACGACGCTGACCCTGGTCGGGGACCTGACGCCCGAGGAGGGGTTCGCTGCGGCGGAGCGCTACTTCGGCGAGCTGCCGGCATCAGCGGCGGCGGGGCGGGAGTCGGTCGCCCCGCTGCCGCCGCTGTCGGAGCCGGTCCGGTTCGAGCGCCGCGACGACGTGCCGAGCGACCGGCTGTTCGTCGGTTTCCGGCTGCCCGTCGACGACACCGACGAGTTCTATGCCGCGTCGGCCGCGCTGGACGTCCTCGCCGGGCTGTCCACCTCCCGCGTCTACACCCGGCTCGTGCGCCGCGAGCACCTCGCCAACAGCGTCCACGGAGTCTCGTGGGGTCTGGTGGACGGGGTTTCCGTGGGGTTCATCAGCATCGACGTCGCGGAGGGCGTGGACCCGGGCGTCGCCGAGGCGGCGCTGTGCGAGGAGCTGGAGCGGCTGGGCGAGGCGGGGCCGACCCCGCTCGAGCTCGAGTCGGTCCAGGCGCAGAGCGAGCGCGCCTGGTTGAGCGCCCTCGCGTCCGCCGACGAGCGCGCCGACACCATCTGCGGGCACGCCGCGCTGCACGGCGACAGCGCGTTCATCAACACCTTCCTCGACCGCATCGCGACGATCACGGCAGAGCAGGTCCAGGAGGCGGCGCGGACCTACCTGCAGCCGCGCAACCGAGCCGTGGTCGCCCACCTGCGCGACGAGAGCGCCGCACCCGGCACCGAGACGGCCACCCCGTCCGAGGCGGACGGCGAGCAGGAGCCGGGTGACCTCGACGACCGGGCGGCCCACGACGAAGGAACCACGGCATGAGCGACCAGCCCACGACCACGACGAGCACCACGACTTCGACGACGTCCCCGAACCCGACCACCGTGGCCCCGCGGCCGGAGGTCGTGCCCCCGGGCCCCTGGTCCTTCCCCGAGCCGGTCGCCCACGTGCTGGCCAACGGCCTGACGGTGCAGGTGTTCGACATCCCCGGGCAGTACGTCGCGTCGGTGCGGCTCGCCGTCCCCGCCCTCCCGGCGCAGGAGCCGCAGGAGCAGGAGGGGCTGCTGGCCCTGCTGAGCCGTACCTTCGACGAGGGCACCCTGGACCACGGCGCAGAGGAGTTCGCCCAGCTGCTCGAGCAGGCCGGGGTGGCGCTCGGGTCCTCGACGAGCGAGTTCGGGCTGGTCCTGGAGCTCGACGTGCCCGTGGCCCGGCTGGAGCGGGGGCTGGAGCTCTTCGCCGAGTGCGTCCAGCGGCCGGCCTACCCCGACGACGAGGTCGAGCGAGCCCGCCGCCGCCGGCTCGCCGACATCGAGCAGGAGACCGCCGACCCCCGGTCCCGTGCCACCCGGGAGTTCGCGCGCACCTTCTACGACCCCCGGTCCCGGGCCTCGCGGCCGGCCGCCGGCAGCCCCGACACGGTCCGCGCCATCACCCCTGACGCGGTGCGCGACTTCCACGCGGACCACGTGGGCCCCACCGGGTCCGTCCTCGTCGTCACCGGTGACCTCGGCCCCCTCGGTGACGACCCCGTGCCGCGGGTGCTCGACCTGGTCGAGCGCAGCTTCGGCGCGTGGGGACCGCAGCGGGTCGCCCCGGTGCCGCCGCAGGCCCCGCGCCGCCGTGACGACGCCGCGCGCATCGTCGTGGTGGACCGCCCGGGATCGGTGCAGTCCGAGCTCTACGTCGGGTGCCTCGGGCCGGACCGCCGCCACGGCTGGGGCGCCTACCCGGTCCTCAGCTTCCTGGTCGGTGGGGCCCCGCAGGCTCGCGTCGACGCGGTGCTGCGCGAGGAAAAGGGCTATACCTACGGCCTGCGCGCGGCCTTCGTGCCGCGGGCCGAGGACGGCCTCTTCATCACGTCGGGCTCGGTCCGGGCCGAGGTGACGGGGGAGTCGCTCGGGCTGCTGCTCGACATCCTCGAGAAGGCCCGCGAGGGCTTCACGCCCGAGGAGGTCGCGAGCGGCGTCGCGTTCGTCAGCATGACCGCGCCCGCGCGCTACGCCACCGCCGACGCGGTGGCCGACGAGGCGGCCGGCCTGGCCCTCGAGCGGCTCCCCGCGGCGTGGGTAACGCAGATGTTCGAGGAGACCCGGGGGCTCGACGAGCAGCAGCTCGTGGCGGCATACGGGCGTGCCGAGGTGGGCCGCTGGACCGTCGTGGTCGTGGGCGACGCGGCGCAGGTCAGCGAGCAGCTGCGCGCGCTGGGGCGCGGCGAGGTCGAGGTCCGGCCGCGATGACGGAGCTGCGGCGCCCGGTCACGCCAGGCGCCGCAGCACCTCGTCGTGGAGCAGCCCGTTGGTGGCCACCGCGTTGCCGCCCCAGGGGGCCGGTGACCCGTCGAGCGAGGTGAACCGCCCGCCGGCCTCGGTGACGATGGGGACGAGGGCGGCCATGTCGTACTCCTGCAGCTCGGGCTCGGCCGCCAGGTCGCAGGCGCCCTCGGCCACGAGCATGTAGGACCAGAAGTCGCCGTAGGCCCGGGTGCGCCAGCAGTCGTCCATGAGCTCCAGGAAGGCGTCGCGGCGGTCGATGTCGGCCCAGCCCCCGAGGCTGGCGTAGGACAGGCTCGCGTCCTGGACCCGGGACACCTGCGAGACGTGGATCGCCTTGGCGGAGAAGAGGTTGCGCCCCGTCCAGGCCCCCGACCCCTGCGCGGCCCACCAGCGGCGGCCGAGCGCCGGCGCGGACACCAGCCCCATCACGGGCTGGTCACCGTCGACGAGCCCGATCAGGGTGGCCCAGACGGGGACGCCGCGCACGTAGTTCTTGGTGCCGTCGATCGGGTCGATGATCCACCGCCGCGGGCCGTGCCCCGTGGTCCCGAACTCCTCGCCCTGCACCGCGTCCCGCGGGCGGGTGCGCTTGAGCTGGCCGCGGATGAGCTCCTCGGCGTCGCGGTCGGCGTCGGTCACCGGCGTGAGGTCGGGCTTGGTGTCGACCACCAGCGACTCCGACTTGAACCGGGCCATGGTCACGCGCTCGACCGAGTCCGCCAGCACGTGGGCCAGGCGGACGTCGTCGTCATAGGAGGGGCTCACCGGCCCAAACTATCCCGTATGCCGCGGCCCCCGGCACACGGCGCGCTGCTCGGGCCGGGGTCAGGCGGCCACGCGCTCGTCGGTGCGGCGCGAGTGGTGACGCACCAGCGTGAGCCAGAGCCGGTGGCAGGTGACCAGCACCGTGACCCACGCGAGCCCCAGCAGCCAGCCGCACACCACGTCGGTGAACCAGTGGTGACCGAGGAAGACCCGGGACAGGCCCATCGCCGCCACCCACAGCACCGCCAGGACCAGCACGAGGGTGCGGGTCCGCTTGCGGTGCAGGTGGGTCAGCAGCAGGTAGGTCAGCACCCCGATGATGACCGTCGTGTTGAGCGTGTGCCCGGAGGGAAAGCTGGCCGAGTGCTCGTAGGGCGGGACCGCGTCGGCCAGCGGGGGGCGCACCCGGCCGACGAGCTGCTTGCCGAGGATGGTCATGGCGAGCGACCCCGCCGCGGCGAGCACCGTGAGGAGCAGCGGAGCCCAGGACCGCCAGGTGAGGGCGGCGATCGCCACCAGGGCCAGGGACAGGACGGGCATCCCGACCGGGCCGCCGATGTCGGTGAAGGTGGTCAGCGCGCTGTCGAGGCCGGCGGAGCGGTGGCTGAGGGCCAGGTCGAGCACCGGCCGGTCCAGGCCGGCGACCCCGTCGCCGGCGACGACCGCCTCGTAGGTCTCGGCCGCGCCTGCCGTGAGCGTCAGCGTCACGAGGAGCCCCAGCGCGAGGGTGGCGAGCAGGACCCAGGTGCCGAGGGTCCAGGTGGAGGCGCGGGTGACGGCGCGGGCGAGGGACCGCCCGGCCGGGGTGCGCCAGTGGGTGAGGTCGCGTTCGCCGATCGTCTCCTCGAACGGACGTCGTTGCAGGTCCATCCGGCCAGTGTGGCTCACCGTGCGGCTGACGCGGTGGGTTGGCGCGGCGGCGCGCCGCGCCGGCTACTCGTCGGCGCCGGACCGGGCACGCAGCAACCGACGCAGCGAGTCCAGGCGGGCGGCACCCCCGGGGCCCGCCTGACCGGAGGCGACCCAGGCGTCCAGTGCGCACTCCTCCTCGTCGTGCGTGCAGCCACGCGGGCACTCGGCGGTCCCCGGCGCCAGGTCGGGGAAGTGGTCGATGATCCGCGCCAGGTCGACGTGCGCCAGCCCGAAGCTGCGCACCCCGGGGGTGTCGACGACCCAGCCGTCGTCGTCCGGCAGCCGCAGCGCCACCGCCGACGTGGACGTGTGCCGCCCCCGGCCCGTGACGTCGTTGACGTGCCCCGTGGCCCGCTGCGCCTGCGGGACGAGCAGGTTGACCAGGGTGGACTTGCCGACGCCGCTGTGACCGACCAGGACGCTGACCCGGCCGCTGAGGGCGGCGCGGAGCTCGTCGACGCCGTGGGTGTGGGCGAGCAGCTCCGGCAGCGTGGCGCCGACGGCCAGCTCGTCGGTGTCCGGCAGGGTGGACGTGGCGATGCACCGGACCTGCAGGTTGGCGTAGGCCGCGGCGAAGGGTGCCGGGTCGACGAGGTCCGCCTTGGTCAGCACGAGGATGGGCTCCAGCCCCGCGTCGTAGGCGGCGACCAGGCAGCGGTCGATCATCCGCGGGCGCGGCTCGGGGTTGGCCAGGGCGGTCACCACCACCAGCTGGTCGACGTTGGCGACGATCACCCGCTCGACCGGGTCGGTGTCGTCGGCGGTGCGACGCAGCACCGAGCTGCGCTGGTGCTGGCGCACGATCCGGGCCAGGTGGTCGGGGCCGCCGCGCAGGTCGCCGACCAGCCCCACCCGGTCGCCGACGACGATGCCCTTGCGGCCGAGCTCGCGTGCCTTCATGGCCGTGACGATGCGCTCGCCCGGGCCGCCCTCGTCCACGAGCGTGGTGTAGCGGCCCCGGTCGACGGCCGTCACCAGCGCGTCCACCGCGTCGTCGTGGGCGGGACGGTCCTTGGTGCGGGGCCGGGAGCCGCGCCGGTTGGGGCGGATCCGGACGTCGCTCTCGTCGTAGGACCGTCGGCTCACGGGCGCCGCCCGCGCGAGGCGCCCGAGAAGAAGCCGGCCCGCTCGGTGGCCGACGCCACCTGGGTGCCCTCGGCCACGAAGGTCGACCAGCGTCGCACGAAGTCGGGCAGCGTCTTGGTGGTGGTGGCGACGTCCTCGATGACGATGTCCGGGACGCGCAGCCCGAGGACGGCAGCGGCCATCGCCATACGGTGATCGGCGTAGGTGCGGAACAGGCCGCCGTGCAGGGGCCGGGGATGGATGACCAGCCCGTCGTCGGTCTGCGCGACATCTCCGCCGAGGCGGCCGAGCTCGGTGGCGAGGGCCGCGATGCGGTCGGTCTCGTGGTGGCGGATGTGGCCAACCCCGCGGATCCGGGTGGGGGAGTCGGCGAGGGCGGCGACGGCGGCGACGACCGGGGTCAGCTCGCTGGCGTCGTGCAGGTCCACGTCGATGCCGTGTAGGGCGCGCCCCGTGACGGTGAGCCCGTCGCGGTCCAGCTCGACGTCGGCCCCCATCTGCTCGAAGACGAGACGGACGTGGTCCCCGGCCTGCGTCGTGAACCGCGGCCACCCCGGCACATGCACCCGGCCGCCGGTGACGAGGGCGGCCGCCAGGAACATCGCGGCGTTGGACAGGTCGGGCTCGACGGTGACGTCCAGGGCGTTGATCTCGCACGGGTCGACCCGCCAGGTCTCGGGCTCGGAGTCGTCGACCATGACGCCCGCGTCCCGCAGCGCCTCCACCGTCATCTGGATGTGGGGCACGCTCGGCAGCGTGCTCCCGACGTGGTGCACGGTGACGCCGTGGTCGAACCGCGCGCCGGACAGCAGCAGCGCCGACACGAACTGGCTGCTGCCCGAGGCGTCGACCGTGACGGTGCCACCGCGCACCGACCCGGTGCCCCGGACCGTGAAGGGCATCGCGCCGCGACCGCCGTCGTCGACCTCGGCGCCCAGGTCGCGCAGCGCCTGCAGCACCGGGCCCACCGGGCGGGTCCGCGCCTGCGGGTCGCCGTCGAAGGTCACGGGGCCGTCCGCCAGCGCCGCCGCCGGCGGCAGGAAGCGCATGACCGTGCCTGCGAGCCCGACGTCCAGGTGCGCCGGGCCGCGCAGCGGGGCGGGCTCGATGATCCAGTCGGGGCAGTCCGCGTCGTCGCCCTCGTGGTCGCGGACGTCGACGCCGAGGTCACGCAGGGCCTGCGCCATCAGCAGCGTGTCGCGCGACCGCAGCGGCCGGCGGATCCGCGAGGTGTCGTTGGCCAGCGCCGCGAGCACCAGGAAACGGTTGGTGATGGACTTGCTGCCGGGCAGGACCGCGGTCGCGTCGACCGAGGTCGTCACGGTCGGCGCCGGCCAGTCGGCCGGGTGGGTGGCACCGGGGGGTGAGGACGCGGGCGTGAGGAAGGCCGGATGGTCGGAGTCCGCGGAGGCAGTCAACAAGGGTCCTAGGTCGAGGTGCAGATGCTGGCCCCAGCGTAGTCAATGAGGCCGCGCGACGGCACGGGGTCGGGCGGGGGCGTCGGGTCGGGCGGGGGCGCCGGGTTCGGGGGAACGGCATACGGACGACGCCCCGGCGAGGGCCGGAGCCGTCATGATGGGTCACATGTGTGGTCGGTATGCCGCGAGCAAGGACGTCGCCGAGCTGGTCGAGGTGCTGGACGTCGACGAGGACCGGACCGGGGAACCGGTCCGCACGGCCGCGTCGCCCGACGCGCAGCCCGCCGGGGTGACCCCCAACTACAACGTGGCCCCGACCACGCTGGCGCCGATTGTGGTCACCCGTCACCCCAAGGGGGGTGACAAGGGGGACGAGCAGCACGAGCAGGACGCGCGCCCCACCCGCCAGCTGCGGATGCTCGCCTGGGGCCTGGTCCCGGCCTGGGCGAAGGACCCCTCGGTGGGCACGCGCATGATCAACGCCCGCGCGGAGACGCTGCTCGCCAAGCCCGCCTACGCGAAGGCCGCGGCTGCCCGACGCTGCCTGATCCCCGCGGACGGCTACTACGAGTGGCAGCGGTCCCCGTCGGCGGTGGACGCCAAGGGTAAGCCGCGCAAGCAGCCGTTCTACATCCACCGCGCCGACGGGGCGCCGGTGGTGATGGCGGGGCTGTACGAGTTCTGGCGGGACCGGTCCGTGCCCGACGGGGACCCCGGCGCGTGGCTCACCACCTACTGCGTGATCACCACCGGCGCCGACCCCGACATGGCGACGATCCACGACCGGCAGCCCCTCGTCCTCGAGCCCGACCAGTGGGCCGACTGGCTCGACCCCGACGCCCGCGCCCCGGAGCACGTGCAGCCCTACCTCGACTTCGCCGAGCCGGGCAGGTTGGAGGCGTATGCCGTGAGCACCGCCGTCAACAACGTGCGCAACAACGGCCCGCAGCTGCTGGACCCGGCTCCGGCCGACCAGCTCGAGGGGGTCGTCGACCCGACCACGGGCGAGGTGCTGTGAGGGACGGGTGACCCGAGGCGGGCCGCGAGCAGCGGGGGCCGGGGGCGGGAATGCGTCCCGGACCCCCGAGGTTGACCGAGGGGTCCGACCGCCCGAGGAGTTGCTGTGCTCGTCACCCCCGTCCTGCCCACCGCGGACCACCCGTCGCTGGACATCGCCCACCGGCCAGGAGCCGCGGGACTAGGCTTGGCCCCGATGACTGACATCGACGTGGCTACCGAGACCGTCGCGGAGCGACAGGCGCGCTTCGAGGCGGAGGCGCTGCCGTTCCTCGACCAGCTCTACAGCGCGGCGCTGCGGATGACCCGCAACCCGGCCGACGCCGAGGACCTGGTGCAGGAGACCTTCGCCAAGGGCTACGGAGCGTTCCACCAGTACAAGCCGGGCACCAACCTCAAGGCCTGGTTGTACCGCATCATGACCAACGCCTACATCAACAGCTACCGCAAGAAGCAGCGCGAGCCCCAGCAGTCCGACTCCTCGGAGATCGAGGACTACCAGCTCGCCCGCGCCGGCTCGCACACGTCGATGGGCAACCGCTCCGCCGAGATGGAGGCCCTGGACCACCTGCCCGACAGCGACGTGAAGCGGGCGCTGCAGGAGATCCCCGAGGACTTCCGGCTGGCGGTGTACCTCGCCGACGTGGAGGGCTTCGCCTACAAGGAGATCGCGGAGATCATGGGCACCCCCATCGGGACCGTGATGTCGCGGCTGCACCGGGGGCGTCGCCAGCTGCGCGACCTGCTCACCGACTACGCCATCGAGCGTGGTTTCGTCACCCCGGAGCCGGCCTCCGCCACGGACGGGGAGGAGCGGTGATGGGCGACCACATGGACTGCTCCAACTTCATGGACCACGTCTTCGAGTACCTCGACGGGGAGCTCACCGACGAGGAGGCGACGGAGTTCGCCCGCCACGTCCGCGAGTGCCCGCCCTGCCTCGACGAGTACCACCGCGACCAGGCGCTCAAGGCGCTGATCCGCCGCGGGTGCGCCTGCGAGGCCGCGCCCGTGCAGCTGCGCACCCAGATCATCGCCAGCTTCACCAGCATCACCATCGAGTACGGCCGGTAGGCCCTCACCGCCGTGGGTGACAGGCCCGACGCGAGCGAGCACCCGTCGGGCGGGGCGGGACCGGCATACGGGCCAGGCTGCCATCCTGGAGCCGTCCTGCGGCGTCGTAGCAGTGACGAGCCGCGGCGACCAGGCAGGGAGATGGGATAGAACTCACCGGGGGACTCTTCGTCACGCTCACGGTGGTGGTGTCGGTCCTGGCCATCGTCGCCGGAGCCGTCGTCGGAGGGATGACCCGCAGGACGCTCGGAGGGCTCCTCGTGCGGCTGCTCGTGCAGCTGCTCGTGGTGCTGCTGTCGGTGATCGGGGTCGCCGCCGTCCTCAACGCCCAGAACCAGTGGTACGTCGACTGGGGTGACCTGACCGGCACCAACAACCACGCCGCGCACGCCAGCACGACCGGAGGCTCCGCGGCGTCCGCGCTCGGGGGCGCCACCGCCCCGGCCACGCCGACGACGAAGCGCCCGCCCCTGCCGCCCCTGCCCAACCCCGGCGAGCGGGTGCAGACCTTCACCGTCAAGGGGGCCGCCAGCGGGCTCACCGGCCGGATCGTGGTCCTGCTGCCGGACCGCTACAGCGACCCGGCGCAGGCGACGCGGGACTACCCGGTGCTGGTCACCACGCACGGCTACCCCGGCAACCCCGAGCAGTGGCTCGACGCGATGCAGGGCGCCCAGCGGGTCGACGCCGCCGCCGGGCGGGGCAAGGTCGCGCCGCTGCTGCTGGTGTCGCCCCAGCTCGACTTCCCCAAGGGCGCCGACTCCGAGTGCGTGGACGCGCCGGGCGGGGCCAAGGTCGAGACCTGGCTGGCCAAGGACGTGCCGGAGTTCGTCCGCACCCACCTGCGGGCCCGCACCGACCGGGCGTCGTGGAGCGCGGCCGGGTTCTCCACCGGGGGCTACTGCGCGGCCCTCGCGACGGTCAAGCACCCGGACACCTACGGCAGCGGCATCGTGCTCGGCGGCTACGGCCGGCCGGCGTTCGGTGGCCCGTCGCCGCTGCGCACCCCGCAGCAGAAGGCCGCCTACGACCTGCCCGCGATCATGCGCGCCAGCAAGCCGCCCGTGGCGCTGTGGGTGCAGTCCTCCGACAGCGACGAGGTGTCCTACCGCTCCAGCAAGGAGCTCGGCGCCGCCGCCGCCGCACCGACCTCGGTGACGATGGTGATGGCCAACGGCACGGTGCACCGCACCGCCGTGTGGTCCGCCTACTTCGCCCAGGCCCTGGAGTGGCTGGGCACGACCGTGCCGGGCTTCTCACCCGCCGCGGCCTCGGCCGCCCCCACCGCGCCGGCCTCGACGCCCGCCGCGGCACCGAGCACCCCGGCAGGCGCCCTCGCGGCCCTGCCGGGCGGCGCGCCCCGCAGCACCCCGCCCGGCTTCCAGCAGCTGCCCGTCTCCCACGGTCGGCTGCTCAAGACCACCCTCGCGGGCAAGGCCTCCGGCGTGATCATGCCGGTATGGGTGTGGCTGCCGCCCGCCTACGACGACCCGGCGCAGGCGAACACCCGCTTCCCGGTGGCGATGCTCTTCCCCGGCGGAGACGGGGCCGACTACACCCAGTGGTACGACTTCGGCCAGCCCAAGCTCATCGCCGAGGGGGCCGCGGCCGGCCGGATCAGCCCGTTCGTGATGGTGATGCCCGCGCTGCAGGTGAGCAAGAAGCTCGACACGGAGTGCACCGACCTGCCCGGCCAGCCCAAGGTGGAGACCTTCTTCACCCAGGACGTCGTCGCGATGGCCACCGGGACCTTCCGGGTGCTGCCGCAGCGCACCGCGTGGGCCGTCGGGGGAGCCTCGAGCGGCGCCTACTGCGCGAGCCGGCTCGGCTTCGCCCACCCCGACCGGTTCTCGACCGTGGCGTCGCTGTCCGGCTACTTCGTGATCGACAGCAACGTCCCCGCCGGCCGCACCCCGGCGGCCCGCGCCACCAGCCCCAAGGTCATCGCGGCCGGCTCCAACCCGCCCGCCGTGACGCTGCGCAACTGGGTGGGCGACAACGCCGAGGAGCAATACTCCACGCAGCTCTACAACGCCTTCGCGGCGGGCGTCCGGCCGCCCACCGACGTCAGCCTGGCGCGAGGCCACGGCGGCCACGACTGGAAGTCCTTCCGGACCTGGCTGCCCGACGTCTTCACCTGGCTCACCGGGCGCCTGGACCGCCCCTCGGCCGGCTGATCCTGCCGCGCTGCGCGCGATTCGCCGTATGCCGCCTGCCCGTATGCCGCCTGCCCGTGTCCGGCCCGCCGGTATGCGCCAGCCGGTATGCCGCCAGCCGGTGTGCCGGGGCGGCCGCCCGCATGACGAAGGCCCCCGTCCCGCTCCAGCGGGTGGGGGCCTTGTGCGGCCGGTGCCGACGCTCAGGCGTTGGGCTTGCGGCCGTGGTTGGCGCCGTTCTTCTTGCGGGCGCGACGCTTGCGGGCACGCTTGCTCATGAGGACTCCTCAGGATCGGGATCGGGTCACGTGGCCCGGGACGGGCCTCAACGCACCATTGTCGCACAAAGCGGGAGACGGCCGCGACGCGCGCCGGTGGCCCGGAGGGCGGGCGTGGGCGGCATACGGCCGGGGTGTCGGCCCGGGTGACATGCTCGACGGCCCCGCGGGAGGGGTGCGGGGCCGTCGGAGCGGGGCGGTGTCAGCCCTTCTTGGTCTCGGCGAAGATCGCGGCGATCTCGTCGATCTTGGCGAGCAGCTCGTCGGCCTTGCTGACGTCCCACTCACCCTTGGTGCCGGACGCGCCCGCCAGCTTGGTGGCCTCGTTGACGAGGGTGTGCAGCTGCGGGAACTTCTCGAAGTGCGGCGGCTTGAAGTAGTCGGTCCACAGCACCCACAGGTGCTCCTTGACCAGCTGGGAGCGCTGCTCCTTGATGATGGTGGCGCGGATCTTGAAGTCGGGGTCGGCGTTGTCGGCGACCTTCTCCATGATGGCCTTGACCGACTGGGCCTCGATGCGGGCCTGTGCGGGGTCGTAGACGCCACAGGGCAGGTCGCAGTGCGCAGACACCTCGACGGGGGCGAACGTGAACATCTTGAGTTCCTTTCGCGACGACGGATGCGTGACCGGAACGTCACGACACAGCCAACCTAACCTGATCGGCAGCCCGGCTGCGATCCTGCAGGCGAGTTGCAACTGCCGCGTCAGGCGGTGGGGCGGGTCAGGCGCGGCCACCGTCGCAGCAGCGCGGTCGGCACCCGCTTGAGGACCAGGCCCTCGATGTCGTCGTCGCTGAGCGCGCCCACGTGCCAGGAGTCGATGCCCTCGCGGGGGTTGTCGCGCTCCACCCACCAGCCCTGGCGCGTCTTGGGGTCGCGGCCGGTGACGCGCTTGACCGACAGCGGGCGGGGGCCCTGCTCGCCGTCCGGGAGCCGCACGACGGCGAGCCGGCCGATGCGCGGACGCGCACCGAAGGCCACCAGCAGCCAGTCGCCCTCGTGCAGGGTCGGCTCCATGGACCGGCCACGGACGACGGCGAAGCCGAGGTGAGGCATCGAGACCTCCCGGGGAGGGGCGGGACGGGGCGGCCCGATCCTATGTCCCGCGCGGCCCGACGGCCCAGCGGGCCCGGCGCGAGGGATCGCGAGCGGCCCCGCGGGGTGCCGGTGTGGTGGGCCGCACGCCGGGGAGGGGCTGCGCCGGAGGTCGGGCTGGCATAGGTTCGAGGGCATGCTCGCTGCCTACGCCGCCCGCCAGTCCACCGACGACCCGCTCTCCGGCCTGGAGGTCGGCGAGCGACCCGAGCCGCAGGCCCGGCCCGGGTGGACCACCGTGCGGTTGCGCACCTCCGGGCTCAACCACCACGACCTGTGGTCCCTGCAGGGGGTGGGGCTGCCGGCGGAGCGGCTCCCCATGATCCTGGGGTGCGACGGGGCCGGCGTGACCGAGGACGGTCAGGAGGTCATCGTGCACGCGGTGGTCGCCAGCGATGGCTGGCGCGGCGACGAGACCCTCGACCCCCGCCGGACCCTGCTGTCGGAGCTGCACCCGGGCACGATGGCCGAGCTCGTCGCGGTCCCCAGCCACAACCTCGTCGCGCGGCCGGCCGCGTTGCCGTGGGAGCACGCGGCGTGCCTGTCGACCGCGTGGCTGACCGCCTACCGGATGCTCTTCACCAACGCCGGGGTCCAGCCGGGGTCGCTGGTGCTCGTGCAGGGCGCGGGCGGGGGTGTCGCGACCGCGCTGGTGCAGCTGGGCGCGGCGGCGGGGCTGCGGGTGTGGGTCACCTCGCGGGACGAGGCCAAGCGCCGGCGGGCGCTCGAGCTGGGCGCGGCCGAGGCCTTCGGGTCGGGGGAGCGCCTCCCGGAGCGCGTCGACGCGGTGCTGGACACGGTGGGCGCCGCGGTCTGGAAGCACTCGATCAAGTCGCTGGTGCCCGGCGGCACGCTCGTCACCGCGGGCGCCACCTCCGGCGACCCCGACCGGACCCAGCTGACCGACATCTTCTTCCGACAGCTGCGCGTGGTCGGCTCCACGATGGGCAACCGGGGCGAGCTCGAGCGGCTCGCCAGGTTCGTCGCGGACCACCGGATCGAGCCTGCGGTCGACTCGACCTTCCCGCTCGGCGAGGCGCGACGTGGGTTCGAGCGGATGGCGGGGGAGGACCTCTTCGGCAAGGTCATCTTCACGCACTGACCAGCGCGTATGCCGAGAGCGCCGCCCCCCGGTGGGGGCGGCGCTCTCGGTGCAGGGGTGGCGTCGCTGCTCGGTGCCCGACGGGCTACTTGGCCAGCGTGCCGATGCGGAAGGACGCGAGGCGCTGCTTGGCGGTGGCGTTGCTGCCGTGCTGCGCGGTGAACTGCGCCGTCGCGTCGGTCCCGCACAGCGCCGTGATGCGGGCCGGGCCGCCCGGGTGCTGGTTGATCCACGACGTCAGGTCGTAGACCCCGCCGTCGATGGCGGCCCAGCAGGAGCTGGCGTTGTCGTGGTCGTTGACGACCGCGAAGGGATAGGTCCGGGCGGTCGCGGACGCCGAGCCGGCCGCGGTGGTGCTCGACGCGGACGCGGTCGGCGAGGAGGAGGTGCCCGTTGAGGTGGCCGACGGGGCGGCACCGCTGGACGAGGCGGCCGGGCTCGAAGCGGCCGAGGTGGTGGCAGAGGCGGCCATCGTGCTCGAGGGGCTCGACGTGCTCGACGGGCTCGGGGCGGACGTCGTGGACGTGGTGCTGGTCGTCGTGGTGGCGCTGGTCGTCTCGGACCCGCAGGCCGTGAGGGACGTCGCGGCGGCCAGGGCACCGGCAGCCAGGGCGAGGGAGGTGCGCAGGGCGCGGGACATCGTGACTCCTTCCGCGGGCGCTGGGTGCGCGCGCAGGACCACCCTAGAGCCGGATCCTCGTCACAGCGGGTAACGGCGCATCAGGGAGATGCAGTCGTGAGGTGTCAGCGCGCCAGCCGCATCCAGGAGTCCCAGCCCCCGTGCAGCACGAGCCACGCGATGAGGCCGTAGCCGGCCTGGCCGGGGTGGAAGCCGTCGCCCGTGGCGTCCAGGTCGGCGATCCACTGGTCGTGCCCTTGCAGCGGGCGGAAGCAGTCGACGAAGGGGACGCCGCGGCGCGCGCACACGTCGGCCTGCGCCTCCGTCACGATCTCCAGCGTGGCGTTGAAGGTGGCGTCGTTGGTCGGGGTGGAGCCGACCACGAAGGCCGCGATGCCCTGGGCCTGCGCGTCGTCGAGGATGTTGGCGAGGTTGAGGCGCGAGCGGGCCGTGGTGATGCCGGTCAGCACGTCGCTGTGCCCCACCCCGATGACCAGACGGCGCTCGGCGCGCCCCTTCCACCGCGGCGGGCACTCCGTGCGCCACCGGGCCAGCACGTCGGCGGACGAGTCGCCCCGGATGCCGAGGTTGTAGGCCGACAGCTGCACGTCCGGGTGCTGGCTGCGGGACACCACCCGCGACACCCAGCCCAGCCCCTTGGGGTCGCCGTAGCCGGCCACGAAGGAGTCCCCGATGAAGACCAGGCCGACGTCGCGCGGACCGTGGTCCCCGTCGACCGAGGCCACGTGCGAGGGGGACGGGTTGAACGTCTGCTGGTCGCGGAACACCACGAGCGTTTCCTTGTCTGTCGGTCGTCGGTCGTCGGCGGGAAGGAGCCGGTCGGGGGTCAGTCGTCGTCGTCGAGCCGGGCCAGCCAGGTGGCGAGCCGCTCGACCGGGACCTCGAACTCGGGGTTGAGGTCGACGAAGGTGCGCAGCTGCTCGGACAGCCACTCGAACGTCAGGTCCTCGTCGCCCCGGCGGTGCTCGAGCTCCTCGATGCCACGATCGGTGAAGTACACGCCCACATTGTGCCCCATGGCCGGGGCGGGGCCGTGGCACGGCATACCGGCCTCGGCCCCGCCCGCCGAGGCGGACGGGGCCGAGGGGGCCGCAGGTCAGGCCGGGTCAGGGCAGCGTCAGCGCCGGAAGGCCCGGTCGATGAGGTCCGCCTGCTCCACGGCGTGGGCCTTGGAGGAGCCGGTCGACGGAGCGGCCGACGCCGGCCGGCTGACCAGCCGGAAGGTCCGCGTCTCGCCGTGGCGGGACAGCAGCTCGGGAGCGGTCAGCGCGACATACGGCCAGGTGCCCTGGTTGGCGGGCTCGTCCTGGACCCATACGATCTCGGCCTCCGGGTAGGTCGCGAGCGCCGCCGCGAGCTCCTTGGCCGGGAAGGGCGAGATCTGCTCGACCGTCATGATGGCGGTCCGGGAGTCCTCGGCCTTCTGCCGCGCGGCGTCCAGCTCGTAGTAGACCTTGCCGGAGCACAGCAGCACCCGGGTGACCGCGGCCGGGTCGACGCCGGTGCGGTCCGGGATCACCGGCCGGAAGGTGCCGGTCGTGAAGTCCTCCGGCGCGCTCGCCGCCGCCTTGAGGCGCAGCATCGACTTGGGCGTCGCCACGATCAGCGGACGGCGGGGGCGGGCGTAGGCCTGGCGCCGCAGCAGGTGGAAGTAGGACGCCGGGGTGCTCGGGAAGGCCACCGTCATGTTGTCCTGCGCGCACAGCTGCAGGTAGCGCTCGATGCGCGCCGAGGAGTGGTCCGGCCCCTGACCCTCGTAGCCGTGCGGGAGCAGCAGCACGACCGAGCTGCGCTGGCCCCACTTCTGCTCCGAGGAGGAGATGAACTCGTCGACGATGCTCTGGGCGCCGTTGGCGAAGTCGCCGAACTGCGCCTCCCACAGCACCAGCGCGTCCGGGCGCTCGACGGAGTAGCCGTACTCGAAGCCCACGGCGGCGAACTCGCTGAGCAGCGAGTCGTAGACCCAGAACCGGGCCTGGCCCTTGCCCAGGTAGAGCAGCGGGGTCCACTCCTCGGCCGTGCTCTTGTCGATGAGCACCGAGTGGCGCTGCACGAAGGTGCCGCGCCGCGAGTCCTGACCCGCGAGCCGCACCGGGGTGCCCTCCATCAGCAGGGAGCCGAAGGCGATGAGCTCGCCGGTGCCCCAGTCGATCCCGCCGTTGGCGACGGAGTCGGCACGCTTCTCGAGCATCTGACGCAGCTTGGGGTGGACCGTGAAGCCCTCCGGCGTGGCGACGAAGGCCTTGCCGATGTGCATCAGGGTGTCCGGAGAGATCGCCGTCTCCACCATCTTGGCCGGGGCCTTGTCGTCGGCCTCCTGCGCCTCGGGGCGCTCCAGCCCGGCCGGGCCGGAGTCGCGGCCCGCCTTGGCGGCCTTGACCGCCTCGCGCGTCTCCACGAAGACCCGCTCCAGCTGCTGCTGGTAGTCCTGCAGCGCCTCCTCGGCCTGCTCCACCGTGATGTCGCCACGGCCGATCAGGGCCTCGGTGTAGAGCTTGCGGACGCTGCGCTTGGCCTCGATGAGGTTGTACATCAGCGGCTGCGTCATCGACGGGTCGTCGCCCTCGTTGTGGCCACGGCGGCGGTAGCACACCATGTCGATGACGACGTCCTTGGCGAAGCGCTGCCGGAACTCGTAGGCCAGCTCGGCGACCCGCACGCACGCCTCGGGGTCGTCGCCGTTGACGTGGAAGATCGGCGCCTGGATCATCCGCGCGACGTCCGTCGAGTAGACCGACGAGCGCGAGCTGGACGGCGCCGTCGTGAAGCCCACCTGGTTGTTGACGACGATGTGGATCGTGCCGCCGGTGCGGTAGCCCCGCAGCTGCGACAGGTGCAGGGTCTCGGCCACCACGCCCTGACCGGCGAACGCCGCGTCGCCGTGCATGAGGATCGGCAGGACCGTGAAGGCCTCGCCGCCGTGACCGAGGCGGTCCTGCTTGGCCCGCACGATGCCCTCGAGGACCGGGTTGACGGCCTCGAGGTGGGAGGGGTTGGCCGCCAGGTAGACCTTGGTCGCCTTGCCCTCCTCGGAGGTGAAGGTGCCCTCGGTGCCCAGGTGGTACTTGACGTCGCCGGAGCCCTGGACCGACGACGGGTCCTGCACGCCCTCGAACTCCCGGAAGATCTGGCCGTAGCTCTTGCCCGCGATGTTGGCCAGGACGTTGAGGCGACCACGGTGGGGCATGCCGATGCACACCTCGTCCATGGAGTCCTCGGCCGCGCGGGACAGGATGCGGTCCAGCACCGCGATGGCCGACTCGCCTCCCTCGAGGGAGAAGCGCTTCTGCCCCACGAACTTGGTCTGCAGGAAGGTCTCGAAGGCCTCCGCCGCGTTGAGGCGGCGCAGCACCCGCAGCTGCTCCTCGGCCGACTCCTTGTCGTGCTTGACCTCCACGCGGTCCTGGATCCACTCGCGCTGGTCCGGGTCCTGCATGTGCATGTACTCGACACCGATGGTGCGGCAGTAGCTGTCGCGCAGGATCCCCAGGATGTCGCGCAGGTGCATCAGCGGCTTGCCGCCGAAGCCGCCGGTCGCGAACTCCCGCTCCAGGTCCCACAGCGTCAGGCCGTGACGCTCGATGTCCAGGTCGGGGTGGCGACGCTGGATGTACTCCAGCGGGTCGATGTCGGCCATCAGGTGGCCGCGCACCCGGTAGGCGTGGATCAGCTGCTGGACCCGGGCCGTCTTGTTGATGTCGTCCTCGTGGCCGGCGGAGATGTCCCGCACCCAGCGGACCGGCTCGTAGGGGATCCGCAGCGCCGCGAAGATCTCGTCGTAGAAGCCGTGCTGGCCGAGCAGCAGCTCGTGGATGATCTTGAGGAACTCCCCGGACCCCGCGCCCTGGATGATGCGGTGGTCGTAGGTGCTGGTCAGCGTCAGGATCTTGCTGACCGCGTGACGGTTGAGGGTCTCCTGCGCAGCGCCCTGCCACTCGGCGGGGTACTCCAGCGAGCCGACGCCGATGATGGCGCCCTGCCCCTGCATGAGCCGCGGGGTCGAGGAGTTGGTCCCGATGCCCCCGGGGTTGGTCAGCGAGATCGTGGTGCCCGCGAAGTCGTCCACCGTCAGCTTGCCGTTGCGGGCCTTGCGGACGAGCTCCTCGTATGCCGTCCAGAAGTGGACGAAGTCCATGCCCTCGGCCGACTTGATGCTCGGCACCACGAGGGACCGGGTCCCGTCGGGCTTGGGCAGGTCGATGGCGATGCCGAGGTTGACGTGCGCCGGGCGGACCAGCGTCGGCTTGCCGTCCTTGACCGTGAACGAGGTGTTCATGTCCGGCATCGACTGCAGCGCCTTGACCAGCGCGAAGCCGATGATGTGGGTGAAGGAGACCTTGCCGCCGCGGCTGCGCCGCAGGTGGTTGTTGATGACGATGCGGTTGTCGATGAGCGCCTTGGCCGGGACGGCGCGAAGGCTCGTGGCGGTCGGGACCTGCAGGCTGGCGTCCATGTTGGTGACCACGCGGGCGGCCGGGCCCTTGAGGGTGACGACCGTCTCCTGGGTCTGCGGCCCGGGCTGCTTGACCGCGGGGATGTCACGCGGGGTCGGCTGGGCCTGCGCGTCACCGGCGCGGGGGGTGGTGGGGCGGCGGCGGTCGGCCGGCTGCTCGGACACCTTCGCGTCGGCGGCCTTGGTGTCGGTGGCCTTGGTGTCGGCGGCCTTGGTGTCGGTGGCCTTGGTGTCGGTGGCCTTGGTGTCTGAGGTCTTCGTGTCGGAGGGCTTGGCCTCCGGGGCGCGCTTCGAGCCCGTCTGATCCGCCTGATCCGGCTGCTGCGGCTGCTTCGGCTGCTGGGCCTTCGTGGGCTGCGTGGTCGCGTCCGCCTTGGGCGCGGCGGCGGGGGAGTAGTCCTCGAAGAAGGACCACCAGGCCCGGTCGACGGAGTTCTTGTCCTGCTTGTACTGCTCGTACAGCTCGTCCACGAGCCACTGGTTGGCGCCGAAGGACGCCGAGGGGTTGGTGCCGCTGGGGGGCGTTGTCACGGCGGAGATCGCCTCTTTCGTAGTTCGCGTCGACTCTGACCGGCAGCTTGTTCAGCTTTCACCCTATCGTGCACCCGCGGGCCATGCCGGGGAGCGACAACAGGGGGTTCGTCGGTGCCCGCCCGTAGGATCGCAGGACTATGACCGAATGGCTCCTGCTGCTCGCCGCGGTGGCGCTCACCGCGTGCGCGGCGTTCTTCGTGGCCGCCGAGTTCTCGCTCGTCGCCCTGGACCGACCGACGGTGCAGCGGGCGGTCGACGCCGGCGACACCGGCGCGGTCCCGGTGCTCACCTCGCTGCGGTCGCTGTCCACGCAGCTGTCCGCGGCCCAGGTCGGGATCACCTTGACGACCCTGCTCACCGGATTCCTCGCCGAGCCCGCGATCGGGGGGATCATCGACGACCCGCTGCTCTCGGCGGGCGTCCCGGAGGGCGCGGTCCCGGCGGTCGCCACGGCCGTGGCCATGGTGCTCGCCACGCTGGGATCCATGATCGCCGGCGAGCTGGTGCCGCAGTTCCTCGGGCTCTCCGCGCCGCTCGCGACGGCCAAGGTCGTCGCGGGGCCGGTGCGGGTCTTCGGTTTCGTCGCCAAGCCGCTCATCACCGTGCTCAACGGGTCGGCCAATGCCTTCCTGCGCCGCATCGGCATCGAGCCGCAGGAGGAGCTGTCGGCCGCCCGCACCCCCCAGGAGCTGGCCTCGATGGTCCGCCGGTCCGCCGAGGCGGGCACCATCGACCAGGACATCGCCCGGCTGCTGACGCGATCGCTGGACTTCGGCGAGCGCACGGCCGACGACGTGATGACCCCCCGGGTGCGGTGCGAGACCATCGAGCGCACCGCGACCGTCGCGGACGTGCTGACGCTGGCCCGGCGCACCGGTCACTCGCGGTTCCCGGTCATCGGGGAGGACCTGGACGACGTCGACGGCGTGGTCCACGTCAAGCGGGCCCTCGCCGTGCCCCACGAGCGGCGCCAGGAGGTGCCGGTCTCGGCCCTGATGGTGGACGCCCTGCACGTCCCCGAGACGATCCGGCTCGACCCGCTCCTCCTCCTGCTGCGCCGCCAGAGCTTCCAGATGGCCGTCGTGGTGGACGAGTACGGCGGCACCTCCGGCGTCGTCACCCTGGAGGACGTCATCGAGGAGATCGTCGGGGAGGTCGCCGACGAGCACGACCGCCGAGGCCCGCAGGCGCACGAGCGTCGGGACGGCACCTGGGTGGTCCCGGGGCTGTGGCGCACCGACGAGGTGCGGGACCGGGTCGGGGCCGACGTACCGGAGGCCTCCACCTACGAGACGTTGGGTGGTTTCGTCATGGCCCGGCTCGGGCGCGTCCCCCAGGTCGGCGACGAGGTGACCCTGCCCGGCTGGCAGGTCGTCGTCGAGGGGATGGACGGGCGCCGGGTGGACCGGCTGCGGCTGACCGCCCTCGTCCCGGACCCGGCGGACGAGGAGCCCGCGGCCGAGCCCGCCGGCGCGTCCCGCCTCGATCGGGGGGACCGATGAGCACCTCCGTGGCGCTGTGGATCTCCGTCTTCCTGCTCTTCGGCAACGCCTTCTTCGTGGGGGCCTCCTTCGCCGTCATGGCCGCCCGCCGGTCCCAGCTCGAGCCGCTGGCGGAGCAGGGCTCGGGTGCCGCGCGCCGCTGCCTGGAGGCGCTGGAGCAGGTGGCGGCCATGCTCGTCTGCGCGCAGCTCGGCATCACCGTCTGCTCGCTCGGGCTCGGCGCGCTCGCGGAGGTGGCGCTGCACCACGTCTTCGAGGGGTGGCTGCACGCCCTGCACCTGTCGCCCTCCCTGGCCGCGCCGCTCGCCCTGGCCCTCGCGCTGCTCCTCGTGGTCTACCTGCACGTCGTGGTCGGCGAGATGATCCCCAAGAACCTCGCCATCGCGGGCCCCGAGCGCGCCGCCCTGCTCCTCGTGCCCGCGCTGCTGGCCGTCACCACCGTGCTGCGCCCCTTCATCTGGGTGATGGAGCGGCTGGCCAAGGCCATCATCCGCGCCTTCGGCGTGGAGCCCAAGGACGAGCTGGCCTCGACCTTCACCGCCCAGGAGGTGGGGGAGATCGTGGCCGAGAGCCACCGCGAGGGCCTGCTCGAGGAGGACCAGCACGGGCTGGTGCGGGGTGCGCTGGAGTTCAGCGACCGGGTCGCGGGCGAGGTCGCGGTGCCGCTGGCCGACGTGGTGTCCCTGGCCGAGGGTGCGACCCCCGAGGACCTCGAGCGCCTGGTCGCCAAGCACGGCTACTCCCGCTACCCCGTCACGGACGGCGACGGCGACATCGTCGGCTACGTCCACCTCAAGGACATCCTCTACGCCCGGGAGGAGGACTTCGACGAGCCGATCCCCGCCAAGCGCATCCGGCGGCTCGCGACCGTGCGGGCCGGGGACGAGGTGGAGGACGTGCTCGCGACCATGCAGCGCACGGGTCGGCACCTGGCGCAGGTCCTCGACGAGGCCGACGAGCGCCGCGTCACCGGGATCGTCTTCCTCGAGGACGTGCTCGAGGAGCTCGTCGGAGAGGTGTCCGACCAGTCGCAGCGCACCGTGGAGCGCGTGGCCCGGGTGCGCGAGGCCGCGGCACGCATCGCGGCCGACCCGTCGTGACCGCCGCGGTCACCGCGGGCTGAGGACCGCCCTCACGGCTCCGGCCTCCCGGCGCCACCGCAGCGCGAGGTCCTCGGCCGCGCAGGCGACCTCGAGGCGTGCGGTGGCCATCCCGAGGCTCAACTCGTCGGGGCACGCGACGCGCCATACGTGCTGGTCGGGGGCGTGGTCGAGCTGCTGCCAGCTCACGTCCGGGAGACCGCTCGCGGCGAGGCGGACGGCACGCCCGCAGCGCGCCGCGACGCTGTCCTCCCCGACGGGCCGTATGCCGACCGCCACCGCCCGCGGGGTCCCCGGCGGCACGCCGAGCGCCGCGCGGACGGCCTCCACGTGGCCCACGGCGAACCAGTCGCCCGGGCCGGTGCGCACCAGCGAGCCGGCGCCGGCCCCGGCGCCCGGGGCGGTGACCGCGGGGTCCAGGCCCCGCACCACGACCGCGCCGACGCCGGTGGCCTTGCCCTTGACCAGGTCGGCGGCCGCCGCGAGCTCGTCGGCGACGGCCCGCGCGGTCACCGAGAGGGCGCGACCGTCCGCGTCGTGGCCACCACGCAGGTCGTCGGTCACCGCGAGCCCGGCGCTGCCGAGCGCGAAGTCGGTCTGACCGCCGCGCCAGGGCCGACCCGCCGTGTCGGTGAGCAGCACGCCGAGCCGGGTCACGTGGGGGAGCCGGGCCAGCAGCGCGGCCCGCAGCCGGCCGACCTCGGCGTCCGGGTCGTCCGGCAGCAGCAGCAGGCCACCGTCGGGGCCGGTGTTGGACGCGTCGACGCCGGCGGCCGCCATGACGGGGCCGGCCGCCGACTCCACGATGCGGGTGACCCCGCCCGGGGTCGCGCGCTCGGCGACGACGCGACGGGTCTGCGCGGCCACGACCTGCGCCTTCGCGCGGGGGTCGCCGTCCCAGGGGCGTCGGTGCCCGAGCGCCTTGGACACGAGCTTGCTCGAGACGGCCAGCACGTCCCCGTCGGCCAGGCCGCCGACCGGGGGGTGGGCGGTGGCCGCGGCGAGCAGTGCCGCCAGGTCCGTGCCGTCCCCGACCTCCGGGAGGCCGGGGACCGGGAGGAGGTGCAGCGGCGCGGGGGTGGGGGTCACGCGGACCGCAGCGAGCGGGCGAGGTCGACGGCGGCCCCGGCGATCTCGGCGGCCGCCGGCACGTCGGTCATGAGCAGCGGACGCGACCGGACGCGCAGCCCGGGGTGGCGCCGCTCGAGCGTCGTCACCGACGCGGCGTCCGAGTCGTCGACGAGCCAGCCGTCGAGGAAGTCGGCATACAGCCCGACGACCGCCTCGGTCGTCGTCGGCAGGTCGAGCGCGGCCAGGCAGGCGTCGGCGTGCCCGCGGACCGGGCGGCCGCCGACGACGGGGGAGACGCCGACCACCGGCGCCGCGGTGCCCCGGAGCGCGTCCCGGACCCCCGGCACGGTGAGGATGATCCCGATGGAGACCACCGGGTTGGAGGGCGGCAGGATCACGAGGTCGGCGGTGCGGATGGCGTCCAGCACGCCGGGCGCGGCCGTGGCCCGGTCCATGCCGGCGACGACGAAGCGTCGTGCCGGCAGCGCCGCCTGGTGGCGCACCCACCATTCCTGGAAGTGCAGGGCGCGCTGCGCCCCCGGGTCGGCCTCGTCGTCCACGACGACGTGGGTCTCCACGGGCGTGTCGGTCATCGGCAGCAGCCGGACGCCCTGCTGCGGCAGCCCCCAACGCTCGGCCAGCCGGGTCGTGACCGTCGAGAGGGTCTGCCCCTGGGCGAGCATCTGGGTGCGGGCGACGTGGGTGGCGAGGTCGCGGTCCCCGAGGCCGAACCACTGCGGCTGGACGTCGTAGGCGGCGAGCTCGGCCTGCACGGCGTGCGTCTCGTCGGCTCGCCCCCAGCCCTGGCCCTCGTGCACCCCGCCGCCGAGGGTGTACATCACCGTGTCCAGGTCGGGGCACACCCGCAGGCCGTAGAGCGTGATGTCGTCGCCGGTGTTGCCGATGACGGTGACGGTCACGTCCTCGCCCGGCTCGGTGCCGGGTCCTCCGGCGCGGTGGCCGTCGGTCGCCGACTGCTGCCCGTGGTGCACGAGACCGCGCAGGAAGCGTGCTCCGCCGACGCCGCCGGCCAGGGTGGTGATCCGCATGGCAAGATTCTTTCATACACTCTTTAGGGCTAATGCCACCGAGCGGAGCGCAGTCGTGCTCACGCCTCCGGGGTGACGCTGTGACGTGCGCGGATGTCTCGCGGTGCCGGCTCTGAGGGCCTCTCAGGCCTGCATCTTCGTGCGTCCGAAGCGGTGGTTCTATCACTCGGCCGCTTGACGGCGGCCGTATGACACGCATGTAATTTCATCGTTGCACTCGACGAGAACCGGCACGTCGGCTCGGACCTCGGCTACTCGATGTGACGGAAAGCTACCCAGAGCGTCCGACCGATCCCGGCGGTGGGCGCGCGAGGTTCGAGGAGGGGCCGTGCGAGAACTTCAGCTGGTGCCAGTCATGGACGCCGCCGAGGACAGCGAGCTGTCCTGGCAGGAGCGGGCGCTGTGCGCCCAGACCGACCCCGAGGCGTTCTTCCCCGAGAAGGGCGGCTCGACCCGCGAGGCCAAGAAGGTCTGCACCGGGTGCGAGGTCCGCGCCGAGTGCCTGGAGTACGCCCTCGCCCACGACGAGCGATTCGGCATCTGGGGCGGCCTGTCCGAGCGGGAGCGCCGCAAGCTCAAGAAGCGCGCCGTCTGAGGCCCGCCGGGCCCGCCGTCGCACCCGCCACGCCTTGCCGTCCCACCCCGGAGCACTGGTGACCGGAACCTCTCCCCTCCGTCCCGGCACTGCCCGCATCCCGGGAGTCGTCGCCGTCGACGGCATCCTCGTGGTCCACGACGGCGACCCCTGGCTCGACCGGTGCCTCGCCGCGGTCCGCGCCCAGACCCTGCCCCTGCGTCACCTCGTCGTCGTCCTCACCGGCCAGGACGACGAGCTGGAGCGTGGGGACGACGACACCCCCGGGCCCACGCTGTACGTCGTGGTCGCCCGCGGTGCCCGGCAGCCGCAGGCCGTCTCCGCCGCCATGGCCGCGCTGCGCGACGTGGGCGCCCTCGACCCGCAGGCCACCGACGAGTGGGTGTGGCTCCTCGAGGACGACTGCTTCCCCGAGCCCGACTGCCTGCACACCCTGCTCGCGGAGGCCACGCTCTCGGCCACCGTCACGGTCGCCGGGCCCAAGCACGTCGACGCCACCCTCCCGCACCGGCTCGTGGAGGTCGGTCAGACCGTCTCCCGCACCGGCCGCCGCGTGGCGTCGCCCTGGCACGGGGAGCTCGACCAGGGCCAGCACGACCACCGCAGCGACGTGCTCGCCGTCTCCGGCGGTGCCCTGGCGGTGCGCGCCGACGCGCTGGCGCAGCTCGGAGGCCTCGACCCCGCCCTCCCCGTCGGAGGTGACCTGGACCTGTGCTGGCGCGCCCGCCAGGCGGGGATGCGCGTCATCGTCGTCCCTCAGGCCCGGGTCCGCGACGTGCGCGCCTCGGCGTCCGGCCTGCGCTCGCGCGAGCGCCTGCCCTTCGCCGGCCTGCGGCTGGAGGAGATCGACGACCGGGACTACTCCCGCGAGCAGGTGCAGCGGGAGCGTCGCGCCTGGGAGCGCGAGCGCCGACGCGCGGTGGGTCGAGCCCGCCGCCGGGACCGTCGGGCGGCCCGGACGGTGGCCCTGGCCCGCTGCCCCGGGTGGCTGGCCCCGTGGTACGCCATACGCATCGTGGTGGGGTCGCTGCTGCTCGCCCTGCTGCTGCTCCTGCTCAAGCGGCCTCGGGCCGCGCTGACCGAGGTGAGCGACGCCGGTGCCGTGCTCACGCCGTGGCGCTGGGTGGGTGCCCACCTGCGAGGACGCCGCACGGCCGTCGTGTCCAACGCCGCCCTGGGGAGCCTGCTGGCGTCCCACGGCCGCGCGCTGCGGGGTGTGCAGGACGAGGTGTACCTCGGGCTGCCGCAGGTGCCGACCGCCGTGGCACCCGAGGACGAGGTGGTCGAGCCCGGCCCGGTGAGCGACGAGGCCGTCGACCTGCCGGGGGAGGACGTCGGAGCCCGCGTCGCGCGGCACCCCGGCGTGATCGCCGTCGTCCTGGCCACGGCCCTGGCGGCCGTCGCCTGGTGGCCGGTGGTGCGCCGCGGGGCCGCCGCGCTGGCGGACCGCGGTCTCGCCGGCGGAGAGCTCGCCCCGGCGACCGGGGACGCGGCGGGCGCGTGGACGAGGTACCTCACCGAGTGGGTCCCGTCGGGGCTGGGCCACGCGGCGCCTCCGCCCGCCTGGCTGCCGCTGCTCGCCGGGCCGGCCTGGTTGGTCGAGCACCTGCCCGGACGCGAGCCGACCTCCTCCATCGCCGTGGCGGGTGCCGCCCTGCTGCTCGCCACCATCCCGCTGGCCGCGCTGAGCGCCTACGTCTCGGGACGGGCCGCGACCCGGCGCCCCTGGCCGCGGGCCCTGGCCGCCCTGGCCTGGTCCTTCTCACCGGCCGTCCTCGTCGGGCTCGACGAGGGGCGGCTCGGCGTCGCGGTGCTCGCGGTCGCGCTGCCCCTGCTGGCCGCCGGCATCGCCGCCAGCAGCCGCCCGCAGGCATGGTGGCCGGTCGTGGGCGGCACGCTGCTCGTGGCCGCTGTCGTCGGCGCCGTCGCCCCCGTCGCGCTGCTCGTCACCGCGGTCGCCGGGCTGTGGCTGCTCGCCACCGGCCCGCGGCGCCGCCGCCTCGTGGGGCTCCTCCTCGCCACGGTGCCTCCGCTGCTGCTCGGCCCGGCCCTCGCCCGGCCCTGGCGCGAGCCCCTCTCCACGCTGGTCGGCCCCGGCCTCACCTCGGACGGCCCCCCGGCGCGTCCGTGGCTGTCCGCCGTCCTGTGGCCGCGCGACCCGGGCCCCGGGCTGGGGTCCGTGACGCTGCCGGCCGACCTGACCCTGCCCTCGCAGGCGGCGCTGGTGCTCTCGCTGCTCATGGTGCCGGTGGTGCTCGCGGGGCTGTGGGGCCTCGGTGTCTCCGGTCGTCGCGGTGCGGGCGCCGGCGCCCTCGCCACCCTCGCCGTCGCGGCCCTGGCGTGGGCGCTGCTGGCCCCGCGCCTCACCCTGGCCCGGCTGACCGACGCCCACGGCGTGCCGCACGACGTCACGGCCTGGGCCGGGACCCCGCTGCTGGCCCTCACGCTCGCGCTCGTCGCCGCCGCCCTCGTCGGCGTCGACGCCGCCCGAGCCCCCGGCCGGTCGCGCGCGCTGCGGGTCGGTGCCGGCGTCCTCGCCGCACTCGTCGTCGTCAGCGTCCTCGCCCAGGGCCTTTGGCTGGGGCTGCAACGCCTCGATGACCACCTGGACGTGGCGCCGCTGCGGGTCCCCGCCGTGGCGAAGGACGCCGCGGAGAGCGCCTTCGCCGGGCGATACCTGGCGCTGCGGCCCGACGGGCGCGTCGTCGTCCACGACCTCACCCCCGGGGACCCAGGGGCCATCGCCCGGGAGCTGCCGGCCGTCGTCGACCTCACGCCGGTGACCCAGGTGGCCGCGTCGCTCGTGACCGGTGACGACGGCGCGGCCGTCCCGGTGGCGGACCGGCTGGCGAGCATGGGGATCGCCTTCGTCGGGCTGGACCCCGCACCGACGGCGATCGCCTCGCGCCTGGACACCACGCCGGGACTCTCGCGGGTGGGAGATGCCCAGGGGCCGCCGCTGTGGCGCGTCACCCCCCGCCGCGGCGCCACCGCCGCCAGTGGGACGACTGCCGCCAGTGGGACGACTGCCGCCGGCGGGACGACCCCAGGCGCGACCGCCGGCGCTCCCGTCTCCGTCCCCGTCTCCCTGGTCCGGGCCGTCGACGCCGACGGTGCCCCCGTCGGCACCGTGCCCGTCCGCGGCAGCGGACCCCGCGTCGACGCCGACCTGCCCGCCGGCGCCCGGCGCATCGTCGTCGCCCAGGCCCCCGGCTGGGGCGACACCGCCACCGTCCGCGTGGACGGCCGCGAGACGGCGGTCCGCGAGGCGGCGGGGCTGGCGGCATACGACCTCCCGGAGGGAGCGCGACACGTGACGATCACGCCCCACCCCGCCCACCGGCTGTGGAGCCTGGCGCAGGCCGTGTCCCTGCTGCTGACGGTGGTGCTGGCGCTGCCCTTCGGGGTGCGGCGACGGCCCGGCGGGGAGGTCGTCCGATGAGGGGCGGCGGGGTGCTGCGGGTCCTCGGGGTCACGGTGGTGGGCGCGGCGCTCGTCGCCGGCGCCACCACCACCGACACCCGGTGGCTCGTCGCGGGGTCGCCCCAGGTCGGCGGCTCCGCCGAGCAGGGCCGCAGCGTGCCCATCACCAGCCGCACCCTCGTCTGCCCCGGCCCGGAGACGCTCGGGGTCCCGGGGCTCCCCGTGACCGACGTGGCGCCTGCGACGCTGGCGGCCACCGCCGCCCCGGCCGGGGTCGCCGGGGCCGTGCCCGCCACCCGGCCGACCGGCACGATCGCGATCACCGCGAGCGCCGGCGGGCAGGAGCTCGGCCGCACCACGGCCCCCGGGGACGTGGTGCCCGCGACCGTCGCCGGCGCCGCCTCGGCGCTGGTGCGGGCCGACGGTCGACTCGCCCCCACCGTGACCGCCGTCCAGCAGACCCTGGTGCCGACCGGCGAGCACGCCGGCCTCAGCTCGGTGCCCTGCAGCGAACCCGTCGCGGACGCCTGGCTGCTCGGCGGGTCTGGGCAGGCGGGGCGCCAGGAGCACCTCGTCCTCACCAACCCGCACGACACGGCGGTCACGGTCGACGTGACCCTCCACGGCACTCGCGGGCCGGTGATCGGCGTCGCCGGGCAGGGGATCGTGGTGCAGCCGCGCGGCCGGACCGTCGTGCTGCTGGACGCGCTCGACGGGTCCGAACCCGCCCCCGCGGCGCACCTCGTGGCCCGCGGCGGCACGGTCCATGCCGTGATGCACGACGGGTGGCTCGACGGCATCGTGCCCCGGGGCGGTGACGACGTGATGGTGGCGGTCGCGCCGGACCGCCTGCTCGTCGTGCCGGGTCTTGCCGTCGCGGGGGAGGCCGACCCGGCCGTCGTCCGCGTGGCCGTCCCCGGCGACCGCGACGCGGACCTGCGGGTGACCGTCCTCGGACCGACCGGCCCGGCCCCCGTCGAGGTCTTGCGCCGACGCGTGCGCGGTGGCGCGACCGCCGACCTCGGGCTGCCGGCCCTGCCCGCGGGCAGCTATGCGGTGCAGGTCGAGGCCTCGGTGCCGGTCGCGGCAGCGGGATATGTGGGGCGGGCCGACGGCCAGCGGCCCGCGGGCGGCGGCTCCGTGGCGGCGCCGGTGCACGACCTCGCGTGGGTCCCGGCCACCGCACCCCTCGACGGACTCACCGGCCTGCCGCTCGCGCGCCCGGCCCAGGGGGCCCTGACCCACCGGCTCGCGCTGAGCAACCCGGGCGCCTCGCCCACGACGGCCACGGTCACCCTGGTCGACGCCGCGGGCCGCGCGGCCCCGCGGCCCGTGCCGCTGCCCTCCCGCAGCGCCGTGAGCATCGACCTCGGCGACGCCCGGTCGGTCTGGGTCACCCCGGGCCCCGGCGGCGTCCGGGCCGCGGTCGTCACGGAGGCGCCGGGCGGCCTGGTGACGATCGCCCCCCTGGTGACGCGCCCGCAGGCGACGGTCCCGTATGCCGTCACGCCCGACCGCTGACCCCGCCCCCTCCGGCGCTGCTCAGGCCGGCCCTGGGTCGTAGTCGGGGTCCAGGTCCTCCGGCGCCATCATGAGCAGCGCAGCGGCCTGCTCCACGACCACCATGTCGATCAGGGCGCCGAGCTCGGCCGTGCCCTGGGCGCGGCTCTCCACGGGCCGGCGGTAGACGACGATGCGCGAGCGGCCACGGCCCTGCGCGGCCCGGGCGTGCCCGAGCGGGATCGTGCCCTGCTGCTCGGCCGAGACCAGCACGTCGCCGCCGGGCACCAGCTCGACCGCCACCTCCACGTCGTCGAGCCGGCCCGAGGCGCGGGGGGCGACGCGCTCCACGGCGTCGAGGACCAGCTGGTCGAACCGGTCCTCGCGCGACAGCATCTCGGGCACCGGGGGCCAGGCGAGCGGCCCGCGACGGCCTCGGCCGCGACGGTCGCGCGCGACGCGCCGGGCGCCGGACGGGCGGGGACGCTCCAACGGGTTGGTGCTCACGACATCACCCTACGGCGCGCCGATGGCAGCCACCCGCGACGCGGACTAAGGTGCCCTTCCGTGACCGTCCCCCGCCTGTGCTCCAAGACGCCCTGCGGCCGGCCCGCCGTCGCGACGCTGACCTACGTCTACGCGGACTCGCAGATCGTCCTCGGTGCGCTGGCGACCCACGCCGAGCCGCACTCCTATGACCTGTGCGCCGACCACGCGCGGCGCCTGACCGCGCCCCGCGGGTGGGAGGTCGTGCGGCTGGTGCCGGAGTTCGCCGAGCCGGAGGCCGCGCCCGACGAGCTCGTGGCGATCGCCGAGGCGGTGCGACGGCCCCGGCAGACCGCGCGGCCCGCGGACGACCCTGCCGACCCGCCGGCCACCGCCCGCCGCACCGTCGTGGCCTCGCGGGAGGTCTCCCCGGCCGCCCGCGAGCTGTCCGCCCGGGTGCAGCGGCCCGTCGGCGAGGTGTCGGCGGTCGAGGTGGGGCGCCGAGGTCACCTGCGGGTGCTGCGCGACGCCGACACCGCTGCCGGCAGCGATGCCGGCAGCGATGCCGACACGGACCCCGGCACTGGCGCCGAGCCCAGGACCGAGGCCGAGACCCGGACCGAGACCCGGACCGCGACTCGGACCGCGCCCGACGCCCCGCCCCGCCAGGGCGCCGTCGCCGACGAGTCCCGCTGAGCACCGCTCCCGGCCCCGTCCCGCCCGGTAGGCTCCCCGCGTGACCTCTCGCACCGACCTGTCCCAGTTCGTCAAGGCGTATGACGTGCGCGGCCTCGTGCCGCAGCAGCTCGACGCCCGGGTGGCGCGGGCGATCGGCTCGGCCTTCGCCCGCGTCGTGGCGCTCCCGGACGGCGCCGACGGCATCGTCGTGGGTCACGACATGCGGCCGTCCTCGCCCGAGCTGTCCCGCGCGTTCGCGGACGGCGCGGCTCAGCACGGGCTGGACGTGACGCTGATCGGGCTGTGCTCCACCGACGGTCTCTACTTCGCGTCCGGCCACCTCGGGCTGCCCGGAGCGATGTTCACGGCGAGCCACAACCCGGCGGCATACAACGGCATCAAGCTGTGCCGCGCGGGCGCCCGACCGGTCGGCCAGGACTCCGGGCTCGCCGAGATCCGGGACCTCGCACAGGCCGACCTCGACGGGGAGGCCCACGACACCCGGACCGAGGCCGCGCCCACCGCCACCGGCACCGTCCGCGAGCAGGACCTGCTGCGCGACTACGCCGCCTTCCTGCGCGGGCTGGTCGACCTCTCCCGGCCGCGGCGCTCCCGCCCGATCCGGGTCGTCGTCGACGCCGGCAACGGCATGGGCGGCCTCACGGTCCCCGCGGTCCTCGGCGACGCCGCCGGGCTGCCGGCGCTGCCGCTCGAGGTGGTCCCGCTCTACTTCGAGCTGGACGGGACCTTCCCCAACCACGAGGCCAACCCGCTGGAGCCGGCCAACCTCGTCGACCTGCAGCGCGCCGTGGTCGAGCAGGGCGCCGACCTGGGGCTGGCCTTCGACGGGGACGCTGATCGTTGCTTCGCGGTCGACGAGCAGGGGCGGGCGATCAGCCCGTCGGCGGTCACCGGCCTCATCGTGGAGCGCGAGACCCGCCGCGCCGTCGCCGCCGGCGCCGAGCCCGCCGAGCTGACCTTCGTCCACAACGTCATCACCTCCCGCGCCGTCCCCGAGCTGATCGCCGAGCTGGGGGCGAGGGCGGTGCGCACCCGGGTGGGTCACTCCTACATCAAGGCGCAGATGGCCGAGCACGGCGCGGTCTTCGGGGGTGAGCACTCGGCCCACTACTACTTCCAGGACTTCTGGTTCGCCGACACCGGGATGCTCGCCGCGATGTACCTGCTGGCGGCGCTGGGCGAGCAGGACGACGTCGTCTCGGCGCTCGTCGCGCGCTACGACCGCTACCGGGCCAGCGGCGAGATCAACTCCACCGTCGCCGACCAGGCCGGGCGCACCGACCAGGTCCGCCGCTGGGCCGGCGAGCGGGGCCTGCGGGTCGACGAGCTGGACGGCCTCACGGCGACCCACGAGGCCGACGGCGACGGCCGCACCTGGTGGGTCAACGTGCGGCCCAGCAACACCGAGCCGCTGCTGCGCCTCAACGTGGAGGCGTCCGACCAGGAGACCATGGAGCAGGTCCGGGACGAGGTCCTGGCCATCATCCGAGGAGAGGCATGAGCATGTCCGAGACCACCCAGCCGTCCCAGATCCAGCCCTGGCTGCGCGAGATCCTGCGCTCCCCGGGAGGCGAGCACCGCCTCGTCGACGCCGAGGGCCCCGACGGCCCCGAGCTGCAGTGCCCCGAGCTCGGCGTCGCCTTCCCCGTCGTCGACGGCATCCCCGTGCTGCTCATGGACGAGGCGCGCCCCCTGTGACGAGGTGGCACCCGCGCGACCCCGCCGGGTGCCGGCGCTGACCGAGGAGGCCCTGATGCCCCAGATCGACGAGCGGCTCCTCGACGACGGTGAGGAGATCCGCCGGCTCGACTCCCGGGACTACCTGCGCGCGCTCGCCACGGCGGGCGCGCAGGTGCGCGAGTCGGTGACCCTGGCCGACGAGGCCGGGTTGTCCCGGCTCGAGCGCGAGGACCGGCCGCGTGCCGTCCTGGTGTGCGCCCTCGGTGGGTCCGCGGTCGTCGGTGACGTCCTCGCCGTGCTCGCGGAGGCCCACGGCCCCGTCCCGGTCACCCACCGGGCGACCGGCCCGCTGCCCGCGTGGGTGGGCCCGCTCGACCTCGTGGTCGCGGTGTCCCTGTCCGGTCGGGCCCCCGGCCCCGTGATGCTGGCGGCCGAGGCTGCGCGGCGCGGGGCGCAGCTGGTGACGGTCGGTGCGGCGGAGTCACCGCTGGCCGAGGTGACGCTGCGCGCCCGCGGCGTGCACGTCCCCGTGCCGGCGGGCGTGGTCGCGTCCCGCACCTCCACGTGGGCGATGCTGACCCCGGTGCTGCGGGCCTGCGCGTCCGTCGGGGTGGTCGACCTCGAGCCGCCGGTCGTCGCCCGGCTGGCCGACGTCCTCGACGCCCAGGCCGAGGCCTGCCGCCCCTCCTCGGAGAGCTTCGTCAACCCTGCCAAGGTCGCCGCAGCCCAGCTGGTGGAGACCGTGCCGCTGGTCCTCGGCGACGGGCCGCTGATGGGCGCCGCCGCCCGGCGCGCCGCGTCCGCCCTCGCCCGCACCGCGCGGATCCCCGCCATGCCGGGGGCGCTGCCCGACAACGCCTCCCAGGTCGTCGCCACCTTCGGTGGCCCCTACACCGCGGCCGCAGGCCGCGGCGTGGGCAGCGTGGGCCACGGCGTGCGCGGCGTGGGCGGCGTGGGCGGTGGCGGCCGGGACATCTTCGCCGACCCCTTCCTGGACGCGCCCGAGACCCCGCCGCTCGGGCTCCTCGTGCTCCGCGAGCAGGGCCCCGGGGTGCCACCCGGCCAGGGCGTCCTCGCCGACACCGTCCTGGTCGAGGCGCGCGAGGCCGGGGTCCGGGTGCACGAGGTGACCAGCGAGCAGGACCACCCGGTGCTGCGGCTCGCGGAGGTCATGGCGCTCACGGACTACCTCGCCGCCTACGCCGCGCTCGGCCTGGGGCTC